>JBARVT010000273.1:0-3826 GCA_049646405.1 Alteraurantiacibacter sp.
GGGCAAGGGCGAGGAGTTGCTCGTGCGGCAAAGCTATCTCCAGTCCAGCCCGGCGGGCGCGGAGATGCGCACAAGGTGGCTGCTCAACTGGCGAAACCCGCTCACCAGCCTCGCCAGCGGCATGGCGTTCCTGACGCGCGGGCGCGGCGAGGGGCTGCGCTTCGGGATTTCCGCACGCGACGATCCCTTCGCCGAGATCGCGCGGATCGACCTCGCGTCGGGCGGCGCCATGGTGATGCAGCCCCGCGCGCTCGCCGCCGTGGTCCAGCCGGTGGGCAAGCCGATGCAGATCCGCAGCCGCTGGCGGCTGTTATCGCTCCATGCATGGCTGACCTTCCAGTTGCGCTACCTTGTTTTCTACGGCCCAGGTGCGCTGATCGTGAAAGGCGGACGCGGCGTGAAGGTCGAACAGGCGGAAGCGGGCCGCCGCTTCGGGCAGGACCAGCTCGTCGGCTTCTCCGCGCACACCGCCTACACCGTCACGCGGACGGAGACGTTCCTCCCCTATTTCTTTGGCCGCGAACCACTTTTCCTCGACCGGGTGGCGGACACCGACGCCGCCGAACCGGGCGTGCTGGTGATCGAGGAAGCGCCGATGGCGGGCCGCCGCAAGGGCGTGCGCGGCGGACTGGAAGGGGCATTCGATGCGGTGCTCAAAGCCTTCGGAATCTGACATTCCAGGACAAGGAGCACATGGCCGTTGACGGCCCTGCGAACCCAGCTATTCCAGTGCAATCGGGGACTGAGGGGTTCGCCACAAAATGACTTTCCGGAAATTCGTGTCCGCCATGGGCGCTGCCGCCATGCTTGCTTCCTGCGGAGGGGGCGACAGCCCATCGCCGACACCGACGCCTCCGCCGCCCACCAACAACGCCCCGCAAATCACGTCGGACGGCGATATCAGTGTGCAGGAGAATGTCAGCGGCATCATCTACCAGGTCTTCGCCAACGATGCCGACGGAAACCGGCTGACTTTCTCGATCAGCGGCGGCGCGGATGCTGCGCTGTTCTCCATCGACAGCACCACGGGCGAGGTGACGCTCACAAATGCGCTCAATTTCGAGAACCCGTCGGATGCCGACGACAACAACGTGTACGAGGTGCGGGTTTCGGTCACCGACGGCAAGGCCACCGCCACCCAGACGCAGACGATCACCGTCGGCAACGAGCAGGACGCGGCTGTGCTGACGCGCATTGCGATCGGCCTCGGCGATGTCGTGGCGATGTCGGGGATCGAGTTCGGCCCCCTCTATGTCGCGCGGGCCAATGGCGATCTTTTCGAGGTGCAGACCAATACTCTCGAACCGCGTCCGGCAGGAAACCTGTTTTCCGGGATTTCCGTCAACGAGCCACGGGTAAAGGCTATTGCGGCGGAATGGGACAATACCGGGCAGCTGGTCATCCATGCCCTGCTGACACAGCGCACGGCTGCCGGGCGGCAGGCAGTCCTGCAGACGTTCACCTCGCCCAATATCGGTGTCTGGGTGAGCCGCGCGGTCCATCGCAGCGAAAGCATCACCGCCGCGCAGGAGCCGCTGGTTTCTGGATCGATCGTCAAGGGAACGGGCGGGCGTGTGTTCTTTCTATCGAGCGATGGCGGTAATCCCGACCGCGCGCAGCTCGACACGATGCTCGGCAATCTCGTGCGCATCATGCCGGTGACCGCAGCCCCGACGACCTATAACGTCGTGACGCTTGCCAAGGGTCTGCACAATCCCGTCGGCGCATCGCTGTTCGACGGTGTGGGTTTCGTGCTCGACTCGGGCGAGACGCGCTATGACGAGATCAACCTGTTCGACCGCGTGGCGACGGGGCAGAATTTCGGCTGGCCGTTCCGCGAAGGGCGCAACGAAGTGCGCGCCGGGGGTATGGGACCGTTTCTCGATCCGGTACTCGAATTCGACCGGCAGGGATCGGGCCATGGCCTCTTCCGCGCGATGGTCTATTACGAATCTTTCCTTGCCAGCATCGCTGGGAATTTCCTGCTCGTGACCAGCGACGGGCGGTTTTTCGGCGTGGACCCGGCAGATATTCGCAACGGCGACATCACCAGTTCGGTACAGCCGAGAGAGATTCGCGGAGAGCTCAAGCCCACGTCCGGATCGCTGGACAATGTGAAAGCGATGGCCGCGTTCTCGAGCAGCCTCTTCGTGCTGGACGGCGACGGCGAGCTCTACTTGGCGGAGTTCGAAGTGCCCTGACTGGAGCTTCGCCGGGCAGCTGGCCCGGCGGCAGCATCGGGATAGAGGCGTGCGAGCACGTCCAGCCCCGTCTCGCGCAGCAACGCCGCCAACCGGTCCTGCACGACGGCGTCCTCGTTTCGGCAGGCCTTGCGGATGTCGGCAAAACCGGCGCGGCGCTCGACCACCGCGCTCTCGACCATGCCCTGCCAGTGCGGCGGATGTTCGCCCTCGTCCCAGTCACCGCGCCCGCGCCCGTAATGCGCCACCGCGAGATAGCGCAACAGCGAGGTGACGATCAGCCGCTCGTAGAAATCCTCGGCCCAGCGCACGGTGTTGCCCTCCTCGCCGCGCGCCATGTTGATACCCTTGGCAGCAGCCGTAGCGCCGAGCGCGCCGAGAATGCCGCCGACGATCATTCCGCCGCCGAGCGTGAGCCCGCCCGCCATGACATCCGCGCCAAGGCCGGTCGCCGCGCCGGTAAGTAGGCCGCCCAGCGCGCCCGCCGCGCCTTCGGTGATCTTTTCGTTATGCGCGTAATCCTGCGACACGCGGTCGAGGACTTTTCTCGCCGCCCGGCCCGATAGGTTATGCAGCTGGATAAGCTCGTCGGTCGAGGCGGCGGTCGCTTCGGCCAGCCTCAGGCCGAGCGCCTTCATCGCCTTGCCTGCCGCGGCATCGCCCTTCTCGCGGCCCGCCACGGCGGCGGTAAGCTTACCTTGCCAGCCGGCATCCTCAACCGGCTCGCGGTCGCAGGCAGCACGCAGGAGATAGCGGGCAAGGACCGTCATGCTGGCGTCGAAGCGTTCGCGGTTGAGTTCGTGCCAGCGGGTGCGCAGTCGCTCCATCGGCTCGCGCTTCTCGCGCGGCAGCAGCGGCTCCACCGCTTCGAGCAGCGCGCCCTCCTGTACCCAGACGCGGGCGAAGGCGTCGAGCGGGAGGGTCGCCGCCACTTGGCCAGGTGCGCCGATATCGTGCCAGCGCGCCACCTCGCCCGACACGTCCTCGCGCGGCGGGCCGAGCTGGTTGAGCAGCACCACCACCGGCTTGCCGATCCATTCCAGCACTTCCATTTCAAGCGCGACATACGAAGTCGCCGCCGGATCCTCCGCCGCATTGACCATGTAGAGGATGACATCGGCCTGCTCGCGCGCGTTTTTGACCGCCTGCTGGCTCGACCAGAGCGGGCGTTCGCGCCAGCGGTCCCACACCTGGTTCAGGAACCAGCCGATCGGGTTGCCGCTCATGCGCAGGCGCTGGAGGAGGCGCGCGGTATCGCCGAAGCCGGGCGTGTCCCACAGCATCAGCGTATCTTCGCCCGCCTGCACGAGCACATGCCCGCTGGCGAGATCGGTAACATGCGCCGCGTCGCGCACTTCGCCAATATCGCGACCGAGCAACGTGCGCGCGAGCGTGGTCTTGCCGGCATTGGTGTGGCTGATCAGGCTGAGATTGACCGTGGTGCCGGTGCCTGGCTGGTCGGTGAATTCCTCGCTCATCGCTTGAGTTCCGCATTGGGCAGCAAGCCGCCTTCGAGCTGTTCGGCCAGCGTGTTGGCTTCGCCGCGCGACAGGTCGAGCGACAGCGGCATCAGCCCCGCCTCCGCCAGAACGCTGCGCCAGGCGGAGACGCGGCCGCCGATCCGC
>JBARVT010000274.1:0-7591 GCA_049646405.1 Alteraurantiacibacter sp.
GATTACGGGCACTGGAACGGCCTCGGCCTGTCGCATCACGAACTTGTCGCAAAGGCCGATGCTGCCGAGCGCGGCGAAGCCACCGGCGCGCTCACCGCAGGCTGGTCCACCGGCACGGGGGGCGGGGCGCGTGGTCTGTTCGTTGCCGGCGAAGCCGAGCGGGCCGACTATATCGGCCAGAGCCTCGCCCGCTTGCTGCCGCGGCACGAACTGCTGCGCCGCCAGCGGATCGCGCTGCATCTGCGGGCCAGCAGTGCGCTCTATTCGGACGTGCGCGGACGGCGCATCGGCTTCGCGCATTTCCCGCTTGGAAGCGCAGCCGACGACGCCGCCAAAGCTCTCGCCCGCTACAATCCGACCGTCCTGATCGCTCCGCCCCATCGCCTCATCGCTTTTGCCAAGGCCGGCCTCGCGCTGCCGTCGCTCAGGCACCTCTTCTTCGGCAGCGAGCCGGTGAGCGAGCAAGAGAGCGCCTTCGTCGCCAGATATTTCGGTTTGCGACCGCGTGCGATCTATCAGGCGACCGAAGGCTTCCTCGGCGCGCAATGCGTGGCGGGCAGGCTGCACTTGAACGAGCACGCGCTTCGATGCGAGTTCCAACCTGTCGACGGCACGACAGGCGAGCAGCTGATTGTTACCGACCTGCATCGCCGCAGCCAGCCGATCATCCGGGTGCGGCTGGACGATTTCATCGAGCACCCGCCCGCGCCCGATTGCCCTTGCGGCTATGCCGGGACGGTCATTCGGCCGCCCGCCGGGCGCGTGCAGGACCTGTGGCGATACGTTGACAAGATTGTCACCCCGCGCGCAGTGACCGACGCGGTCGAAATTCCGCTCGGTGGCGCCGTGGCATGGCAAGCGGAGGCCGGATCTGCGAAGGTCGCCCTCCGCATCGCGCCGGAGGCTCCGGCGAATGCGGTCGCCAAGGCAGTCACCCGCCTCGCCAAGCTCGTGCCGGTGCCAATCGAACACATCGCCGTCGCACCCGACTGGTCCGCCCCCAAGCGGCGCAAGGTCGCGTGGTCCGATGATTAGCCGCGTGCTCATCACCGGCGCGCGGGCCGCTGCCGCACTCGACCTTGCGCGCGATTTCGTGGCAGCTGGGTGGGAGGCGCATCTGGCGGATTGCTCGGGCGCGCGAATGGCGAAGGCTTCGCGGGAGACGAAGGGCGTGCATCGCTACGCCTCTCCGGTTCGCGAGCCTGCGCGGTTCCGGCGCGACATCGCCGCGATGGTCGACCGGCTCGATCCCGCGCTCGTCGTTCCGGTTTGCGAAGAAGTGTTCCACCTCGCCGCCCCATCGCGGTCGCCGGTTCTGGGTGACAAGCTCTTCGCCCCCAGGTTCGCCACGCTTCGCCAGCTGCACGACAAACTGGCCTTCGCCGAGCTTTGCGAAAGCGCCGGGCTTGCCGTTCCGGAAAGCCGCTTCATCCAAACCATCGAGGAATCGCAGGCGCTTCGGATGGAAAGTTCGGAGTGGGTCTTCAAACCCCGTTTCAGCCGCTTTGGCGAGAGCGCCTGCGTCGGGCCTTCCGCGCGAGATCTCTCCAACCTGCCTGTGCCCATTCTCGCGCAGCGAAGGGTGCGCGGAGAGGAGGTCTGCTTCTACGCCATTGCGCATGGTGGTGTGCTCACCGCCTTCTGCGCTTACCGTTCGCGCTGGCGGCTCGGCGGCGGGGCGAGCTTCGCCTTCGAGCCTATCGAAGCGCCGTGCCACGATGCGCTGCACGAGCTAGCCGACCGCCTTGCCTCCGTCACTGCGCTAACCGGCCAGTTCGCCTGCGATGCCATCATGGATGGGGACGGCAAACCGTGGCTCATCGAATGCAATCCGCGCGCGACGAGCGGGGTGCATATGCTCGCCGGATCGGGCGACCTTGCCCGCGCCATCGCCGATGGCGTAGCCATGCCCGCCATGCGCCCCACCCCGCACCATGTCGCGCCGGCCATGCTGGTCTTCGGCCTGCCCATGGCGCTGCGCGAAGGTCGCCTCGGCGAATGGCGCGAGACGATGCGCGAGGGCCGCGACGCCATCGCTCGCCCGGGCGACCGCCGTCCTTTCTTCGGAGCGATGCTCGACGGCGCGCGCTTTGCCATCAGCGGACTTCGGCATGGCATCTCCACCACCGCCGCGACGACGCGCGATATCGAGTGGAACGGGGAGGATCTGCCATGAGCGGCTTTCCCGATGCCGTCCGCAATGCCTGGCACATGGTCGCGCTGGCGAGAGACATGCGCGCCGGAAAGCTGCGCAAGGCGAGCGTGTGCGGCACGCCGATCGTGCTGTTTCGCGGACCGGACGGCCCCGCCGCGTTGATCGACCGCTGCCCGCACCGCAACTACCCGCTTTCCGAAGGCCGCATCGTCGATGGCGCGCTGGAATGCGGCTATCACGGCTGGCGGTTCGACCATGCCGGGCGCTGCGTTGCCGTGCCCGGATGCGCGCTGGACGGGCACGATGCACGGCTCGATGCCCAGCCTTTGCGCCTTGCCGAGCGGCATGGTGCAATCTTCGTCACGCTGTCAGGCGACGCGCCTGCAGAGCCGCCGCTCCCGCCCGATTTCGGAAATCCCGATTGCGACCATTTCTGGTGGCAGCAGGGCACGTGGAAGGGCCGCGCCTTCGATGCGATCGAGAACGTGATGGACCCTTTCCACACGAACCACCTGCATCACGGCTTCATCCGTCGCCGAGACCGACGGTTGCCAGTGGACCTCATCGTCATCAGCCACGGCGACGGGATCGCCATGACCATCAAGCAGACACAGCCCGATCTCGGCCTGATGTCGCGCTTCCTCGAACGCGACCGGGCGCGCAGCATCTCGCGCTATTACCCGCCCACCACGGTGCAGGCACGCTGGGAGGGTGCGGACCGGCTGACGCTGTGCGTCACCGCGATCTTCACGCCTGCGACCGAAGGCAGCTTCACGCCCTTCGCGCGCTTCTCTACGCCCAAGGGGGTAGCACCGGCATGGTTGAAACAGGCCGCGATCCGCGCTTTCCTGCGGCCCGTTGTGGCGCAGGATCGGGAGGCGCTGGCGAAACAGCACGGGGTGATGGAAACCTTCGGCCATCCGCAATTCGTATCCGGCCCCGGCGACATTCTCGGCAACCGGTTGCACCGCCTGTGGCGCGGCGAAAAACTGCCCGAAGGCGACGACGCACCGGTGCGGGCGGAGCTTTAACGGCTCACCATTCTACGGGCGGAAAGTTGCGCGCGCACGCCTCCAGCATGGCGCGCGTCTCCGCCACATCCGCCGCACGGGCGTTCGGCGGCAATGCTTGCATCTTTGCGACCGGCGGAAAGGTACCATATCCTGCCATCAGGCAATGCCAGCTGAGCGGCGCGTAGGCGGGGATGCGATAGGCCGCCGCATTCGCCGCCGCCATATCCTTGTGCGTGAACCACGCCGTCACCATCGCCTTCAGCTGATCCGAGAGAAGCTGGTTCGCGCCGTTATCCTGCCAGTATTGCGTGTCGGTCCGCTGGTTCAGCCGGTAATGTGCGACGATGTAGTCGCGGATGCTTTCGTAGCGCGCGGCGATATTGGCGTTGAACGTGTCGCGGTTCTGCGCGGTGAAGCCGCCCGCTTCCCAGGCATCGGCGAATTCGAGCGCGGTGGCGATGACTATGTGCAGCGCGGTCGCTTCCAGCGGCTCGATGAAACCCTGCGCCAGCCCAGCGACGAGGCAGTTGCCTTGCCAGCTGTCCTTCATGCGCCCCACGCGCATCTTGAGGAAGCGCGGCTCAGCCTCCACCTCTCCCACCGCCGCCAACAATTCCGCCGCCGCCTCCTCGTCCGAGATGTGGCGCGAGGAATAGACATAACCATTGCCGGTGCGCGAGGGGAGTGGGATGCGCCAGCGCCAGCCCGCGCGCATGGCGATGGCCTCGGTCTGCGGCATGAACTGCTTCACCCGCGCGGTCGGCACGACGACGGCACGGTCGTTGAACAGGTTCTCGGTAAAGGGCAGGTATTCGCCGCCCAGCGCGCCTTGCGCGATCATGGCGCGAAATCCGGAGCAATCGACGAACAGGTCGCCCTCGATCCGCTCACCGCCCTCGCACGATAATGCGGTGACGGTTTTGTCGCGTGTCGTCTCGACAGTCTTCACCTTCAGCGATCGGTGCTCTACTCCCCTCGCCACGGCCCATTCGCGCAGGAACGCGCCGAGCTGGTGTGCATCGAAGTGATACCCGTAACTTGGCGCGAAGGGAAAGCTCTCCGCCGGATGCGGCGATTTGCCCTGTTCCGCCAGAACGCTGGCGAGGAACCAGTCGTCGGGATGCGCCGGCACCTCGAACCCGCGCCGCGCCAGCGCACAGTTCTGCACGAAGCCTGGCTCCGAATGCAGGTCCACCGGGCCGGGGAAAGGGTGGAAATAGCTCTCATGCCCCGGCCGCTCGCTCCAGCCGGTGAAGCGGATGCCGAGCTTGTAGGTGGCATTGCACGAGGCCATCCACTCGGCCTCGGCAATGCCGAGCATATCGAACATCGCCTTCAACTGCGGCGTGGAGCCCTCGCCCACGCCGATGATGCCGATTTCCGGGCTTTCGACGACGGTGACCTTGCCGCCCCGCGCGTTACCGTTCTGGCCGAAACGACGATGCAGCAAACAGGCGGTGATCCACCCCGCGCTGCCGCCGCCAAGCACGACGATGGATGGCGGCGCGCCCTCGTTCATTCCCTTGCGAGCAGCCACACAAGGATTTCGGGCAGGCGCGCGGCCCAGGCATTCTCCTCGTGCTCCGCCCCGTCATACTGCTCGGAGCGGAAATCGCGCCCCTCGACCCAACCCGCCGCGCGGAAATCCGCGTCCACGGCGGCCTGGTAGGGCGGATAGAATGCATCGAGCGTGGCGGTGCCGTGGTCCATCCAGATGCGCCGCCCGGCAGGCTCTCCGAGTTTGTCGGCGATATAGGCGGCCCACATGCCTAGAACTTGACCGCGCTGCCTGTCTTCCTCCTCGGGCATGATGAGCGGCCAGTGCGAGCTGACGCATGCTGCGCGGCCGAAGATGTCGGGTCGTTCCATGATCGCCCAGCAGGAATTGATACCGCCCATGCTCGATCCGGCGATGGCGGTATCCGCAGGCCCGGTGCGGGTGCGGTATCGCGCGTCGATCGTCGGCTTCAGGAAGCCTGTGATCCAGTCGAGATAATGCTGCGAGATGATCGGGCCACCCGCCAGTTCGGCAATGTCTTCTGCCACCGCGCCTTCGGCCTTGCCGGGCGCGAACGCGGGGAGGTACTGGCGGTAGCGATCCTCGCCCGGCGCCCAGATGCCGACGATGATATGCGGCTCGACCGCGCCGCTCGCCGCCGCTTCCAGCATCGCCTTGTCCGCCGCCCAGACCTTCTGGAAATTGGAAACGGCAGGGTCGAACAGATTGTGTCCGTCATGCATGTACAGCACGGGGTATCGGCTGTCCGACCCGTCATAGCCCGGCGGCAACCAGATGGTCAGCCGCTGGTCCGGCAGGCCGTCCGCCGCCATGCGCTCGATCTCGACGAAGCGCGCAGGGCTCTCCGCTGCCGGAGGGACGCTCGCGCAACCTGCGAGGACGAGCGCCAGTAGGAGCGCGACGAGCCTCACCCGGCCGGTTCGAGCCGGATCGCCAGACCGCCGCCCGGCGCGAGATGGAAGCTGTGCGCCTCGCCCGCGCGCACCTCGAAGCTGTCATATGCTATATTGTGCCGCGCTTCGGTGAGGTAGGTCGCGCCCTCGCCGTCCTTCCACACGCTGGCGCGGTAGGTCGTGCCAGTTTCTAGGAAGGCGAAGTCGATCGTCACGTCGCGCGGGGTAGCATCGTTGATACCGCCCGCATACCAGTCCGCCGAGTTTCGATCCTTGCGTGCGAAAATGGCGTAATCGCCCACCTCGCCCGCGATCAGGCGGCTTTCGGCCCAGTCGGTCGGCACGCTGGCGATGAAATCCATCTCGCGCGGATGCTCCTCCAGGCTCTCGACGAAATCGGCGGCCATCTGGATCGGCGAATAGATCGCGAGATAGAGGCCGAGCTGCTTTGCCAGTGTCGAGGCGAGCGGATAATCCTGGTCGCCCTTCAGGCTGAGGATGCCGGGCGTGTAATCCATCGGGCCGGACAACATGCGGGTATAAACCAGCGTCGGCTCGTGATCCGGGCCGCTGCCGAACGGCCCCCACGCATTGTATTCCTGCCCCCGCGCGCCTTCGCGCGCGACCCAGTTGGGATAGGTCCGCCTGAGGCCCGTATCCTTCACCGGCTCATGCGGGTTGATGGCGATACGGTGCTCGGCGGCTTCCTCGATCACGCGCAGATGGTGCTGCACCTGCCGCTGGCCGTCATGCCATTCCATCACCTGCCCTTCGCAAGGATCGGCAATGTCGGCGTTGCAGCTGATGATGGAGCCGGCATCGGCGACATAGCCGGTCTTGATCCAGTCCACGCCCAGCCGCTCGTACAGCGCCATCGCATCGTCGAGTTGTGCCTCGTAGTTGGCGATATTGCCGCCGGTTTCGTGGTGGCCGACGATCCGCACGCCCTTCTCGCGGGCGTAATCGGTCACTTCCTCGAGATCGAAATCGGGATAGCTTTCGGTGAAGCTGAAATCGCGGCCATTGCCAAACCACGTGCCGTCCCAGCCATAATCCCAGCCCTCGATCAGCACGCCGCGAAAACCGTTTTCGGCGGCGAAGTCGATATATTGCTTGGCCCGCTCGGTCGTCGCGCCGTGGCGTTCGCCCTGCGCCCATGTCCAGCGATTGGAAATCATGCCCCACCAGATGCCGATATAGCGGCCCGGCTCCACCCAGCTGACATCGCCGAGCACGTTGGGTTCGTTGAGGTTCAGTTCGAGATCGTTGTCGACCAGTCCGGCGGCATCGTCGGCAATGCGCAGCGTGCGCCACGGCGTGGCGAAAGCGCCTTCGCGGACGACCTTTGCGCCGCGGCTTGACGAAGCCAGCGTCGCGCGGAAGCGCTGGCCTGTCATGCGTTGCAGCCACATGCCCGAATAATCGACAAGCGCCGCCTCGTGGAGCGAGAGGTGGGTGCCGTCCTCCAAGCGGAAGGTAATCGGCGTATGCGCCACCGCAACGCTCTCGATGGGCGTGTTGTGGTAGAGATACTCGTAGCGATTCCAGTCGCCTGCCTGGATCCACCATGCCTCTCCTTCGGGCGCGATGGTGAATTCGGTCAGCTCGTCCGCGATCCGCATTTCGCCGCGATCGGGCAGTTCATAGCGGAAGCCGACGCCGTTATCGAACACCCGCATGCGCACCGTAAATTCGCGCGCCATGTCGTCCTGCTGGCGGAAAGTCACGGCGAGTTCGTTATGCCGGTCGACCACGAACTGCCGCTCGCCCCAGGGCTGCTCCCATGTCGTATCGCTGCTGGAGGTGCCCTCTGCCACTACCGCGAAATTGCGGCGCAGCGGGTCTTCGTTCTCAAGATTGAAGCCGAGCGCGCTGGGCGAAATCAGCTCTTCCCCGTCGCGCGAAACCGACCAGCTGGGCTTGCCTTCGCCGTCCACTGTCAGGCTGGCGGTGATACGGCCATCGGGCGAGGCGACGGACTGCGCCGCGGCGGTGGTGGACAGCAACAGGG
>JBARVT010000275.1:0-12381 GCA_049646405.1 Alteraurantiacibacter sp.
GGTCAACCTTACCCCAAAGGCCGAACGCCTGCCGCTCGGCCATGGTGAGGCCATGCTGCTTGGCCAGGCAGTGCCGCAGGTCGATCTCTACCCAGACACCCCGGCCCTGCCCCTGCGCGCTGAAGCCGCGCTGGAGATGTTCGGGCTGGCGGTTGCAACCGACGAGACGAGGGGTTCACATTTGTTGGCATAGCGCGCAAGGCAGCGCGCCATGGGCGATGCATCCCCCGAATCGAAAGCCGCGCGCGCGCCACAGGAACGCCAGCGTATCCTGCTCGTGACCGGCATGCTGGGCGCCGGCAAGACGACCGCGTTGCGCGAACTGGAAGACCTGGGATGGGAAGCGATCGACAATTTCCCCATCCGCCTGCTGGACCGGCTGGTGGGCGCGGGTTCCGAGCCTTTCTCGCTCGCCATCGGCTTCGATTGCCGCACACGTGGCTTCGTGCCGGACGACATCATCGAGCAGGTCAAGGGCTGGACCGAGGAGGACGACATCGCCGTCACCACGCTGTTCCTCGACTGCGCGGGTACCGAGCTGGAGCGCCGCTTCAACGAAACGCGCCGCCGCCATTTCCTGGCGCAGGATCTGCCCGTCGCCAGCGGCATCGCGGCGGAGCGCGAGCTTCTGAGCCCGCTGCGGCGCTGGGCGGATGTGCTGGTCGACACGACTGATTACACCACCAACGATCTCAAGCAGACGATCCGCGAGCAGTTCTCGCAAACCGCGCCGACGGAGATGACCGTCACCGTTTCCAGCTTCGGCTTCGCGCGGGGCAAGCCGCCGACGGCCGATCTCGTCTTCGACATGCGCTTCCTCGACAATCCGCATTGGGAGCCGGGGCTGAAGGAACAGACGGGGCTGGATGCGCCGGTGGGTGAATTCATAGAACGCAGCGCCGTCTTCGCCAGCACTTTCGACAAGATCCGCAGCCTGCTGCTCGAACTGCTCCCGCGCTATGCCGAACAGGGCAAGGCCTACGTCAATATCGCCTTCGGCTGTACCGGGGGGAGACACCGTAGCGTATACACGGCAGAGAAGATGGCGCAGGTCTTGCGCGACGGCGGGTTTTCGCCCACGGTCCTGCACCGCAATCTAGGGTCGCGGGCGGCGGAACTGGTCGAGGGGAGCCAGCAGCCGTGATCGCACGAAGGGCCCAGCGCATGGAACAAGGTCGCACCGGAAGTTTCGTTAGCCGATGATCGGAATAATCCTCGTCACCCACGGCCGCCTGGCCGAGGAATTCGTCGCCGCCATGGAACATGTGGTGGGCAAGCAGACTGCGGTCGCCACGATCTGCATCGGCCCAAGCGATGACATGGAACGCCGCCGCAGGGATATCTCAACGGCCATCTGCGAGGTGGATAGCGGCAAGGGTGCGATACTGCTGACCGACCTGTTCGGTGGCACGCCTTCCAACCTCGCGATTTCGCTGATGGAGCCGGGCAAGATCGAGGTGATCGCGGGCGTCAACCTGCCCATGCTGATCCGGCTTGCCGGTGCGCGCAAGGACATGGCGCTGGCAGAGGTGGCGCAGGCCGCGCGCGATGCGGGGCGCAATTACATCACCATCGCTTCGGAATTCCTCGGGCAGACGGTGTGATGGCCGGGCCGAGCAAGGATGTCCTCATAGTCAACAAGCGCGGCTTGCATGCCCGCGCCAGCGCCAAGTTCGTCGCCGCAGCGAGCGCGATGGAAGGCTGCACGGTTACGGTGGCAAAGGACGGTCACGAGGCGCTGGGCGGCTCGATCCTGGGCCTGATGATGCTGGGCGCGGCGAAAGGGGATACGGTCACCCTGCGCGTCGAAGGCGCAGACGCCAACGCCCGGCTAGGCGAGCTGGTGCAGCTGGTGGAAACCGGCTTCGGCGAGGAATAGGGCGCACGTCATGCGCCGTGAAATCACCGGCTTTTCCAATCCGACGGTCAAGTATTTGCGCTCCCTGCGCGAAAAGAAGCACCGCAAGCGCGAGGGCAAGTTCCTTGCCGAAGGGTTGCGGCTGCTGACCGATGCGCGCACGAGCGGGCGCGTGCCGGAAATGCTGGTGATGGCCGAGGGCCGCGACCCGCATCCGCTCCTGTCCGAGCTGGCCGAAGCGGTCGAGGCTGCAGGCGGCGACCATGTCATCACGACACGCGACATCCTCACCAAGATTACGGGCAAGGACAACCCGCAGGCTGTCGTGGGCATGTTCAGCGAATTCGACACTTCGCTCGCCGCGCTCGACCGCAGCGATGCGCCGATCTGGCTGGCGGCGCAGGCTTTGCGCGATCCGGGCAATCTCGGCACGATGCTGCGTACCGGCGATGCCATCGGCGCGGGCGGGCTGATCCTGATCGACGACTGTGCCGACCCGTTCAGTGTCGAGGCGGTGCGCGCCAGCATGGGGGCGGTTTTCACCCAGGCGATCGGCCGCGCGAATTGGGACGACTTTATAGTATGGCTGCGGGGCGGAGACGGTCAGCTGGTCGCCGCGAGCTTGCGCGATGCCATCCCCTATCGCGCCGCACCCTACCAAGCGCCCTGCTTCGTCTTGGTCGGCAACGAATCGCGCGGGCTGCCGGAAGAGTACGAGGCCGCCTGCGACCTGCGCGTCACCATGCCGATGCGCGGGCGCGCGGACAGTCTCAACGCGGCGGTCGCAGCGGCAGTCCTGGGATACGAGGTGCTGGCCGCGCTGGAGAATTAATCGCCCGCGACAAAGCCGGTGATGCGCCAGCGATCATTACGGCGTGCGGCGAGCAGACGGTAATCGAAATGCGAGCGCAGCACGCTGTCGTCGGCGAATTGCCCCATCACGGTCTCGCCCGTGTCAGGGTCGGTCCAGCGCAGCTGCATCCCGCTCTCGTCCGGCTCGACATATTCGACCTTGTCCCACGATATACTGGCGACCTGTCGCCGGTCTGGCCCCGTTCCGGCGTAGAAGGGAACGTCTTCACCGGTGACGAGGCCGTAGGTCGAAGCGTCGAGTGCGTCAGGATAGTCCTGCGCGAAATACCACGGCATCGTCAGCGTCGCGCCGTCGGATGCGCAGCCGAGCGTGAGCAGTTCGTCCAGCTCTTTCCAGAGGCCGCGATTGCCGTCCTCCAGCCGCTCGACGAGAAGCGCCTTGCCCGACCCGCCGCCGAAATCGAGCCGGATGTCGTCCGCCGCCAGCGCCGCTACGGCCTCGGCATCGCGGGCCGAGACCGCGCTTCGCAACGCGGCGAGGAAAGCGCGCCCACCCTGTTTGTCCGAACACCCGTCGCGCGGGGCATATGGCCCCTTCGCCTGCTGCGGCGGCGCGTCGCCCGTCACGTCCTCGACTGCCGTTTCAGCAGCCTGCTCCAGCTGCTTGACCGGCGGTTCCGACCGGTCGCAGGCAGAAAGCGCGAGAATGGCGGCGGCGGCAAGGAGCGGGCGGCGGGAGGTCATTCGGCAGCAGCCTTCGCGGGAGGATCGTCGGGCACCTGAAGACGCGCCTGGTCGTCATCCGTCAAGTCTTCTGCCGTGTAGCGCGGCGTTCCCTCGACCAACGGCACCTCGTCAATCTCCTTCTTGCCGATCTCGATGCCCTTTTCCTGCATCCGCCTTGCCGAGGAAAGGACATTGCGCTCGAAACTGCCGACGAACTTGTTGTAATTGGTGACCGCCGTCTCCAGCCCGCCACCCATTCGCTTGAGATGCGCCGCAGCCGTTTCCAGCCGAGAATAGAGCTCCGCGCCCATCCGCCCGATTTCCTGCGCCTCATTGGCCAGCGCATCCTGCCGCCAGACCTGCGCCACGGTGCGCGCGATGGCGACGAGGTTGGTCGGCGTCGCCAGCAGCACGCGGTTGTCGAAGGCGTAGTCCCACAGCGTGGGATCGGCTTCCAGCGCGGCGGCGACAAAGTGCTCTCCGGGCACGAACATCACCACGTAATCGGGCGCTTCCTCGAATTGCGACTGGTAGCTTTTCGCGCCAAGCGTCTGCACATGGCCGCGCATCGACTTGGCGTGGAGGGCCAGCTGGCGTTTCCGCTCATCGTCGTCATCCGCCTCGAACGCGGCCTGGTAGGCATTGAGCGAGACCTTGGAATCGATCACCAGCTTCTTCTGCCCCGGCACGTTGACGATGGCATCGGGCCGCAGCCGCCCGTCCTCCGTTTCCATCGAATGCTCGAGGTGAAAATCGGTATGCTCGGCCAGCCCGCATTGTTCGAGCAGGTTCTGCAAGGCCCGCTCGCCCCAGCGCCCGCGCGCCTTAGGGGCATTGGTAAGCGAATTGCCGAGCCGCTGCGCCTCGCGCCGCACCTCTTCCTGCCCCAGCCGCATCGTGTCGATCTGCTGGTGCAGCTTGGCGAACGCATCGCTGCGCTGACGTTCGAGCGTTCCGACCTGCTCCTCGTAGCGTTGCAGCCGGTCGTTCACCGGCTTCAACAGGTTCGCCACCGCTTCCTTGTTCGCCCGTTCCGAATTGCCGAAGCGTTCGGCGGCGTCGGCGATGAATTTCTCCTGCGCTTTGGACAGCACTTCGCTACCCGCTGCGCGGAACTGGATCAGCAATTCCTCGCGCGCTTCCTTCATCAGACCGATCTGCTTTTCGTGGTTCGCCGAATCAGCCTCGAGCGTCGCGAGCCGCGCGCGCAATGTCTCCCGATCCGAGCGCACGGTTTCGAGCTGCTCGCCCAGCGCATCGGCCTTTTCCGCCCGCACGCTCGCGCCTTCCAGCTCGACGATGGCCTTGCGGAACTTCTCGTCCAGCTCCCGCGCCTCCGCGTCGCGCAAGCCATGCCGCTCCCGCCATTCGGCAACCGGGCGCGAGCCGAAAAACCAGCCTGCGCCAAGGCCGATGGCAAGGGCGGCAAAGATGACGATGATTGCAGTCGTGTCCATCCGCAGAACATACTCGGAACGCGCGCGCCATGCCAAGCCGCAATCGGAACCAATCCCCCGCCCCATTCGCTCCCATTTCAGAGGAGACGAGAACCCATGTCGATCAAGGAAATGATTTCCGAACACCCCAGCGTCGGGGCCGATTACAACGAGCAACTGGCCGAGGCGGTCAAGCATGCGATGTATTGCGCCGCCATCTGCAACAGCTGCGTCGATGCCTGCAATGCCGAGCAAGGCGATATGAGCGAGTGCATCCGCAAATGTTCGGACGCATCGGATATCTGCCAGGCCGTCAGCACTGTCGCCGCGCGGCGCACGCATGGGAATACGGTCGTCATCAAGTCGCTGCTCGAAGCCTGCATCATCGCCTGCAAGGTCTGCGCGGAGGAATGCGCGAAGCACGACAACCCGCACTGCCAGCGTTGCGAGCGCATGTGCCGCGAATGCATGGAAGACTGCACCAGGGCGCTGGAAGGCATGATCGAGGCAGCCACCGCCTGAAAGCGTGCAGGCACCGCCGTCCGGCACTGGACGGCGGCAATGAGGGGCGAGGCGACCATGCTCCGTCTCGCCGTACGCGATCCGCGCACGCCCCGCGCGGCCAAATGGGTAGCAGGCGCGACGCTCGCCTATCTCGTCTCGCCCATTGACCTGATCCCGGATTTCATTCCGGTCATCGGCCAGCTGGACGACCTGCTGGTTGTGCCAGCCGGGTTCTGGCTCGCCCGCCACCTGATCCCGCGCGAGCTTGCGGCGGAACTGCGAGAGAAAGCCAGTAAATCGCGCAAAGCTCGCTGAGCCGCGCGCCGGCGTGGTTAAATTCTTTTTAACGCCTTCCCCTGTAGCTCCGCCCCGAACGGAACAGGGGACATTTACGTGGACATTGCGCAAGACAATCCGGCGGCCATCGTCAAGCAGCCGGACGCCGCCATCGCGACCGAGGAGAGCGCAGAGGCGAGCCGCGTTGAAGTCAGGCTGATGCTGTCCGCCGCGCTGATGCTGTTTGCCGAACTGGCACTTATCCGCTGGCTCGGCTCCAACGTCATCCATCTGTCCTACTTTTCGAATTTCGTGCTGCTCGGCAGTTTCCTCGGCATCGGGGCGGGCTTCCTTATCAGCCGCAAGGACTGGTCGATCTGGCCGTGGTCGCTGCCACTGCTGACGGTGCTGACCATCGGCGTCATCCGCTATCCGATGAGCATTCAGCACGAGGGCGGCGACATCCTCTACTGGACGGCGCTGGAACTGGGCGGACCGCCCGCATGGCTGGCGCTGCCGCTGATCTTCTGCCTCGTCGCGGTGATCCTTGCCGGGCCGGCCGAACTGGTCGGGCGCTGCTTCGCAAAGCTGCCTGCGCTGAAAGCCTATCGCTACGACCTGATCGGCTCATTGCTGGGTATCGTGACGTTCTCGGTGCTCGCCTTCCTCCATGCGCCGTCGCTCGTCTGGGGCGCGATTGCGGGCGGGCTGTATATCTACCTGTCGAGCAAGAACCGCCGCATTGCGATGATCGCGTGGACGCTGCCGTTGCTCGTCATCCTGTTCAACGAAAGCACGGACGAGAGCATCAGCTGGTCGCCCTATTACAAGATCCAGACACTCGAATCCGATCCGCCTATCGACGGCGTGCTGAAAATCCGCGCCAATGGCGTGCCGCACCAGGTGATGGCGCCGCAGTCCTTGCGCGAAGAGATGGATTACTCGATCTATTTCACACCTTACGAACGCCGCGCCGCCACTGAGCTGGGCGATGTGCTGATCATCGGCGCTGGTTCGGGTTCGGACCTTGCCGTCGCATTGGCAAAGGACGCGAAGAGCGTCGATGCGGTCGATATCGATCCGCGCATCATGCAGATTGGTGTCGAGGAAAATATCGACCGTCCGTACCAGGATCCGCGCGTCACCCGCCATATCGACGATGGCCGCGCTTTCCTCGAACAGACGGACAAGACCTACGATTTCATCCTGTTCGCGCTGCCCGACAGCCTGACCCTGGTGAACGGCGCGTCGCAAATCCGGCTCGAAAGCTTCCTTTTCACCGAAGAGGCGCTGCGGTCGGTGCGCGACAAGCTGAACCCGGGCGGCACCTTCTCGATGTACAATTACTACCGTGAGGACTGGCTGATCGATCGGCTGGCCAACACCGCCGCCGTCGCCTTCGGCCACACGCCCTGCGTCGATACGTTCGACGGCGCACAGGCGGTGATTACCGCAGGCGCGACCGAAGCGGACCAGGTGTGCAACACCGCGTGGAACCCGCAGAGCGAGGCGAGCGACATGGTGCCCGCCATCGACAACGCCCCCTTCGTCTATTTCAAGGGCGACAACTTCCCCAAGCTTTACATCGTCACCATCGCGCTGATCCTCGGTGCCTCGCTGCTAACGGTGCGCGCGCTGGGCGGGCCGATGCGCGAGATGCGCCCCTATGCGGACCTGTTCTTCATGGGCGCGGCCTTCCTGCTGCTCCAGACGAAGAACATTGCCACCTTCGCGTTGCTGTTCGGCACGACGTGGTTCGTCAACGCGCTGGTGTTCGGCGGGGTGCTGATTTGCGTGCTCGCCGCAGTGGAGACGACCGCGCGCTTCAAGACGCCGCCGCTCAAGCTGCTTTACGCCGGTATTGCGATTGCGCTGGCTATGGCATGGGCGCTGCCTGAGGAATGGCTGCTCGGCCTGCCCTATGTGCCGCGCGTTATCGCCGCGACGCTGGTCGCCTTCGTGCCGATCTACATCGCCAATGTCGCCTTCTCGAAGCGTTTTCGCGAAAGCGGCGACACGCGCAGCGCCTTTGCGGTGAATTTGCTCGGCACGATCCTTGGCGGCTGCCTCGAATATGCGGCGCTGTTCACCGGCTACAACAACCTGCTGTTCCTGGTGGCGCTGCTTTACCTTGCGGCCTTCGTAGCCGTACCCAAGATACGCGGCGGGGAAGCGGCGGCGGTGTAACCGCCAGTCGCACGCACGAAGAAAAAGGGCCGCTCCGACGGGGCAGCCCTTTTCGCGTCAGGCGGCTTCGCGCATTTTCTTAAGCTTCTTCAGCGCCATGGAACGCTTGAGGCGGCTCAGATGGTCGATGAAGAGGATGCCGTTGAGGTGGTCCATCTCGTGCTGGATGCACACGGCCAGCATGCCGGTCATCTCTTCCTCGTGCTGCTTGCCGTCAAGATCCTGCCAACGCACGCGGCAGCGCGCGGGGCGTTCGACATCGGCAAAGATGTCTGGGACGGAGAGGCAGCCTTCCTGATAGGTGCCCAGATCGTCCGAAGGGTCGAGGATTTCGGGGTTCACGAAAACGCGCGGGTCGTTGATGATTGCGGGATGCGTGTGCTTCGTCCCGTCATGCTCGCATTCGACCGGCTCTGCGTCCGGGTCTTCTTCCTGCAAATCGATCACGAGCAGGCGGATCGGCTCGCCCACCTGGATCGCGGCAAGGCCGATGCCATGCGCGGCATACATCGTCTCGAACATATCGTCGACGAGCGTCTTCAGTCCAGCGTCGAAGGTTTCGACGGGCTTGGAAATGGTCTTCAGCCGGGGATCCGGCGCTTCGATGATCTCGCGTATGGCCATGCGCGGCAATTTAGGGGTGGAACCGCCTCGCGGCAAGATCGCGTATCAGTCGTCAGACATTTTGGCCAATCCGATCAGGGCGAGCAAACCGCCTACCGCCACGCTCGTCATTTCAAAACAGATGGCGAGGGCCTGCCAGAAGTGCGGCGTCCATCTCTCGCTCGTGGTCCCGGCGAACTCGCCCTGGTTGTTGTCGCCCAGCATCATGCTGCGGACGATAACCGCTCTGATCAGCCCGCTTGCAATTCCAGCAAGAAGAGCTTTGACCGGTTCATGCGAGCGGCCGCCGCGCCCGGAGTGCCTGCGCCAGCGTGCCTTCGTCGAGGTAATCCAGTTCCCCGCCGACCGGCAGGCCGTGCGCCAGCTGGGTGATGCGCACGGGTCGGTCTTCCAGCCGTTCGGCGATATAATGCGCGGTGGTCTGCCCCTCCAGCGTGGCGTTCATGGCGAGGACGACCTCGTCCACTCCGCCCTGCTCTACCCGGCCCAGCAGGCTGTCGATGGCAAGATCTTCGGGCCGTATGCCGTCGAGCGCTGAGAGCCTGCCGCCGAGCACGTGATAGGTGCCGGTGAACAGCCGCGCTCGGTCAAGTGCCCAGAGATCGGCGACGTCCTCCACCACGCAGATGCTTTTTGCGTCGCGCTTCGGATCGGCGCAGATGCCGCACGGGTTCTGGGTGTCGACATTGCCGCACACGTCACATTCGACCAGCGTATCCTTCACCGCGCCCAGCGCGCTAAGCATCTGGTCGAGCGCGGTTTCGCGGTTCTTGACCAGCCACAGCACCGCTCGGCGCGCACTGCGCGGCCCGAGGCCGGGAAGGCGGGCCAGCACCTGACTGAGGGTTTCGATCTCTTGCGATGCCATGATGCCGCAGATAGGGCCGCGCGCGGACAATAGGAAGGTCGAGCGTGCGCATAGTCTTCATGGGAACGCCGGATTTTGCGGTGCCGACGCTCGATGCGCTGGTGGCAGCGGGGCACGAGGTGGTGGCGGTGTACTCGCAGCCGCCGAGCCGCTCCGGTCGCGGCAAGAAGGAGCGGCCCTCGCCCGTCCATGCGCGGGCCGACACGCTCGGCATTGCAGTGCGCCATCCGGCCAGCCTCAGGAGTGCGAACCAGCAGGCGAGGTTCGCCGCGCTGGAAGCGGATGTCGCGGTGGTCGCCGCCTATGGTCTAATCCTGCCGCAAGCGATCCTCGACGCGCCGAAGCATGGCTGCCTCAACGTTCACGGATCGCTGCTGCCGCGTTGGCGCGGGGCCGCGCCGATCCACCGCGCGGTGCAGGCGGGCGATGCGGAGACGGGGATAACGATCATGCGCATGGAAGCGGGGCTCGACACCGGGCCGATGCTGCTCAGGCGCGCGACGCCGGTGGATGCCAAAACGACGGGCGAACTGCACAACGAACTCGCCGCGATGGGAGCGGCGCTGGTCGTCGAGGCTCTGGCGCGGCTGGGCGAGCTGGAGCCCGAAGAACAGGACGACGCCCTCGCCACCTATGCACCGAAGATCGACAAGTCCGAAGCTAGGCTCGACTTCGCGCGACCGGCGGAGGAACTGGAGCGCGACACGCGCGCCTTCGCGCCCTTCCCCGGCGCGTGGTTCGAATTGGCAGGCGAGCGGATAAAGTTGTTGCGCGCAGAGGTTGTCGATGGCGAAGGCGCGCCCGGCAAGGTGCTGGACGAGCGCTTTGCTATCGCTTGCGGAGAAAAGGCGCTGCGCCCCGCTACCCTCCAGCGTGCGGGAAAGCCGGCGATGGCGCTTGGCGACTTCCTGCGCGGTAATCCGGTTTCCTTCGGCATAACCGTCGGATGACCCGCTTCGCTCTGACAGTCGAATTCGACGGCACGCCGTTTTTCGGGCTGCAGCGGCAGGAGAACGGCCCCTCCGTCCAGCAGGCCATCGAGGATGCTGCGCAGCGCATTACCGGCGAGCAGGTCACGCTTCATTCCGCCGGCAGAACCGATAGCGGTGTCCACGCGCTCGCCATGCGCAGCCATTGCGACATTGAAAAGCCGTTCGAACCGTTCCGCCTGATGGAGGCGCTCAACGCCCACCTGCGCCCCGATCCGGTCGCGATAACCCATTGCGAGGTGAAGCCCGGCGACTGGCATGCGCGCTTTTCCTGCACCGGGCGCAGCTACGAATACCGCATCCGCAACCGCCGCGCGCCGCTGACGCTGGAGAGGGGCCGCGCTTGGCATGTCGCCCGCCCACTCGATCACGAGGCTATGTGCGAGGCCGCACAGGCGCTGGTCGGCCTTCACGATTTCACGACCTTCCGCAGCGTGCATTGCCAGTCAGCGAGCCCGGTCAAGACGCTGGACCTGCTCGATGTCAGCCGCGCGTGCGATGCCGTGATCGTCCGGGCCGCCGCGCGCAGCTTCCTGCACCACCAGGTCCGCTCCATGGTCGGTTGCCTCGCACTGGTCGGCCAGGGCCAGTGGCGCGTGGAGCAGATGGCGGAGGCTCTGGAAGCGCGGGACCGTGCCGCGCTGGGGCTGAACGCCCCGCCGGAGGGTTTGTATTTCGTCGCCGCGCGCTATGACGACGAGGAACAGGAGAGACAATCATGACCCATACCGGCCGCCAGTTGACATCGACCCTCCATGCAGACGGCACGCAGGTGCTCGAATTGCGGGAGAAAGATTTTCCCGCGCCCACCGGCAACCAGGTGCTCATTAAAATGGAAGCGGCCCCGGTCAATCCGTCCGACCTCGCACTGATGACGGCTGCCGCCGATCTCAAAGGCGCGCAATATGAACCCGGCAAGGTGACGATGCAGGTGCATCCCGCCTACGCCGCCGGGCAGGCCGCGCGGCACGGCAAACCGCAGAAGACCGGGAATGAAGGCGCGGGCACCGTCGTCGCGGCGGGTGACGGAGAGATGGCGCAGGCGCTGATGGACCAGCGTGTCGCCTGCGTTCCGGGCAGCGCCTATGCCGAATATGCCTATGCCGAGGCGATGATGTGCATGACGCTGGGCGAGCACTCTGCCGAAGAGGGCGCGTCGAGCTTCGTCAATCCGATGACCGCGCTCGGCTTCGTGGAAACGGCGAAGCGCGAGGGGCATGACGCCATCATCCACGCGGCGGCGGCCAGCAATCTGGGCCAGATGCTCAACCGCATCTGCCAGGAGGACGGCATGGCGCTGGTCAATATCGTGCGGCGGGAAGAGCAGGCGGCGACGCTGCGCGAGCAGGGCGCTAGCCATGTGGTCAATTCCTCTACAGACGATTTCGAGGCAGCGCTGGCAGAAGCGATCGGCGATACCGGCGCCTATCTTGGCTTCGATCCGATCGGCGGCGGCAAGACGACCGACACCTGCCTGCGCGCGATGGAGCGCGTCGCGGCATCGAAGATGACCGAATTCAGCCGCTATGGCTCGGATCAAGCGAAGAAGATGTATATCTACGGCCGCCTCGACCCGTCGCCCACTGTGCTGACGCCGACTTACGGCTTCGGCTGGACGGTGTCGGGCTGGCTGCTCACGCCGTTCCTCGCCAGCTGCGACATGCAGACCATGATGTCGCTGCGAAAGCGCGTGCTGGACGGGCTGACGACCACTTTTGCCAGCAGCTACAAGGCCCGCGTGGGGCTGGAGGAAATGCTGACGAAGGACGTGGTGGCCGACTACGCGCAGATGGCGACGGGCGAGAAGTATCTGGTGACACCGCACGGCTGACGGCCACTGTCCGTCACCCCGGACTTGATCCGGGGGCTCTCGCAGACCGGCGCAAGGAGTAACGGGACCCCGGGTCAAGTCCGGAATGACGCAGCGCGAGTGAACTACTCCTGCAGCCCCGCCGCGCGTTCTGCCAATTCCTCCTCGCGTCGCTGCCGCGCTTCCTGCTGGCGTTCGAGCATTCGGTTGCGCTCTTCGCGCGCGCGTTCGATAGCGCGGCGCTGGGCTTCTTCCTCGTCCACGTCGACAGACATGCCGCCATCGCGGAC
>JBARVT010000276.1:0-3088 GCA_049646405.1 Alteraurantiacibacter sp.
CCCTGATCCCTGCGCTCGGCCTCGTGGTGCTCTGGGGCCGCCGCATCGCCATCCGCCGCGCCGGGGGGACAACGGGGCGGCTGCATGTGAACCTCGTCTTTTTCTTTTCACTGATCGCGGCGATCCCGACACTGTTTGTAGCAGTCTTCGCTTCGATCCTGTTCCAATCAGGTCAGGAATTCTGGTTTTCCGACAATTCGCGCGGAATGATGCAAAACGCGAACGAACTTGCTCAAGGATACTACGACGAGAACCAGCGCTCTGTGGGCGGCGAGGCGGTCGCGATGGCCGGCGACATCAGGTTCTTTTTGCAGGAAATGCCAGTCACCAGCACCGGATTTTCAGACCAGTTGCTTTACCAGCTATATTCGCGTGAACTGAGCGAAACTGCCATCGTGAGGCGCGCCGAGGACGGAACGATCGGCACGCTTGTCCTCGTCGATCCAGAAGACGATCGCGAAAGGCGGCGAGTGCGGTCATCCGATATCGAGGAGCTTCGCGCTGGAGCGACGTTTATCGCGCGCACGTCCGAAAACCGTGTCGAGGCGATCTCGTTGCTCGACCGCGAAGCTGATGCGTATCTTTACGTTGCACGCGATGCCCCGCCCGAAGCGGCGCTGCTTTATGAACAGTCGCGCTCTATCGTGAGTTCTTATGCAGACCTCACTCAACGCGCCCGTGTGCTGCAACTTCAATTCAACGTCGCCCTGTTCTTCGTCAGCCTCTTCCTCGTCGGCCTCGCCGTCTACGCCGCGCTGCGCTTCGCCGATCGTCAGGTCAAACCGCTTGCTGAGCTGGCCGACGCCGCCGGCGAAATCGGTGCCGGCAATTATGCCATGCGCGTCGCCGGGCGGACCGGGCAGGACGAGATCGGCCTGCTCAACCGCGCTTTTAACCGGATGACCTCGCAGATCGAGCGGCAAACCGACGCGCTGCTGGGCGCGAACCATCAGCTCGCCGAACGCCGCGCGTTTATGGAAGCGGTGATGGAATCGGTCACCTCGGGCATCGTCAGCCTCGACGGGGAAGGGCGCATCCTGCTGATGAACAGTTCCGCCCAGCGGCTGCTGCTAGAGGAGCCGGACGGCAGCAACGTCGGGCAGGCACTGGCCGATCTGGTGCCGCAGCTCGCACAGCTGGTGGCGGACGGCAAGACGAGCGAGATCGTGCAGTTCAGCCGCGCGGGCGAATTGCTTACGCTCGCCGTGCAGCTTTCCCCCGCCGCCGAGGGCACGGTGATTACTTTCGAGGACATCACCCGCCAGCTGCTCGACCAGCGACAGGCCGCATGGTCCGACGTGGCGCGGCGCATCGCGCACGAGATCAAGAACCCGCTCACGCCTATCCAGCTCGCCACCGAGCGCCTCAAGCGCCGCTATGGCCGCCAGATCGAGGCGGATACCGAGCTGTTCGAGGAGCTGACCGGTACGATCATCCGGCAGGTGGGCGACCTTCGCAAGATGGTCGACGAATTCAGCAATTTCGCGCGCCTGCCCAAGCCGATCTTCCGGCAGGAGGACGCAGTCGACCTCGTGCGCCAGTCGCTGTTCCTGCAAGAAGTCGCCAATCCAGATATCGCCTATGGCTTCGTTGCTTCCGAGGACGTGCCGTTCATCGCTGTCGACCGGCACCAGTTCGGTCAGGCGATGACCAACGTCCTCAAAAACGCCGCCGAGGCTGTCGAAACCCGCAGGAGGGAAGCGGACATGGATTGGCGCGGGCGTATCGGCGTCGAGGTGAGCGTCGAGAAAGCGCATCTTCGCATCGATGTCGTCGATAACGGCATCGGACTGCCGCAAGGGGGGGTAAACGTCATCGAACCCTATGTGACGACGCGCGAAAAAGGCACCGGACTCGGCCTCGCCATCGTAAAGAAGATCGTCGAGGAACATGGCGGCGATATCGCCTTCACAGCAGCTGAAGACGGCGGCACGCGCGCGACTTTGCGCTTCGCCATCTCGCCGCGCGAACACGGCGCGGCAGGGGAGGGGGCAGCTCCCACGCACAGAATCGAAGAGAACGGGAAGGACTAAGCCCAATGGCACTCGACATCCTGGTGGTCGACGACGAGCCCGACATTCGCGATCTCGTCGCGGGTGTGCTTTCGGACGAAGGCTATGACTGCCGGACGGCGGGCGATTCCGAACGCGCCCTCGCGATGGTGGACGAACGGCGGCCGAGCCTCGTCCTGCTCGACGTGTGGCTGCACGGCAGCCCGCGCGACGGGCTCGAAGTGCTCGACGCGATCAAGGCGCGCGAGCCGGGTCTGCCGGTCATCATCTTTTCCGGCCACGGCAATATCGATACGGCGGTTTCCGCAGTCAGCCGCGGGGCGATGGATTTCCTCGAAAAGCCGTTCGAGGCGGGCAAGCTGCTCCACCTCGTCGAACGCGCGACAGAGACCGAGCGCCTGCGCCGCGAGAACGAGCGGCTGCGCGAGGGTATGGCATCACCTGCCGAATTCACCGGCAATTCCAGCGTGATCAACTCTGTCCGCGCCACTCTGAAGCGCGTCGCCGGGACGGGCAGCCGTGTTATGGTGAGCGGCCCGGCGGGCGCGGGCAAGGAGGTCGCCGCACGCCTGCTCCACGCCTGGAGCCCGCGAGCCGACAAGGCCTTCGTCACTGTCAATTCCGCGCGCATCACACCCGACCGGTTCGAACACGAACTCTTCGGCGAGGAGGCCGACGGCAAGCTGGTGCGCCCCGGCCTGCTCGAGCTTGCCGATGGCGGCACGCTATATCTCGACGAAGTGGCGGACATGCCCGAAAGTACGCAGGCGCGCATCCTGCGGGTGCTGACCGAGCAGAGTTTCGTGCGTGTCGGCGGCAATCGGCAGGTTGGCGTGGACGTGCGCGTCGTCAGCTCGACAGCGAAGGACTTGCTGGCGGAAATCGGGGAGAAGCGTTTCCGCGAAGACCTGTTCTACCGCCTCAATGTCGTCCCCATCGACATCCCGCCGCTGGCCGACCGGCGCGACGACATCCCCGCGCTCGCCGAGCATTTCATCACCCGCTACGCACGCGAGCAAGGCTTGCAACCGCCCGCTATCGCGTCCGAATCGATGGCCGCGCTTCAGGCCTATGAC
>JBARVT010000277.1:0-9894 GCA_049646405.1 Alteraurantiacibacter sp.
GTCGCCAGCGGCCCCTCCCCGCCAAAGGCGCGCGGGTTCAGGTAGGCGGCAGGCGGCATGGAGACGGCGATGACGTTCATCGCCGCAATGCCGAGCACCGCCAGCCCGCGCAACCCGTCGAGGGCCTCGATCCGGCGCGGGTCTGTGGCGATTGCGGAAGCGGTCACGGCGCGCCTCCGCCCGCCTGCGTCAGGCGAGCGCCGCCTTCAGGTCCTCGGCAAGGTCGGTGCGCTCCCACGGGAAGGCATCGCCTTCCGCCTTCCGCCCGAAATGGCCATAGGCCGCGCTCTTGCGGTAGATCGGCTTGTTGAGCCCCAGATGCGTGCGGATGGCACGGGGGGTCAGGCCGCCAAGCTTGTCGATCGACTGGATTGCCTGCTCCAGCGCGGCATCGTCATGCGTCCCGGTGCCGTGCGTGTTGACATAGAGCGAGAGCGGCTTCGACACGCCGATGGCATAGGCCAGCTGGATCGTGCAGCGCGTGGCGAGTCCCGCGGCGACCACGTTCTTGGCGAGATAGCGGGTGATGTAGGCGGCGCTGCGGTCCACCTTGGTAGGGTCCTTGCCGCTGAACGCGCCGCCGCCATGGGGCGCCGCACCGCCATAGGTATCGACAATGATCTTGCGCCCCGTCAGGCCCGCATCGCCGTCCGGTCCGCCAATAACGAAGCTGCCGGTGGGATTGATGTGCCATTCGGTGGCATCGGTGACGAAACCTTCGGGAAGGATAGAGCCGACCACGCCCTTGACGTAGTCGTGGAGCTCGGCCTCCTCCTCGCCCTCGTCATAGCCCTCGGCATGCTGGGTGCTGACGACCACCGCCGTGCATTCGACCGGCTTGCCGTTCTCGTAACGCAGCGTCACCTGGCTCTTGCTGTCGGGTTCGAGGAACGGGGCCTTGCCGCTCTTGCGGTCGGCGGCCATCTTCTCGAGGATCTTGTGGCTGTAATCGAGCGTCGCTGGCATCAGGTCGGGCGTCTCGTCGCAGGCAAAGCCGAACATGATGCCCTGGTCGCCCGCGCCCTCGTCCTTGTTGCCGCTGGCATCGACGCCCTGCGCGATATGCGGGCTCTGGCCATGGAGGTGGTTCTCGAACTCCAGCGTCTTCCAGTGGAAGCCGTCCTGCTCGTAGCCGATTTCTTTCACGGTTTCGCGCGCGATCCGCTCGATCTCGTCAAGCGCACCGTCGGCCCATTCGCCGTTCTCGTAGACGCCCCGGCAGCGAACTTCGCCCGCCAGCACGACGCGCTGCGTCGCGGTGAGCGTTTCGCAGGCGACGCGCGCCTCCGGATCCTTTGCCAGCATCATGTCGACGATGGCGTCGCTGATCTGGTCCGACACCTTGTCGGGATGGCCTTCCGAAACGCTTTCGGATGTGAACAGGTAGGATTGGCGCATGTTGGAGATTGCCTTCTCGTGCAACTTGAAACGAAGCGCGGCTCTAACGGCGGCGGCGGCGCATGGCAACGATACCGGCGATGATGAACAGCGCGGCCCAGATGAGCGATAACGTATTGCCCAGCCTTGCAAACAGCGTCGGCGGGGCGGCGGGTGGAACGCGCGTGTCGATGCGACCTGGAATGTGGTCGCCAAGATGCTCGCGCACCACGCCGCGTGCGTCGATCACCGCGCTGATGCCGGTGGTGGTAGAGCGCAGGACGGGCAGCCCCTCCTCGATGGCGCGCATACGCGACTGGGCGAGGAATTGCGGCTTCGCCGAAGCGTCGAACCAGTCCTCGTTGGAGGGGTTGAAAATATAGTCGGGGCGGTCCGCTCGGTCGGTCACCTGACCGGCGAAGATGATTTCGTAACACACCTGCACGCTGGCGCGCCCTTGCGGTCCGAGATCGAGCGTCTGCGGGCCCGGGCCCGGCAGGAAGTCGATCGCACCCGCCACCAGCCGCGACAGGCCGAGCGGTTCGAGCAGGCCTCGCAAGGGGAGGTACTCCCCATAAGGAACCAGCTCGGCCTTGAAGTAGCTGCCGAGGATCTGCCCATCGCTTGACAGAGCGGTCACCGCATTGCGCGCGCCCAACGCCCGTTCGTAGCCAAACTCGTCCGGCCCGATCTCCAAATCGACCGCGCCTGTGAGCAGCACGCTGTCCTCGCCGATGGCTTCACCCAAACGGCGGCGGGCGAAAAGCGGGCTGCCGAGGGCTGTGGTGCGGTCGTAATAGCGTTGCGGATAGCCTTCGCGCAGGTAGTCGGTCATCCCGCTTTCGGGCCACAGCACGAGCCGCGGGCCATCGCCATTGGCTGGCACGCGCGGGGTGAGGCGGGCGAGCTTCTGGTAATTGCTTTCAAAGCTGCGCGGATCGTTGAGCGTTTCCTGGAAAATGTCGGGCTGCACCAGTGTGACGGCGAGCGTCCCCTCGCGCGGCGCCGCGGCGGGCCAGTACATCCCGGCGAGCACCAGCGCGGCGACCAGCAGCGAGACGCGATAGCGTTGCTCCGCCACGAGGATCGCGAGACCCGCGCCGATCAGCAGCGCGATGCCCGATGCAGCATAGGTGCCCATCACCGGCGCGATGGCGGCGAGGCCCGGGCGGCTGAACGGGCCGATAAGCACCATCGAAAACGGGTTCCACGCATAGCCAGTGAAAACCCAGCCGCGCAGCCATTCGGCAACGACGAAGGCCCCGGCGAAGACCAGCGCGAAAGCCCAGACGCTGCGCTGCTTCGCCAAGAGATGCGCTGCCAGCGTCGCTAGCGCGGGATACGCGGCGAGATACACCGCCAGCAGCGGCACCGCCGCCCAGCCGAGCGCGGCAGGCATTTCTGCCTGGTAGGTGAACGCCGTCGCGATCCAGTAATTGGCGAGCGTAAAATGCGTCCAGCCGAACAGCCAGCCAAGGCGCAATGCGGCTTTCCAGTCTGGCGCACGGAAGGCGAGCAGCACGAAAATCCCCGCTGCAACTAGCGCCAGCGGCCACAGGCCCAAGGGCTGGAACCCGCTCGCGGAAAGCAGCCCGAGGCCGAGCGCCCAAGCCCAAGCTCGGCGCGGGTAGCTATCGAAAACCAGCAGTGGGTGGGCGGCGTACGTCATGCGGATGCGGTGCGGCCCTGCCTTCTATCCGGCTCTATCAGCCGAGGGCTTCCATCGTGTCGCCATCGTCATCGTCGCGGGCGCGGCGGCGCGGGCGCAGGCCCTTGCGCGGCTTGGGCGCTTCGTCCGCATCCCCATCGCTGCCATTGGCGCGGGCGATCGCGGGCGGAAGCATGTCGGGATCGAGCCCGCCATCGTTCTCCACCGCGTCCTCCGCGCCGGATTTCTTGCGCGGCTTCCTCGCCTTGGGCTTCGGAGCGTCGCGGGTGAAGGGATTCGTGTCCTCTCCGTGGTCGCCGTTTTCGCCTTCGCTGCCTTCTTCCGGCTCATCTTCGTTCCGGCGCGAGCGCGTATTGCGGCGCTGCTTCTTCGGCTGGCGACCGCCGCCGTCGTTCTGGCGCGTATCCTCGTCCTCATCGTCGTCGTCCGACGAATTGTCCTGATCGCGCTCCTCGCGCTTCGAACGCTGCTCGTCCTTTTGCGCCTTGGCATCGGCGATGACGCGGAAATAGTGATCGGCGAACTGGAGGTAATACTCCGTCTGCACCCGGTCGTCGTTCATCGCCGCGTCGTGGGCGAGCTTCTTGTATTTGTCGAGCATCTGCGGAGCGTTGCCGCGCGCGCGGCTGTCGATCCGATTGTTCTGCATCGGGTTGCCGCCACCACGGTTGTTGTTGTTCCCGCGGCCGCGACGGCGATTGGTGTTGCGATTGTTGTTCAAAGGAATTCTGCTTCCCGTTCCGTTTCGCCGGGTGTCCCGTTCCCGGCGCATGCGCCCATCCTACGCAGGCATCCGACATGGATGCATGTTGGCCCTTGCTTCCGCTGCATGTCCGGCGGTATTCCGTCCGTACCAGCGCAATGTAGGGGTGGGGCGGGGAGCAACTCTCTGCTCGCCCTGCCTGATTCGATAGGTAACTACGCGATTGGCCTTTGCCAAGCCCTTTGTCGTAAGATTATGGCGCGGTCTCTCTCGCCAAGATCCTGCCGGGTTTCTGCGGCAAAACCTTGGTCTTCGGCGATTTCCGTGACGGCATCGGCCTGTTTCCAGCCGATTTCAAGCACCGCGACGCCGTCCGCTGTCAACAGCTTCGGCAATGCGGGGATGATGATGCGATAGTCGGCAAGGCCGTCTTCGCCCGCAAACAGCGCCTCGGCGGGCTCGTAGTCTCGCACGTCAGGCGCTAGGTCTGCATCGCTTTCGACATAAGGCGGATTGGCAATGACGAGGTCGAACTGGCCGAGCGCGTCGGCCCAGCCGGGCTGGGTCCAATTTATGTGCGTGAAGGTAGCGCGGTTGGCGCAGCCGAGAAGGCCAGCATTGGTGCAGGCGAGGTGTAGCGCCGTGTCCGATGCGTCCATCCCGGTGCCGCGCGCTTCAGGAAGCTGCGAGAGCAGCGCCAGAAGCAGCGTGCCGGGGCCGGTGCCGAGGTCGAGGATTTTGACCGCATCGGGCACGGCTTCGAGCGCGGCTTCGACGACGCTTTCGCTATCGGCGCGGGGGATGAGGACACCGGGGGCGACCTTGAATGGTAGGCCGAAGAATTCCTGATGACCCGTCATGTAGGCGACGGGCTCGTGCTTCGCGCGGCGTTCGACCAGCGCTTCGAAGTTCGCGGGCGCCGGGTCGCGCATGTGACGCAACAAGAGGTCCGAACGCGAGACGCCGAATGTATGCGCCATCAGCAGCTCGGCATCGAGGCGCGCGGTGTCGGAAGTGCTGGAGAGATGCTGCGCGGCAGTTCTAAGTGCCTCGGCCACCGACCCGTCCGACTGCCCTGAGCCTGTCGGAAGCGACGCTGAACCGAAGGTTCTACGGCTGCCCTTCACTTTAGGCTACCGTGCAAGAAGAGAGGACAGGGCTTCGACAAGCTCAGCCCACTCGGTCGAGCGGGAACAGACCGTATCCTACCCATCCAGCGCCGCCAGCCGCTTGGCTTCGTCCTCCGCGATCAGCGCATCCACCACCTCGCCCAGCCCCGTGCCTGCGAGCACTTCGTCGAGTTTGTGCAGGGTCAGGCCGATGCGGTGATCGGTCACGCGGCCTTGTGGGAAATTGTAGGTGCGGATGCGTTCGGAGCGGTCGCCGCTGCCTACCATCGCCTTGCGCGCCTCGGCCTCCGCACCGTGTGCCTCTTCGCGGCGCTTTTCGTAAAGGCGCGCACGCAGCACTTTCATCGCCTTGTCGCGGTTCTTGTGCTGGCTGCGCTCGTCCTGCATCGCGACGACGATCCCGGTCGGGATATGCGTGATACGCACAGCAGAATCGGTGGTGTTGACGTGCTGCCCGCCTGCGCCGCTGGAGCGGTAGATGTCGATGCGCAAATCGTTGTCGTCGATCGAGACGTCCACTTCGGTCGGCTCGGGCAGGACTGCAACCGTCGCCGCACTGGTGTGGATGCGCCCGCCGCTTTCGGTGACGGGCACGCGCTGCACGCGGTGGACGCCGCTTTCAAACTTCATCTTGGCAAAAACGCCGGTGCCGGTGACGTTGGCGACGATTTCCTTGAAGCCGCCGACTTCGGCTGCGTTCATGCTGACCGGCTCGACCCGCCAGCCCTGCTCGGCGGCGAAGCGTTCGTACATGCGGTAAAGGTCGCCCGCGAACAGCGCCGCCTCGTCGCCGCCCGTCCCTGCGCGGATTTCGAGCATGGCGGGCCGCGCATCGGCGGCATCTCTGGGCAACATGGCAAGCGCAAGCGTGCGTTCGGCTGCGGGAAGCCGTTTGCGCAGTGCATCCAGCTCCTCTTCCGCCATACCCTTCATTTCCGGGTCGGTGAGCATTTCGGTGAGGCCAGAAATTTCCTCACGCATGGCCTGCACCTCGGCGGCGGACTTCGCGACAGGTTCAAGCTCGGCATAGTCGCGGCTCGCCTGGACGAAGGCTTCGCCTTCCAACTGCCCAGACGCCATCCGCGCCTCGAGCTCGGCGAAGCGATTGGCGATCTGGTGGAGGCGTTCGGCGGGGATCGTCAACTGAGGCGTTTCAATACAGCTTGAAGCTTTGAATCGGTACACCCGTCCATGCTCAAACCATGGCCGTTAGCCGAGCATTTAAAGATGACCTCCGCACCGCGCTTCACCGCTTTATCGTAGCGCTTTCGCGGCGAACCGGTAGCGATCAGCTCGGCGGTATAACCCTCTGCTCGCAGCTCGGAGAGCACGTGCCATGCGTGGTTCTGCGATACCAGTTCGTCATCTTCAACGACAACAATCGCATCAGCTACCGGCTCCCCTCTTTCGCCCACCAACATCGCCAGCCGCTCGATACCAGCAGCCCAGCCGACCGCAGGCGTCGGCGCGCCGCCGAGGCTTTCCATCAGCCCGTCATAGCGCCCGCCGCCGAGGATTGTGCTCTGACTGCCCAACGCATTCGCCGCCGCCGAGCCTTCGGCCGGGATGAATTCGAAAGCGGTGTGGCGGTAATAGTCGAGGCCGCGGACGAGGCTCTCCGTGCGCGTCAATTTCACGCCCGCTGCATCGAGGCCGCTGGTGACGGCGGCAAAGAAATCCTGCGCTTCGCTCGAAAGGAACTGGTCGATTGTCGGTGCATCGGTCACGAACTTGTGGTCGCGAATGTCCTTCGAATCCAGAATCCGAAGCGGGTTCTTCTCCAGCCGCTCCTGCGAATCCTCGCTCAGCTCGCCGCGCACCGCGCCGAAATACTCGACCAGCGCCGCCCGCCATGCCTCGCGGCTGTCGCTGTCGCCGAGCGTGTTGAGGTGCAGCGTCACACCCTCGATGCCGAGCTCGCGGATGACCTGGTCGGCCATCGCCAGCAGTTCGACGTCGGCCTGCGGTTCCGCCGCGCCGATGATCTCCGCGTCGATCTGGTGGAACTGGCGATAGCGGCCCTTTTGCGGGCGCTCGTAGCGGAACAGAGGGCCATGCGTCGCCACCTTTAGCGGGGCGTGCTGCTGCCAGCCGTTGGAAAGGTAGGCGCGCGCGATCCCGGCAGTAAATTCGGGCCGCAGCGTGAGCGAATCCCCGCCGCGATCTTCGAAGGAATACATCTCTTTCGACACGACATCGGTCGTCTCGCCGATAGCGCGGCTGAACACCTCGGTCTTTTCGAATACCGGCATTTCCACGCGGCGGAAGCGATAGAGCTTGCGCACGCGCTCGAAGGTCTCGACGACGAACGCGAAGGCCTCCGCTTGCGCTCCGAAGATGTCCTGTGTGCCCCTGATGGCCTGCGGTGTTTTCGACATGCTCGCCCGTTACCGACACCCGCCGCAAGCTGCAACCGATTGCCAAGCGCGCCGCGGCCCGCCATCGTATGTGCCATGCTACGCTATCTCGCGCCGATTGCGCTTCTCGTCACCGCCGCTCCCGCTCTCGCGCAGGGCCGCGACCCGCTCCCCGCCACCGCCGATGCAGCCTATCCCGGCACCATCCGCATCCATGTCGATGCGAGCGACACGGTGAACCGCGTCTTCCGCACGCGGCAGGAGATACCGGTAGCGGACGGCGCGCGCGACCTGACGCTTGTCTATCCGATGTGGTTGCCGGGCAATCATGCCTCGTCAGGACAGGTGCAGCGCATCGCCGAGCTACGCTTCTGGGCGGGTGAGAGATCGCTCGACTGGGAGCGGGTGCCCTACGCGCCGCACGCTTTTCGCGTCATGCTGCCTGCAGGGACGGAAAGCGTGCGCGCCGAGATCGCCTATGCTTCGCCCTTTCCCGGGCCGGACTGGCGCGTGTTGATCACCGATACGATGGCCAATTTGCAATGGGAGAAAATGTCACTTTATCCCGCAGGCTACGATGTGTCGCAGATGCGCGTCCTGCCGAGCGTGACGCTGCCCGCGGGCTGGCAGGCGGCGGGTGCGCTGGACGGTGAACGGGTGGAGAGCGACACGGTCTTCTACGGCGAGACCGACTACATGACGCTGGTCGATTCGCCGCTTTTCGCAGGCGAGCACTATCGCAGCTGGGATCTCGGCAGCGATGTCACCCTGCGGGCGTTCGGTGACGAGGCGGAGAACCTCGAGGCAGAACCCGAAGCTATCGCCGCGCACCGCGCGCTGGTGGAGGAAGGGCTGATCCTGTTCGGCAGCAAGCCGTTCGACCATTACGAATTCCTGCTCGCTCTCACCGACGACCTTGGCGGGATCGGCCTCGAACATCATCGCTCCAGCGAAAACACGCAGACGACCGACGACCTCTCCGATTTCGCAGGCAACGCCTATGACAACACGTTGCTGCCGCACGAGTTCGTGCATAGCTGGAACGGCAAGTTCCGTCGCCCGGCGGGCCTTTACGCACCCAATTATCACCAGCCAGTGGATGCACGGCTGCTCTGGGTCTACGAAGGGCAGACCAGTTTCTGGGACTGGGTGCTCGCGGCGCGCAGCGGGTTCATGCCCAAGGACATGGTGCTCGGCTTCCTCGCCAATACGGCGGCGAATTACGTCGGCTATGAAGGCCGCAACTGGCGCAGCGTGGAGGACACGACCTACGATCCCATGCTCGGCTACCGCGCGGATCGCCCGCAGCCGACGCTGACGCGCAACCGCGACTATTACCGCGAGGCGGGGCTGTGGTGGCTGGAGGCGGACCAGATCATCCGCCAAGGCACGGGCGGGGCACGCGGGATGGACGATTTCGCAGCAGATTTCTTCGGCGGGCCGGAGGGGGCGCGCGAGGTTTCGACTTACGAGTTCGAGGACGTGGTGGCGGCGCTGGAGCGGACCTACTCGCACGACTGGACCGCGTTCCTTGACGCGCGGATGCGTTCGGCAAACCAACCAGTACCGGTGACGGGCATCGAGGCGGGAGGCTATCGCCTCGCCTGGCGCGATACGCCCAACCCCTACACCGCGCAGGCGCGCGGCGGAGCGTCTGGCGATTTCTCAGGCTCGCTGGGAATTTCGGTGGCGGGCAATGGGCGGGTGTTCGGCACGCGCTGGAGCTCGCCAGCCTTCGAGGCAGGGCTGACGCCGGATTCGCAGATCATCGCTGTGGGTAACGAGCCCTTCTCGCCCGAAAAGCTCGCCGCCGCGCTCACCCGCGCGAAAGCCGACCGCCAGCCGATCCAGCTCATGGCTCGCCGCGGCGGCGGCGAGCCGTTTGCCGTCAGCCTCCCCTATTACAACGGTATCCGCTATCCGTGGCTAGAGCGCGTCGGCGACACTCCGGCTGGCCTCGACCGCCTCCTCGCACCCCGTCGCGACTGACCCACCCGCGCAAATGTCGCGCGGTCGCCGAAGCCGTATGAGACTTGCGGCGGCGCAGTGTAGAAAGTTGGAGTGCCTGCGGCGCTTTGCTGGTCCCTCCGCGTCTCCGCGTGAATCGTATCTCCAGTCTCTCAACGTCCGCCATTGCGCGATTGGCAAGCCGCGCCCAATCCGCTAGGCGGCGCGCAATCCTGGGAGGGGATGCACAATAGATTCCAGACGGAACGGAGCATCCATGCGTATCGAACATATCCCGACGGGCGACAATCCGCCCGACAGCCTGAACGTCATCATCGAAGTCCCCACCGGGGGCGAGCCGGTGAAATACGAGTTCGACAAGCAGTCGGGCGCGCTGTTCGTCGATCGCATCCTGCACACGCCAATGCGCTATCCGGCGAATTACGGCTTCGTACCCCACACGCTTAGCCCCGATGGCGACCCGCTGGATGCGCTGGTGATCGCCCGCTCTCCGTTCATCGCCGGCTGCGTGGTGCGCGCGCGGCCCATCGGCGTGCTCAATCTCGAAGACGAGCATGGCGGGGACGAGAAACTGGTCTGCGTGCCTGTCGACACGACCTTTCCCTATTATTCGGACATCGCCGAAACGAAGGACCTGCCGAGCATTATCTTCCAGCAGATCGAACACTTCTTCACCCACTACAAGGACCT
>JBARVT010000278.1:0-12719 GCA_049646405.1 Alteraurantiacibacter sp.
GCACCAGCGTGCTGCCATCGAGGCTCGACCACGCCTCGTCCGGCTCTAGGCAGCGGGTCAGCAGCACCACGGCGACGCCCATCACCGCCATTGCCTCTATCGGGAAGCCGAAGACCGCCGCGCCCACGACCACCGCCGCCAGCGTGGCGATGGCGAGCGGTGCCTTGTCGCGGCGGAATGAGCGGATGCCGCTTTCGGTTACATGGGTCAGCTGGACATTGGCCTGCAAGGCGGCGGCGGCATCAGCGGTGGCCGCGATCAGCAGCCGGTCCCCGGCGCGCACCCGCACATCCGCCAGCGTCGGCCCGGCGACATGGCGCGGGCGGGCGATGCCGAGCACGCGGACCTGCAAGCGCGAGAGCAGGGGTATTTCTGCGAGCCGTCGCCCGACGATGGGGTGCGATGCCGAGACAACCGCCTCGACAATGCGCATGTCCTTCGGCCTGCCATCGCCCCGCGTCACGATGCCGCCGCCGATGCCGACCAGCCCGGTACGGAAGTCGGTAGCATCGGCGAGTGAGGCGAGCTCTTCCGGCGTGGCGGAGATGACGAACTGGTCGCCCTCCACAAGCTCGTCCCTGCCGAATCCCGTCCGCTCCAGCTCGCGTCCCAGCTGCCGGGCGAGAAAGGTGAGCCCGGTGCGGCGGAAGAGTCCGGTATCCGCAAGCCTCCGCCCACGCAGCCTGCTTTCCGGCGCAACGGTGAGGTGCGAGAGATAGAGGTCGCTCTCGCGCTCCTCGTCCATTGCCCGCGGTCCGCGATTGGGCAACAGCAGCGGCCCCAGCAGGACGAGCATCGTCAGGCCCGCAGCCGCGCTGACGAGGCCAACCTTGGTGATCTCGAAAATGCCGAACGGGGCGAGGCCTGCCTCCTTCGCAACCCCGTCCACCAGCAGGTTCGTACTTGTGCCGATCAGGGTCAGCGTCCCGCCGAGGATGGTGAGGTAGCTGAGCGGTATGAGTAACCGCGTCGCCGCGATCTTCGTAACGCGGGCGAGACGGCGCACGATAGGGATCATCACGATGACGACCGGCGTGTTGTTCATGAATGCCGAGGCGAACAGCGTGCCGCCCACGATCTCCCCCAACGCCAGTTTCGGGCGGCGCAGCGTGCGGCGGATGACCCAGCCCGACACCGCTTCCAGCGCGCCGGTTCGCAACAGCGCACCCGAAAGGATGAACATCGCGGCGATGGTAATGGGTGCGGAATTGCCGAACACGCCGAGCATCTCGTCCGGCGGCAGGTAACCGAACAGCATCATCGTGGCGGCACCTATGATCGCCACGACCACGGGCGGGCGGCGTTCGAGCATGAAAGCTACGAACAGCGCGAGCAGCAGGCCGATACCGATTTCGGCCGAATAGGTGTCCAGCATCAGGCGTTTCTATCCGCTGGCCGCCGGGTTGGGGGAGGCCGATTCGCGATTTCGGGCAATCCGCGCGCGCTGTCTATCTTAATCGTATTACCACGGAACAGGGGTCCCGTCATAGGCGAGGAAAGCGTGGCGCGGCTCGCTTTCCGCTTCCAGCAGGTCGAGCATTCCGGTGACGCTGGTGTCGACGTCGATCGGTGCGTTCGGCCCACCCATATCGGTCTGCACCCAGCCGGGGTGAAGCGAGATTACGCCGACTCCGTGCGGCCCGGCACGCTGTTCGAACAACGAGCGGGCGAGCATGTTCTGCGCGACCTTGGACAGCCGATAGAGGTTGGAGCCGCCCGAACTGTCGTCGATCGATCCCATCTTGCTGCTCATCATGCCGATCGCACCGCCGTCCTTCAGGAGCGGCAGCAGAGCGAGCGCGGCTTGCACCGGTCCAACGGCGTTGGTCATCAGGATGTCGGCTACATTGTCGCGAGCCAAGCTGTCCAGCTCCTGCGGCCGGTCGCCGTAAATACCGGCATTGAGGATCAGCAGGTCGACGGAGCCGTTCCCACATCGGCTGTTCAGGCTGGCGACGCTGCCCGTATCGGTGACATCGCAGGTGGCGACTTCGACCGAGCTTTCCGCGGCCAGTGCATGCAGCTCCTCGCTGCGGCTGCGTTCGGTTGCGATGACGGCATAGCCGCGCTCCGCCAGTTCGCGCACCAGGCCCAGCCCGATGCCGCGCGATGCGCCGATGACGATGGCTCTTTTGTCGCTCATTTCGCGTCCTTCTCGATCAGCGGCGGCGAAAGCGGAAATACCACACTTCGTGGCCGTACGTGTTGCGCGCCTTGTGTTCGTAGCGGGTTTCGGGCCAGCCGGAAGGCCGGTCGCGGAAATTGTCTGGTCCCTCGACAACCCATTCGAAGGGCGCGTTCTTTCTGGAAGTGAAGCGCCGCATCACCATGAGCGCGTGGCGTACATAGACAGGGTGGTCGGTGCCGAAACGCAGCTCGCCGCCGGACTTCAGCTTGTCAGCGATCATCTGCACCGGGCCATCATTCAACATCCGCCGTTTGGCGTGCTTGTTCTTTGGCCATGGATCGGGATGCAGCAGATAGACCATTGTCAGCGCGCCATCGGGTATCCGCGCCAGCACCTCCAGCGCGTCACCGTGATGGATGCGGATATTGGTGAAAGTCCCGTTCCGCACATGCCCCAGCGCCTGCGCTACGCCGTTGAGGAAAGGCTCGGCCCCGATAAAGCCGTGGTTTGGCAGCAGGTCTGCGCGGTAGGCAAGGTGCTCCCCGCCGCCGAAGCCGATTTCGAAATGCAGCGGGCAATCTTCGCCGAATAAGCGCGCCGCCGTCACCTCGCCTTCCGCCGGCACCGCGATGCGCGGGAGGAGAGTGTCGACCAATGCCTGCTGGCCGCTGCGCAACGGCTTGCCCTGGCTGCGGCCGTAAAGCCGGTTCAGCGTAGTCGGATCGCCTTCCTTGTGTGCCGTCATCGGGTGACGCGCTAGAGAAACAGAGCGCTTATGCCAACTGCTTGCGATCGGCAATCAATGTCGAATCGTGCTCTAGCACCGGTTAATCGACGCATTCCGCAAACCTTCCCAATGCCTCGGCGATTTTATCAACGAGAGCATCAGCCAGCCCATCGTTCTCTTAACGGACCGGCAGTGTACGAGAGACGCCCCGGAAGCCCTATGGCTGCCGGGGCGCTCTCGGTCCCGTCCAGGAGAACTAGATTCAGGCGGCTTCCGCCTCAGCCTCCGGATCGCGCAGCACGTAGCCGCGGCCCCATACAGTTTCGATGTAATTGTCCCCGCCGCACGCGCTCGACAGCTTCTTGCGCAGCTTGCAGATGAGCACGTCGATGATCTTGAGTTCGGGCTCGTCCATGCCGCCATAGAGGTGGTTGAGGAACATTTCCTTGGTCAGCGTGGTGCCCTTGCGAAGCGAGAGCAGCTCCAGCATTGCATATTCCTTGCCTGTCAGGTGGACGCGGGCACCGTCGACTTCGACTGTTTTCGCATCGAGGTTCACCGCCAGCTTGCCGGTACGGATCACGCTTTGCGAGTGGCCTTTCGAACGGCGCACCACGGCGTGGATGCGGGCGACCAGCTCGTCCCGGTGGAAAGGCTTGGTCACGTAATCGTCCGCGCCGAAGCCGAAGCTGCGGATCTTGCTATCCATCTCGGCAATGCCCGACAGGATGAGCACCGGCGTCTGCACCTTGGCGACGCGCAGCTTTTTGAGCACGTCATACCCGTGCATGTCGGGCAGGTTCAGATCGAGCAGGATAATGTCGTAATCGTAGAGCTTGCCCAGGTCCAAACCTTCTTCGCCGAGGTCGGTGGAATAGACGTTGAAGCCCTCGGTCGTGAGCATCAGCTCGATAGCCTTGGCGGTGGTCGGTTCGTCTTCGATCAGCAGAACGCGCATTATTGGTCCCCTTTTGAACCCCTTGGTAACCCCCTCGTAAGAGGTGTTGCCGTGAATTAACCACGAGCCTTCTCACCAAAAAAGGTTAACAATCGGTTTCGCGCGTTAAGACTTTTGGGTGAGTCCTTCCTGCAACAGGGCGCAGCGGGTTAATGGCCACCCCTAGCGCCAGGTTGGCGCGGTAGGGTTTGGTTGCGGCGGCTGGCCGAAGTTTTCACAAAGTTCACGCGAAATCTGGGTCGCGGCGGTTTGCGTTTGCGGGATTGCGGGAACCTGTGTCGGCGCGTGGGCGGTTCGGCGGGGACGAAGGGCGCGCGCCGTGTCATCCCGCAGGATGAGGCAGGGATGGAGGTGCGCCGACAGTGATATCTGCGCAGCAATCAGGATGGGACACAGAAATAACGCGCCAAGTCAGTCAGGATATGGTATGCTGCACTGCAGCAGCATCGTCCGTGCGGCTGGCGGCCCGGCCTTTTGCTACGCTGCCAGCGCCCTTTTCTTCCGCCTCCCCTCGCCGAACCGTGGCGCGGCGTCGCCCCTGTTCGTGAGTTCCCATGTCATTTGAAAATCTGCCTCCGCATATCGGAGAGGCCCTGGCCGATCATGGATACGAGGCCCCCACGCCGGTGCAGGCCGCCGTGATCGCCACCGAAGCCAAGGGCCGCGACCTGATCGTTTCCGCGCAGACCGGTTCCGGCAAGACCGTTGCCTTTGGCATTGCGCTGGCGGACGAAATGCTGGCGGAAATCCGCGGCACCCCGCTGGTGGAAAAGCCACTGGCGCTGGTCGTCGCACCTACGCGCGAACTGGCGTTGCAGGTCAGCCGCGAGCTCGGCTGGCTATATGCCAAAGCCGGTCTGCGCATCGCCACCTGCGTCGGCGGCATGGATGCGAGCAAGGAGCGCCGCGCGTTGCGGGGCGGCGCCGCGGTGGTCGTGGGGACGCCCGGCAGGTTGCGCGACCATCTGGAACGTGGCGCGCTCGATCTTTCCGGTCTCGTCGGCGTGGTGCTCGACGAGGCGGACGAGATGCTCGACATGGGCTTTCGCGACGATCTGGAGGAAATCCTCGACGCCGCGCCCGAAACGCGCCGCACGCTGCTGTTTTCCGCCACCCTGCCGCAACAGATCGTGCGGTTGGCCGAGCGTTACCAGACCGATGCGCTACGCCTCTCGCTGGCGGGACAGGATCGCGGGCACGGCGACATTGCGTATCAGGCGATCACCGTTGCCCCGTCCGAGATCGAGAACGCGGTGGTGAACCTGTTGCGCTTTCACGAGGCGGAGACGGCGATCTGTTTCTGCGCCACGCGCGACAGCGTGCGGCGGCTCCACGCAACCTTGCAGAACCGCGGCTTCGACGTGGTGGCGCTGTCGGGCGAGCATTCGCAGTCCGAACGCAATCAGGCGTTGCAGGCGTTGCGCGACCGGCGTGCGCGCGTGTGCGTCGCTACCGATGTCGCCGCGCGCGGGCTCGACCTGCCGTCGTTGAGCCTCGTCATCCATGTCGAGATCCCGCGCGATGCGGAGACCCTGCAGCACCGTTCGGGCCGCACGGGGCGCGCGGGCAAGAAGGGCACCGCCGCGATCGTGGTCCCCTACAACCGCCGCAAGCGGGTGGAGAGCATGCTGCGCGGCGCGAAAATTTCTGCACAATGGATGGACGCCCCTTCGGCAGAGGCGATCCGCGAGCAGGACCACGTCCGCCTGATGGAAAAGCTGACCGAACCTGCCGAATATGACGAGGCCGACCGCACCGTCGCGGGACAGCTGATGGAGCGCATGTCGCCCGAAGACATCGCCGCCGCACTGGTGCAGGCGCATCGCGCGAAGATGCCCCAGCCAGAAGAGTTGCTCGCCAACACACCCGAAGCGCGCGAGAAGGCGAAGGCGGACCGCCATCGTCCCGGCTTCGAGGACACGGTATGGTTCAAGATGGGTATCGGACGTCGGCAGAATGCCGAGCCGCGCTGGATCCTGCCACTGATCTGCCGCCGCGGGCACATCACCCGCAACGAAATCGGCGCGATCCGCATAGGCCAGCACGAGACCTGGTTCCAGGTACCCCGCGCCGTGGCGGGCAAGGTCGCGGACGCGGTGTCCCGCACGGCCTCGGGCGAGGACGAACAGGATGCGATCGCCATCACGGAATCGGCCGAAGGTCCGCGCATCGAAGGCCGCCAGAACCGCAAGTCCGGTGGCCCGAAAATGGCCGCAAAGCCTTTCCGCAAGGGGCCGGGCAGCAGGCAGGGTAATTACGCCAAGCCGGGGAAACCGGGCAAGAAGGGCAAGTTCAAGGGACGGCCAGCGCGCCCACCCAAGGGCTGAAGCCTTCGTCCCCCGCCAGCTTCTTCGCTCGCCATTGCTGCACGCTGCTTCCTATCCTGCCGGAAGCCGGAAGCCGAAAGCGCGCCACTGCCTGCAGTATCAACGGGTATGAGCGCTTGTACGCGTTTGCCTTTCCGGCATGAGATGCCAACTCCCGCGCCCTGTTGCTCATCACAGGCGCGCATGCTCGCCCAATTTAACTGGATGGCTTGTCCGTCATCCGATTGCGGCGCTGCTGCTCCGCCTTTGCGTCGGCAAGGCTAGCATAGCGATACTGACCCACGTGGTATTGCAATACCCAGCTCGCCGTAACGCCCTTGGGCAGGCCGGAGGGCAGAGGCGGGGGTGATACTGCGCCGCCCTCATTATCCAATTCGTTGGTGCCGAAGGGACTGGAGCTCAGGCTGTCATGTTCGGTATTCAAGAGATGGTCGCTTTCTCGATGTTCTGGAATGGCTCCGAAAGTTTTCGGTCGCGATCCAGTGCTTCATCGTGGCCGGGCCACCCGATTGTTTGCAGACCCTGAGTCGTGCGCCAGTCCGCAATCCGCAATGCGCGGAAATTTACGTGGTCGTGAAGATCGCAGTCGCCTGCGCCATTCGCGGAATGTTGTGCCCTTAAAATGGCCAGCTGGTGTTCGTATAAAAGGCTGTTCATCGACACTGGCTTGTCCTTCCGCAAAAGAGCGCTCGCATGCGCAAAAAGCGCGAAGCAACTGGGGCATTGCTGACCCAGTTGCTTCCCGCTTGCTTCGGGCGCAATCAGCCCTGCTGGTTGCGCGCCTGTTCCTGCTGAGAGGATTCACCAGCCTGCTGCTGCTGCAGGTTGACCGCACGCTTGTGCCCGCCATCGACTTCCGCAGTCTCGTAAGAGAATCGCTGGTCGACCTGCGGAGCCTGGGCTTCCTGCTGAAGATCTGCCTTCTTGAAAGGAAGTGCGTCGCCGCCCTTTTCCGGGGTGATCGTGCCGGTACCCTTGTCCTGACTATAGGATTTGATGTTGCCGAAATGGGCCATGATATTTTCCTTCCTTGAATGGCAGCGCACCGGGAATGGCCACGACTGCGGCTAGGAGGCTCAAAGGATGGAAAAAGGGGCGCGTCAGAGCGCCGGTCAGACCGTCGATTGCGACTGGTAGCTGATCTAGAGATGGGAATGACGAACCTTAACTTCAATGGCTTGTCGGGTGTTAGTTCAACCTCGCGAGCTTCTGGAGTGGTTTTGGTTTGATATGTCATGCCGAGGAGTGAAGCCGGCAAAACTATCTTGTACTTCTCCTCGGGGAGAGGCCCCGTCATTTATATAACCTGGATCCGCAATCGTGAAACCATCGAAACTCCCGCCGTTGCCTGCTGCGCTGTTTAAGCTCTGGCTTCAGAAGAAAGTGAAAACAGTTAGGTAATTACCAAAAAGGTGCGAAGGGACGGAAATATCGAACGTTTGGCCTCCGACAGTAACGGACCCTTGGAATACTATACCCTTCAATGCAATCGCGGTGGCAATGGCCGCTATGTGCGCATCGAGAGGATCACTGGCAGACTCATCGATCGAGCCTTCATCTTGTGCCACGACAGGGTCGGGCCAAGGCAAGGCTTGACTACCTTCGGTAGTTCATAAAAGCTCGACGACAGTCCTCGTAGATTACATGACTGATGCTAAACCCAGTAAGAACAACAGTTAGTTAGCGTTTTCAGCCATACAATTGAATTTCTCACCCAATCCCCGCCAGCTTCTTCGCGCGCCGCCGCTGCACTGACGACCCGATCCCGATAGCCTCGCGGTATTTCGCCACCGTTCGCCGCGCAAGGTCGAAGCCTTCCGCTTTCAGCAGTTCGACCAGCGCGTCATCGGATAGCACTTTCTTCGGGTCTTCCGCGTCGGTCAGCGCCTTGATCCTCGCCTTGACCGCCTCCGCGCTCGCGCCTTCGCCGTCGCTGCCGCCGCCAACGCCGGAGGAGAAGAAGTATTTCAGCTCGAACGTCCCGCGCTCGCAGCTTAAAAACTTGTTGCTCGTCACCCGGCTGACGGTGGACTCGTGCATCTCGATCGCCTCGGCCACCTTGGCGAGCGTCAGCGGCTTCAGCTCGCTCACCCCGCGGCGGAAGAAGCCGTCCTGTTGCTTCACGATCTCGGCGGCGGTCTTGAGGATCGTCTTCTGCCGCTGGTCCAGCGCCTTGATCAACCAGTTGGCGTCGGCCAGCTTCTCCGACAGCCAGCCGCGCGCCTCCTTGCCAGTGCTGCCTTCGCGCAGCTCCAGGTAATAGCCGCGATTGACGACGAGGCGGGGGAGGGTGTCTTCGTTGAGGCGGATGTCCCACCCGCCGTCTTTCGCGCTCAGCAGCACGTCGGGCACCACCGCCGCGCTTGGCGAGCCACCGAAGGCGAGGCCGGGCTTGGGGTTGTAGCTGCGCAGTTCCGCAAGCATGTCGGCAAGGTCTTCCTCGTCCACCCCGCAAATCCGCCGCAGCTGCGCGAAGCTGCCTTTCGCCACCAAGTCGAGATTGCCGATCAGCACCTCCATGCACGGATCGTAGCGGTCCGCCTCCTTCGCCTGCAGCGCGAGGCATTCCGACAGCGTTCGCGCGCCGACGCCGGTGGGATCGAGCGATTGCACGCACGTGAGCGCGCGCTCGGTATCGGCGAGCGGCACGGCAAGCGCGCCGGCGATGTCGCGCAAGGGGGTGGCGAGGTATCCCGCCTCGTCCAGCAGGCCGATGATGTGGCGGGCGACGAAGCAGGTGTGCGTGTCGGGCGCGCAGGCGCCCACTTGCAGGTCGAGATGGTCGGCGAGGGAAAGTTCGATATCGGCGCGGTTCTCGAAATCGAAGCCGTCATCGCTGCCGCCCGGGCCGGAGGCGGCGGCGGACCAGTCTCCCGTATCGCGGTCCCGGTCTAGCGCGGCGGGGTCGATGTCGAGCGCGGCGTCGCCTTCCGCGCTGGTGGCGTCGCTCGGCTCGCTTTGCTCCGGTGCTTCGCGATCCTCGGCGCGCATCTCGCCCGCTTCGAGCAGCGGGTTGTTCTCCAGCGCCTCGCCGATGAAGGTCTCTATTTCGAGATTCGACAGCGCCAGCAGCTTGATCGCCTGCTGCAGCTGCGGCGTCATCACCAGCGATTGCGACTGGCGGAGGTCGAGCCTCGGCCCCAGAGCCATCAACTTTTCTCCGGGGGCCGTATCACAACGTGAAGTCGTCGCCCAGATACAGGCGGCGCACGTTTTCGTCGGCGACCAGTTCCTGCGGGCTTCCGGCGAACAGCACCTGACCGCCATAGATGATGCAGGCGCGGTCCACGATCTCCAGCGTTTCGCGGACGTTGTGATCGGTGATAAGCACCCCGATGCCGCGCGTCTTCAAGTCTTTCACGAGGTCGCGGATGTCGCTGATGGAGAGCGGGTCGATCCCGGCAAAAGGTTCGTCGAGCAGCATGATCGAGGGCTTCGCGGCCAGCGCGCGGGCGATCTCGCAACGGCGGCGTTCGCCTCCGGACAGCGCCATGGCCGGGCTGGAGCGCAGGCGGGTGAGGCCGAACTCGCCCAGCAGGCGTTCGAGCTCGCTCCGGCGCGTCGCCTTGTCCGGCTCCACCATTTCGAGCACGCAAGAGATGTTCTGTTCGACGGTCATGCCGCGAAAGATGCTGGTTTCCTGCGGGAGGTAGCCGAGGCCGAGGATCGCGCGGCGATACATGGGCAGGCGAGTGACATCGACGCCGTCCATCATGATGCGGCCGCTATCAGGCTTCACCAGTCCCATGATCGAATAAAAGCACGTCGTCTTGCCCGCGCCATTGGGGCCGAGCAGGCCGAGCACCTCGCCCTTCGCCACCGACAGCGAAATGTCGGTCAGCACCGCGCGCTTGTCGTAGCTCTTGGCGATGGAAACGACTTCCAGCCCGCCTTCGGGCGGCAGGTCGGGCGAGGCGTTGGCGGGCGCCTCCTCCATCGCTTCGGCCAGCGCCTCTTCGTCGAGGAAATCGTCGTCGCGTGCATCCATAGGTGTGCCACTTAGCATGTGCGGCGCGGCTTTGAAGGGGCTTCTGGCAGGATTCCTGCATGGCTCACCGCTCCGGCTTGCCATCTCGTCTTGCATTTGAAATACTCCCCGGCGGAAGAGGAGGCGCATATGGGCAAGGCGCTCTACAATGAGGAGGAAGCGCACAGCGCACGCTTCGCACGCAACGGAGACGCTGCCGGACAGGCAGTGGACTGGCGGCACAAGGTGAGCGATCACGTGGCCTACGGGCTGCTGGTCTATACGGGGCTGCATATCTTCGTGACGGTGACGGCACTTAAAGCGGGCGGCGGATCTCTGCTCCCCTATTTCGCGCTGGTGATGCTGGTCGTCGCGGTCATCCCCGCGGCGCGCGGGGTAGAGAAGCGATGGGAAACGCTGGTGGAGAGCGGCGCGTCGGATGCCGAGCTTGCGCCGATGTTCCGGCGCGAGATGCTGCTCGTTTGGGTGGCCGCCATCGGCCTGCCCGTCGGCCTGACGCTGCTCGCCAAGACGATAAGCGGGGCGTTCTGAGACTACTCGCGGGCTTCCTGCTGGCCATCGCGCTGGCGCTGCCCGCCGCAGCCGCCATTCCCATCGGCGATTCCGCGCCCGAGGTGGAGCAAACCGCCGCCGCGCCTGAGGCAGGCTCGATCGATGTCGAGCAGGATGCCGGCGACGACGCGCGCATAGAGCGGCGCATCAACGACATCTTCGCCAACATCCCGAGCCTGTCAGACACGCAGGCCAGCGTGGCCGACGGGGTGGTAAGCCTGTCCGGCACCGCGCCCGACGACGAAGCCATCGCCCGTGCCGAAGCCCTTGCGGCAGGCGTGGCAGGCGTCGTGACCGTCGAGAACGCCATCGAGCGCGACGTGTCGGTCGACCTCGAATCCAATATTGGCGGCATCGGAGAGCGGTTGCGGGATCTCTGGCGCATGGTCCCGCTGGCGGGGCTGGCCCTGCTGGTGGCGCTCGCCATCGCCGCCTTCGGATACCTGCTCGCCTCTTTTACCGGGCTGTGGCGGCGGATCGCCCCCAACGGTTTCCTCGCCGAACTCATCGTGAGCGCGCTGCGCTTCACCTTCGTCGTGGCGGGCATCGTTGTGGCGCTCGACATGATCGGGGCGGGTACGCTGATGGGCGCGGTGCTGGGCGGGGCGGGCGTGCTCGGCCTCGCGCTCGGTTTCGCCATGCGAGACACGGTAGAGAACTACGTCGCCTCGCTGATGATGAGCCTGCGCCAGCCCTTCCGCGCGAACGACCACGTGGTGATCGAGGGGAACGAGGGCCGCGTCATCCGCCTGACCAGCCGCGCGACCGTGCTGATGACGCTGGACGGCAATCATTTGCGCATCCCCAATTCGGTCGTCTTCAAGGGCACGATCCTCAACTACACCCGCAATCCGCAACGCCGCTTCGAGTTCGTGCTGGGCGTGGACGCCGACGACGATGCCGAGGCCGCCCGGCGGCTGGGGCGGGACACGCTGCGCAGCCTGCCCTTCGTGCTTGATGAGCCGGCACCCGAGGTCCGCATCACCGAAGTCGGCGACAGCAATGTGGCGCTGCAATTTCTCGGCTGGATCGATCAGGGCCAGGCCGACTGGCACAAGGCGAAGAGCCGCGCCATCGCCCATTGCAAGGTCGCGCTGGAGGAAGCGGGCTTCGCGCTCCCCGAACCGATTTACCGCCTCCGCTTCGACCAGCGCACAGCATCGCTACCGTTCGAGAATGTGGGGGAGAGAGAAGGAAAGAAGAAGGCTAAACCCTCACCAGCCCCCGCGCCCATGCCAAAACCTTCTTCGCGAGCCACCGCGACAGATCACGATGTCACGCCGGAAGACGAGGTTGCGCGGATGGTGGATGCGGAGCGACAGGGAGCGGAAGGGCAGGAGAAGGATTTGCTCGATAGCGGGCGACCTGTTGAGTGAAGCTGGCGCGAGATATCTGCAACTGGGGTGGGTAGCGGAAAGTCTGGTTTGCAATGACACAGGTTTTTCTCAGATTGGAGGACAAGAATGGCCATTCTTCGCCGAACTTTTCTGGCCATGGCTGCAGCGACTATCGCGTCTCCAGCTCTAGCCTTGAGCGGAAAGAGTGAGCGTCGTATCGAGACGCTTACCGCCTTCTCAGAGGCGCACGACGTGGTTCCGCGTATCAGAGTTGCCTTACCTCGGGGCTACGATGTAAACGAGCAGTCTTATAAAACCTTATACATGCTGGACGGTCAGTATGCTTTCGAAGGCGATAGCGATGGCATAAGTTTCGAAGCAGATCGCCGCGTGATGCGCTTGATGGATGCCGGAACGATACAACCGACTATTATCGTCGCAATCGACAATCTCGGTAATGACCGCTTCCTTCAATACATGCCGGAGAGCATTTATGAACGGGCCTCTCCGGAGGTGCGCATTACAGTCGAACGGGAGATTGAGCGAGTAGGCGCTAGATCACTTTCGTCGAACGCATTTCTCGAATTCATTCAGAACCAGTTGAAACCGTGGATCGATACAAATTACAGAACGAATCCCGGTCGGTTAAACACCGCAGTTTTTGGCGCGAGCATGGCGGGTGTCATGTCGGCCGCAATCTTC
>JBARVT010000279.1:0-2259 GCA_049646405.1 Alteraurantiacibacter sp.
CCGGGCGACCGTGGCTTCCTCGCCGCCGCTCTCGGCCCGGGCATGCGCGCCGTGACGGTGCCGGTGTCCGACCGCACGGGTGTGGGCGGCTTCGTCTTCCCGGGCGACCGGGTGGACATGGTGCTGACGCAGACCGTCAACGGCACGGGCGAAGATGCCGAGCCGCTGCAGACGTCGGAAACCATCCTTTCCAACCTGCGCGTCCTGGCGACCGACCAGTCGACCGAGACGACCACCGATGAAAGCGGCCGCACCGTGGTGCGTGCTTTCCGCACCGTGACCATGGAGGTGACCCCGCGCATCGCCGAGAAGATCGCCGTTGCACAGACCATCGGTACGATCAGCCTTGTCCTTCGCTCGATCGCGGACAATCAGAGCGAGCTGGAACGCGCCATCGCGTCGGGTGACATTGAGTTGCCCGAAGACGCGACGCCCGAAGAGGAAGAAGCCCTTCTGCGCAGCGCCATGGCCCGCCCCTCCGACGGTTCGAGCACCTACGTGACCGGCGGCGACGTTTCGCGCTTCCAGCGCAGCAGCGTCCCCAGCCGCGCTCCTCGCCAGCAACAGGCGCAGGCCCCGCAGCAACCCGCTGCCGCCGCTGGAGCGCCCGTGCCCTACGTGCCGCAAGGCCCGGTGGTGCGCGTGTCCCGCGGTCAGCAGGTTACCGTCGAACCCGTGAGCAGCGGCGCAGGCCGCCTGCTGGATCGGTGATCGCCATGACGCACGTGAAGAACGCAACACGCATTTCCACCGGTATCGAACCGAAAGGCAAGACCATGACCAGCCTTTTCAAGACTATGATGAGTGCCGCCGTCGCCCTCGCCCCGCTGGCCATGCTGCCCGCCACACAGGCTTCGGCCCAGACCATCGCCCCGGCGCAGGATGTCGTCCTGTCAATCGGTCGCGGCGAACTGGTGACGGTGCCGGGCAACATGTCCGACATCTTCGTCGCCAACGAAACCGTCGCCGACGTGCAGGTGCGCTCGCAACGCCAGCTATACGTCTTCGGCCTCGCCGGTGGTGAGACGACGATCTATGCCAGCAACGCTGCAGGCGACATCATCTGGTCCGCCAATGTGCGCGTCGGTTCCAACATCGACAGCATCGACCAGATGCTCGGTCTCGCCATGCCCGAAGCGAACATCAATGTCGCGACGATGGGGTCCAACACCGTGCTGCTGACCGGCACCGTGGCCGCTCCCGAAGATGCTGCCGAGGCCGAGCGCCTCGTGCAGGCTTTCACCGGCCCCGAAGCCAACGTTATCAGCCGCCTGCGCATGGCGACGCCGCTGCAGGTGAACCTGCGCGTCCGGTTCGCCGAAGTCAGCCGTTCGCTGGTGCGCAATCTCGGTGTGAACCTGACGAGTGTCGATGGGACCGACGGGTTCAAGTTCGGCCTCGGCCAGGGTCGCGGACCTTTTGCGCAGGTCGCCCCGGGCGGGCCCGTCGCTGTCGGTAGCGACCTCGAAGGCGACGGGTTTTCCATTGTCGACCAGATCAGCCCCGGCACAACGCTTGCCGCGTTCGGCGAATTCCTGGGCCTCGACATCGGCGGCGCGCTGGACCTCGGTGAACGCCGCGGCCTCGTGACCACGCTTGCCCAACCGAACCTGACCGCGCTTTCGGGCGAGACGGCCGAATTCCTTGCGGGCGGCGAATTCCCGATCCCGCTCAGCCAGGGCCTCGGCACGACGACAATCGAATACAAGAATTTCGGCGTCAGCCTCGCTTATTCGCCCATCGTCCTGTCGAATGGTCGCATCTCGATGCGCGTTCGCCCGGAAGTGTCCGAATTGTCGAGCCAGGGTGCAGTCAATCTTGGCGGTTTCACGATTCCCGCACTGACCGTCCGCCGGGCGGAAACGACAGTCGAACTCGGATCGGGCGAAAGCTTCATGATCGCCGGCCTGCTGCAGAACAGCGCGCAGAACACGATCGACCAGGCGCCGGGCGTGGGGGACATCCCGATCCTTGGCAACCTGTTCCGCTCGACGGAATTCCGTCGCGGCGAAACCGAGCTGGTGATCGTGGTGACGCCGTATCTGGTGCAGCCGGTGAACGATCGCGACATTCGCCTGCCGACCGACGGCTTCGGTGTCCCGAACGCTGCCGAGCAGTTCCTGTTCGGTCGCGAAACCGCCGGACGGAGCGGTGCGACGCGCCCGATGCCGCGCCCGGCGAACCCCTCGCCGAACGGCCCGGATCTCAGCCTCACGAACCAGGACAGCCGCGCGCTTGCCGCCGGGCAGGCCCCGCAAG
>JBARVT010000280.1:0-4888 GCA_049646405.1 Alteraurantiacibacter sp.
CTCTACAAGCGCCTGCAACGGCGCGGTTATACCGAGCGCGATGTCGGGCGCATGGTCAACCAGGAGCGCAATGTCTTCGCCGCGCTGCTCGTCGCGCTGGGAGAGGGGGATGGGATGATCACCGGCCTCACCCGCACCTTCAGCCAGACCGCGCGCGAGATCGCCCGAGTGATCGACAGCAAGGTAGGTGCAATTCCGTTCGGCATCCATATGGTGATCGGAAAGAACCACACGACCTTCCTCGCCGACACCACCATCAACGAGCGCCCGAATGCCGAGGAGCTGGCGCATATCGCCAAGGAAACCGCCGCCGTCGCTCGCCGCATGGGCCACGAACCGCGTGTCGCCTTTCTGTCCTACTCCACCTTCGGCAATCCGTCGGGCCAGTGGCTGGGCAATATCCGGGAGGCGGTGGCCATCCTCGATGCCGAGGACCCCGGCTTCGAATATGAAGGCGAAATGGCGCCCGACGCTGCGCTCAACCCCAAGGTGATGGCGCTCTATCCGTTCAGCCGCCTGTCCGGTCCCGCCAATGTTCTGGTTATGCCTGGCCTGCAATCGGCGAACCTTTCGGCGAAGCTGCTGCGCGAACTCTCCGGCGATGCCACCATAGGCCCGCTGCTGATCGGTTCGGAAAAACCGGTGCAGATCGCGCCGATGACGGCAATTGCTCCCGATGTCCTGACGCTGGCGGTGCTGGCGAGCGCGGGGATCGTCGGCTGACGGGAGCGGCGCGATGATAGCTTCGCAGCGCCACCGCTTCGCGATCCCGGAGGACGTGCATTACCTGAATTGCGCCTACATGGCGCCGCTGGCCGATACGGTGAGCGCGGCGATGGTCGAGGGCGCGCGACGCAAGGAACAGCCGTGGCTGCTGCGCCCTGTCGATTTCTTCGGCGTGGTGGAGGAATTCCGCAGCCGCGCCGCGCGGCTGGCGGGCGTGTCGGCAGACAGTATCGCGGTGGTCCCGTCAGTCAGCTATGCCATGGCGATTGCCGCGCGGAACCTCCCCTTGGCGCGCGGGCAGAGCGTCGTAACTTTGGCGGACCAGTTTCCGTCGAACGTTTATCCCTGGCGCAAGCTGGCGGCGGACAATGGCGGCGAGGTCGTCACCGTCCATCGCGATGCCTTTGCAGCGTGGACCGATGCCGTGCTCGATGCCATCGGGCCGGACACCGCGATTGTTGCCATGCCGCAATGTCACTGGGCGGACGGGCGCGTGGTCGATCTCGTCGCGGTGGGCGAGGCGTGCCGGGCGAATGGCGCGGCGCTGGTGCTCGACCTGACGCAATCGCTCGGTGCGATGGCTATCGACTTCGCCGCCGTGCAGCCCGATTTCGCGGTCGCCGCCTGCTACAAATGGCTGCTCGGGCCGTATGGCCTGTCCATGACATATATCGATCCGAAACATCATCGGGGCGACCCGCTGGAGCAGAACTGGATCAACCGTGCCGGGTCGGAGGATTTCGCGCGGCTGGTCGATTATCGCGACGACTACCAGCCCGGCGCGCGGCGATTCGACATGGGCGAGAAGTCCAATCCGCCGCTGCTGGCGGGCGGCTCCGCCGCGCTCTACCTTATCGGCGAATTCGGCGTGGAGGCTATCGCCGGGACGCTCGCCGCGCGAACCTCCGCCATTGCCAAGGCCGCCGCGCCGCTCGGCTTTGATGCCGCGCCGGTCGGCATTCGCGCACCACATTTCCTCTCGCTTTCGGCAGCGGACGGCCTGCCCCCGGACCTCGCCGAGCGGCTGGCCGAGGCGCAGGTGCATGTCTCGGTGCGCGGGCAATCGCTGCGCGTAACGCCGCATCTCTGGACGTCCGACGCCGATGTCGAGGCGCTGCTCGCCGCTATCGCCACCTGAACGCGACCATCCGCGACAAATTCAGACACAATTCAAGCCTGCCATGCGTTATGCTCACCGCATGACGACGCCGCTGCGCATTGCCACCGACCGGTTCGGATTGGGCGCGGTTCCGGGAGAGGAGCCGCCCGCCGACCTGCGCGACTGGCTTCGCAACCAGCTGCGGCGCTTCGATCCCGCGCCTGCCGCGCTCGGCAACCAGAGCGAGCGGATGGCGCGCATCGGAGAGGTGCTGGCGGCACGTAACGACGTAGCCCGGCTGCGCCGGAATGGTGGCGACCGGGAAGCGGCGCAGATGCGCAACCGCGAGCTGGGCGTGGAAAGCCGGGAGGAGCACTGGGCGGCCATCGGCAAGCGGCTCGGCCATGCCGTCGCCACCGATACGCCCTTCGCCGAGCGGCTCGTGCATTTCTGGTCCAACCATTTCGCCATCTCCATCGACAAGGTGCGCCAGCATGCCTTTGCCGAAGATTTCGAATTTTCCGTAATCCGCGCCAGCATCATGGGCAATTTCGGCGACCTCGTGCGCGCCGCCGTGCTGCATCCGGCGATGCTTCAATATCTCGACCAGAACATCTCGGTGGGTCCGTCCAGCAACCTCAATGCCACGACACGCCGCGAATTCGGGTTCAACGAGAATCTCGGCCGCGAGCTGCTCGAGCTGCACACGATGGGGGTCGGCAGTGGGTATACGCAGGCCGACGTCACCGAACTCGCGCTTGCGCTCACGGGCTGGACCGTCGCAGGCATGGGAAACAGCCGGATCGCTCACGGGGCGGGAGGCACGCCAGGCGAGGCGGTGTTCTTCGCGCAGATGCACGAGCCCGGTACGCGCACAGTGCTCGGTCGCCGCTATGCGCAGGCAGGCGCGGCACAGGCCGATGCGATCATCGCCGACATCGTCCGTCATCCCGTCACCGCGCGGCATATCGCTATCAAGCTCGCCCGCCATTTCATCGCCGACGATCCGCCAGAGGCAGCGGTGTCGCGGTTGGCAGCGGCCTTCACCGCGAGCGGGGGCGAGCTGCTCCCGGTTTACGACGCGCTGGTGGAGCTGCCTGCCGTGTGGGACGCGCCGCGCGACAAGATCCGCAGCCCTTGGGACTGGCTCGTCGCCAGCCTGCGCGCCGCTCCCGGCGGTCGCGACCTGAACGACCGCGCCGCACAGCGCCTGCTCGGACTGCTCGGGCAGCCGACTTGGCAAGTCGGCAGCCCGGCAGGCTGGGGTGACACGGCTTACGACTGGGCAGGCTCAGGGGCGTTGATGACGCGGGTGGAAATCGCCGCGCAACTCTCGCGCAGGCTCGTCGGCGAGAGTGACCCGCGCGAGCTCGCGACAGAGGTTCTCGGCGATGCCTTGCGGCCTGCGACACGTGGCGCGATTTCCGGATCGGGCGACGCCGCGATGGGCTTTGCACTCCTGATTGCCAGCCCGGAATTTCAGCGGAGATGATGCGATGCGCCTGACGATGAACCGCCGCCGCATGATCGCCACCTCGCTCGCCGGGGCCGCGCTGACCGGCATTTCGCTCGGCACACCCGGAGTGGCGCTGACCGCCACCGGCCGCCGGAAATTCGTCTTCGTGATCCAGCGCGGCGCGGCGGACGGGCTGGCGCTCGTCCAGCCACATGGCGACCGGGCCTTGCGCGACCTGCGTGGCTCTCTGGTGGATGACGAAGCGCGCATGCTCGACGGGTTCTTCGCCCTTCACCCCGCCATGGCGCAGACGGCAGGCATGTTCGCTGCGGGCGAGGCACGAGCGTGGCACGCGGTTGCTACCGGATACCGCGAACGCTCCCACTTCGATGCGCAAAACGTGCTCGAAAGCGGCGGTGCGCGTGCCTACGACAAGCGCACCGGCTGGCTCGGCAGGATGCTTCCGCTGCTGGGCGGCGAGACGGACGCGATGGCGCTCGGACCGACCGTCCCGCTGGCATTGCGTGGAGAGCGGCAGGTCGCGACGTACTCCGCCAACCGCTTGCCCGATCCTAACGAAGACCTGCTCGCTCGCCTGTCAACCATGTATGCCGAGGATGCGCAGCTCGGCCCGCTGTGGGACGAGGCGATGCGGACTCATTCCATGACCGGCGACATTGCCGGAAATGCCGGGCGCGATGGCGGGCGGTTGGGCCAGCTCGCCGCCTCGCTGATGACGGGTGCGGACGGCGTGGATATCATGATGATCGAGACCGGCGGGTGGGACACCCACCGTGCGCAGCCCCGCGTGCTGGATAACCAGCTGACGGGACTCGACGCGCTGCTGGCGGCGTTGAAAGAAGGTCTCGGCGCACAGTGGCGCGAAACGCTGTTGCTGGTCGCGACCGAGTTCGGGCGCACGGCGGCAGTGAACGGGACCGGCGGCACCGACCACGGCACCGCTTCGGCGGCATTGCTACTGGGCGGCGCGCTGCCTGCGGGCGATCCGGTCGAGGCGGACTGGCCGGGGCTCGCCTCTTCTGCGCTTTACGAAGGCCGCGACCTGAGGCCGACGGGCGATCTGCTGGCCAAAGCCACCGGCGCGTTGGCAACGCATTTCGGCGTGGACCGCGAACGCGCGCTCGCCGCTCTTCGCGCAGACGGATGATGCCTCAATAGAATGTCGCGATGGCAAAGCAGACGCCCACGCCGACCGCGATATTCATCGGCACGCCGATCTTGAGGAAATCCGTGAATCGGTAATTCGCCGAACCGTAGACGAGCGTGTTGGTCTGGTAGCCGATGGGCGTCGCAAAGCTGGCGCTCGCGCCGAACATCACCGCCACCACCAGCCCGCGCGGATCGACACCCGCCGCCTGCGCCAGCCCGATGGCCAGCGGCGTCATGATGACGGCGACCGCGTTGTTGGTGATCGCCTCGGTCAGCAGGCTGGTGATGCCATAGACGAGTACAAGCAGCAGCAGCGGCGATCCGCTCGTCATGAAGGGCGCCAGCGTGGCGACGAGCAGTTCGATGGAGCCAGCATTGGCCAGCCCCTTGCCGAAGGCGAGCATGGCGAAGATCACCACCAGCGTGCTGCCATCGAG
>JBARVT010000281.1:0-12229 GCA_049646405.1 Alteraurantiacibacter sp.
GCCGTCAGGAGGATGCAGCCACCGCGAAGAGCGCGTGGTCGTAAAGCCGCTCGTGCCGGTCGCACCGGATGAAACCATCGAGCACGGCAGAGAACTTCGTACGATCGGCGCGCGCCGCTGCTTCGGCCATGGCGGCGAAAAGGCTTTCGTCGGCGGTCATCAGGGAGCAGCAGGGACGCAGGACCTGCACCGGCTCTGGCCAGCAACGCCCTGCCAGGTCGGCGAAATCGATGAAGGCCTTGGCGGCAGTGACCGAACCCAGCCGTTGCGTGAGTTCGACGACCGGATCGTGGCGCTTGCGCTCGCACATTGCGAGCCAGCGGATGCCGAGCACGAAGCGCATCGCGACATGCGAGCGATAGGGCATGGTCGGCAGTGTGGCGAGCGATGCGACGATGCGATCTGCGTGCGCCTGCGTCGATGGGCGGGGTGTCTCAGAAGCCATTGGCACCTTTTCTGCGAACGATTCGCATCAAGGCTAGCGCATTGCCGAGCGATTGCAATGCGATTGATTATCAATAGCGGGAATTACTGCGAGAAGAGCGTCACACTGCTGCCGTCGCCAGAGAGGCGCACGCCGTTTGCAGGCGTCCGTTCGACCGTGCGCGCAGCATCAATGGCGGCGGCGACCTGATAGACCTCGCGCGGAAAGGTGCTGCGAGCGAGGCAGTCATTATCGGGGGAGCGCGTGCGACTGGTGACGATTGCGCTGCCGTCCAATCGGTATGTCCATGCATGGCCGCCGCAGCCGGAGTCGTAGCGGACCGTATCCACACCGATGGACAGGGCAAGGCCGACAGGCAGGTCGAGCGCTGCTCCGTTCAGGCCGGCGATGCGCCATTCGCCTTCGAGCGCTTCCGGCGAAGCGGAAGGTGCCGGGCCGACACAGGCCGTGGCGAGTGCCGCTGCGCCGATGACAGCGGGTTTCAATGCCCTGCCCCCTCGCGCGGCGCGAGCAGCACGTCTCGCCCGTTGCCGGAGATGAGCACGCCGCCATTCTCCGTCAGCTCGACCATATCCGCCGCCGCCAGCGCGCGCCAGATGTCGGTCAGTTCGGGCGGGAAGCCGATATCGCACACCTCGCCCGGATTGCGCGGTTCAGGCGCATCGAATTTGCTGCCATCAATGGTGTAGGACACGGCTTGCCCCGCGCAGTCCGGCTCCCACCAGATACCATTCCAGTCGGCCTCCAGCTCGATGCCGGCGGGCAGGTCGCGTCCGTCGAGCGCCTGTGCGACCCAGCTGCCCGACAGGTCGATATCGCGCCCGGCAAGGTCCGCCTCGCCAGGAACCCAGCGCATCTGCACCGTGCCGCTATCGCCAGACATCCAGATACCGCGCGGCACGAAGCGAACCGTATCCGCCCCGCCGATGGCCGTGATGATCGCTTCTTCGCCCGGCGCGAGGCCGCGTGCGCACATGGCAACGGGTTCACCGCCATAGTCCCACGGGCCTGTTTCAATGCTTTCGCCTTCGCGGGAATAAGCCCAGTTTTCGTAGATGCACTGCGATTGGAAATGCACGCGGTCGGCGGAAATGGTGACGGTCGGCTCATGCCCCGAAATGCCGATCTGCGGCTCCTCCTCGTCTACGTAGGTGACGATGTAAGTCCCCTCGATACTGCGCGCAGAGACAGCCTCGCGGGCCTCCTCTTGCGCCTGTTCGTAGGGATCGGGCGGGGCGCAACCTAGCAGCAGCGCGGCAGCGGAGAGGAGGAGCAGGCAACGCATTCCTTTGAAATGCGCTGCCTGCCCTGAATGGCGGCTTACACCAGTTCGGCGAGCGAGGCGGCCTCGAAGGCGCGTAATTCGTCGCCGCGTTCCTCGCGCACCTTGGTCGCCCAATCGGCATCGGCCAGCAGCGCGCGGCCGACGGCGATCAGGTCGAATTCGCCGCGCTCCATGCGCTCGACCAGCGGGGCCAGGCTGGAGGTTTGCGAGCCCTGTCCGCGGAACGAGCCGAAGAAGTCGCCTTCGAGCCCGACAGAGCCGACCGCGATCGTTGGCAGGCCAGTGAGTTTCTTTGCCCAGCCCGCGAAGTTCAGCCCCTCTTCGCCGTCTTCTTCGGGAAACTCCGGTTCCCAGAAGCGACGCTGCGAGCAATGAAAGATATCGACGCCGGCATCGGCGAGCGGCGTGAGCCATGCTTCCATTTCTTGCGGCGTGGGCGCGAGGCGGGCCTCGTAGTCCTGCTGCTTCCACTGGCTGAGGCGCAGGAGAATGGGATAGTCCTGCCCCACGGTCTCGCGGCAGGCGGCGACGACTTCGGCAGCGAAGCGCGCGCGTTCGGCGATGGTGTTTCCGCCATAGCGATCCTCGCGGATATTGGTGCCGGGCCAGAAAAACTCGTCGATCAGGTAACCGTGCGCGCCGTGCAGTTCGAGCGTATCGAAGCCGAGGTCTTTCGAGGCGGCAGCGGCATTGGCGAAGGCGGCGATGGTGTCGGCGATGTCTTCCTCGCTCATCGGCTCGCCGACGGGCCTGTCCGGCGCGAAGCGGCCCGACGGCGTGTCGATCGGGCCTTCGGGCGGGTGCTTCGTGGGCGACGGCGCGCCGCCCGTGTGCCAGATTTGCGGACCCATCTTGCCGCCTGCGGCATGCACTGCCTCGATCACTCCCTGCCAACCGGCCAGCGCCTCTTCCCCGTAAAAGAACGGGATCGCGTGCTGGTTTCGCGAAGCGGGGCGGTCGATAACCGTGCCTTCGGACAGGATCAGCCCGACATCCGCTGCCGCGCGCCGCGCGTAATAGGCGGCGTTGGCTTCACCCGGTACGCCATTCGGCGACATGTTGCGGGTCATCGGCGCCATGACGATGCGGTTGGGCAGGTCGAGCTTGGGTGAGGCGAATGGCTGAAAGAGGACGGATGTATCGGTCATGGGTCAGGGAACTCCGTTTCGTTCCGCTACCAGTTAGGCGCAGCAGGGCGGAGCGCAAGCGGACGGGTAAGGAAAAGCTTTCGCACCTCCAGGAGATAAGCACGGGCCCGGAACAGGTCCGGGCCGACCGGCCGGAAACACGACTGCTCGCTGCCTGCTGCCTGCTGCCTGCTGCCTCTAAACGAAAAACCCCGGCAGATCGCTCCACCGGGGTATTCGTGATGTCAGCAAAGGACCAGCTTACTCGCCGTCCTTCTCCTCGTCCTTGGCGATGGCTTCCGGCTCCTCGGCCTGGTCGGCACGCAAGTAGTCGCCTGCGTCCTCGTCCGTGCCGTGGGTTTCGCCTTCCATCCGGGCCAGCGGATCGTCGCCAATGGCGGCTTCCGCGTCCTGCGCGAGTTCGGCTTCATGCTCTTCCTCGGCGGAGTTGGCCATGATGATGGCGGCGTCCTTCTCGGCGAGCGATGCTTCCTTCTCGGCAGCTTCGGCTTCCTCGGCAGCGACGAGCGCGTCCTGCATCTTCTTGTACTGGGCGCGTAGCGCCGCATCGCGCGAAGAAGCGGTGACGCGCATCCGGTTCATGCCCGCGCCGGTACCGGCGGGGATGAGACGGCCCACGATCACGTTTTCCTTCAGCCCGATCAGCGTGTCCTTTTTCCCTTCGACCGCCGCCTGCGTCAGCACGCGGGTGGTTTCCTGGAAGGAGGCCGCCGAGATAAAGGAGCGCGTCTGGAGGCTTGCCTTCGTGATCCCGAGCAGGATCGGCTTGCCTTCGGCCTTCTTCTTGCGCGGAGTGAGCTTGGCGTTGGCCTCGTTCATTTCCTCCAAGTCGACCTGTTCGCCCGGCAGCAGCACGGTGTCGCCCCCGTCGGTGATCTCGACCTTCTGCAGCATCTGACGCACGATCGTCTCGATGTGCTTGTCGTTGATCTTCACGCCCTGCAATCGGTAGACTTCCTGGATCTCGTTCACGAGATATTCGGCCAGCGCCTCGATCCCGAGAACCTCAAGGATGTCGTGCGGGTTGGGCGAGCCGGAAATCAGGGTATCGCCCTTCTTCACGAAGTCGCCTTCCTGCACGTCGATCACCTTCGTCTTGGGGACGAGGTATTCCACCGGATCGCCTTCTTCGGGGACGATCGCGATCTTGCGCTTGGCCTTGTAGTCGCGGATGAATTCCATCCGCCCGCTGATCTTGGCGATGACTGCCGCGTCCTTCGGAATGCGCGCTTCGAACAGCTCGGCAACACGCGGCAGACCGCCGGTGATGTCGCGCGTCTTGGCGGCTTCGCGCGAAGCACGGGCAAGGATGTCACCTGCCTGCACTTCCTGCCCGTCCTCGACCGACAGCGTCGTGCCCGGGGCGAGCATGTAGCGCGCGGCCTCGGTGTCGTCGCCCTTCTTGCCCGAACCTTCTTCGCCCAGCAGGGTGAGTCGCGGCCGCAGGTCTTCCTTCTTGCCGCTACGGGCCTGAAGTTCGGTAACGACACGCTGGGCGATGCCGGTGGCATCGTCCACGCGCTCTTCCAGCGTCTTGCCTTCGACAAGATCCTGATAACGCACTATACCTGCGGTTTCGGTGATGATCGGCAGGGTGAACGGATCCCACTCCGCCAGCCGGTCGCCTTCCTTCACCGCCGCGCCGTCCTCGAACATGAGCACGGTCCCGTAAGGCACGCGGTGGATCGCACGCTCGCGGCCCTCGGCATCGACGACGATCATCTCGCCCGAACGGGCCAGCGACAGGCGACGACCCTTCTTGTCGGTGATGGTCGGCATGTCGCGGAACACGACCTTGCCGTCCGAGATGGACTCGAGATGCGAGGTTTCGTTGATCTGCGCCGCGCCGCCGATGTGGAACGTCCGCATCGTCAGCTGGGTGCCGGGTTCACCGATGGACTGCGCCGCGATGACGCCCACGGCCTCGCCGATATTGACCGGCGTACCGCGCGCAAGATCACGCCCGTAACAGGTCGCGCAAACGCCCTGTTCGGCTTCGCAGACCAGCGGGCTGCGGATCTTGGCGACCTGCGTTTCGGCATCTTCGATGGCCTTCACCATCGGTTCGTCGACCAGCGTGCCGGCCTTGACGATCACCTCGTCCGTCGCGGCGTTGACGATGTCGTCGGCCAGCGTGCGGCCAAGGATGCGCTCGCCGAGCGACGCGATGACGCTGCCGCCCTGCACGATGGCGCGCATGTCGAGCGCGTTCTTCGTCTTGCAGTCCTCTTCCACGATCACGCAGTCCTGCGACACGTCGACGAGGCGGCGCGTCAGGTAACCCGAGTTCGCCGTCTTCAACGCCGTATCCGCAAGGCCCTTGCGCGCGCCGTGGGTGGAGTTGAAGTATTCGAGGACGGTCAGGCCCTCCTTGAAGTTCGAGATGATCGGCGTTTCGATGATCTCGCCCGACGGCTTGGCCATAAGGCCGCGCATACCGGCCAGCTGCTTCATCTGCGCAGGGGAACCACGCGCACCAGAGTGGCTCATCATGTAGATCGAGTTGATCGGCGCCTCGCGACCGTCGTCGTCCTTCGGCGTCGCCTTGATCTCGTCCATCATGGCGGCCGCCACCTGGTCGCCGCAACGGCTCCAGGCGTCGATCACCTTGTTGTACTTTTCCTGCTGGGTGATGAAGCCGTCCTGATACTGCTGCTCGTAATCGGCAACCAGCGCCTTGGTCTCCTCGATCATGCCTTCCTTGCTGTCCGGGATGATCATGTCGTCCTTGCCGAACGAAATGCCGGCCTTGCACGCCTGGCGGAAGCCAAGCGACATGATGGCGTCGGCGAACAGCACCGTGTCCTTCTGGCCGGTGTGGCGATAGACCTGGTCGATCACGTCACCGATTTCCTTCTTGGTGAGAAGGCGGTTGACGACGTCGAAGGGCACGGTGTGGCTCTTCGGCAGGCATTCGCCGATCAGCATGCGGCCCGGCGTCGTTTCGACACGCGCCAGGTATTCCTTGCCGCCCTCGTCCGTCTGCGGAACGCGGGTGGTGATCTTGGAATGCAGCGTGACCGCGCCGACATGCAGCGCCTGGTGCACTTCGTCGATGCCGCCAAGCACCTTGCCTTCGCCCGGCTCACCCTCGCGGTCCATGGAGAGGTAGTACAGGCCCAGCACCATGTCCTGCGAAGGCACGATGATCGGCTTCCCGTTGGCGGGCGAGAGGATGTTGTTGGTGGACATCATCAGCACGCGCGCTTCCAGCTGGGCTTCCAGCGAAAGCGGCACGTGGACGGCCATCTGGTCGCCATCGAAGTCGGCGTTGAAGGCCGAGCAGACGAGCGGGTGCAGCTGGATCGCCTTGCCTTCGATCAACACCGGCTCGAACGCCTGGATACCAAGGCGGTGAAGCGTCGGTGCGCGGTTCAGGAGAACAGGGTGTTCGCGGATGACTTCATCCAGGATATCCCAGACTTCCTTGCGCTCCTTCTCGACCCACTTCTTCGCTTGCTTCAGGGTCATCGACAGACCCTTCGCGTCGAGGCGGGCGTAGATGAACGGCTTGAACAGCTCGAGCGCCATCTTCTTGGGCAGGCCGCACTGGTGCAGCTTGAGTTCCGGCCCGGTCACGATAACCGAGCGGCCCGAATAGTCGACGCGCTTGCCGAGCAGGTTCTGGCGGAAGCGGCCCTGTTTGCCCTTGAGCATGTCGCTGAGCGACTTAAGCGGACGCTTGTTCGCACCGGTGATGACACGGCCGCGACGGCCGTTGTCGAACAGCGCATCGACCGATTCCTGCAGCATGCGCTTTTCGTTGCGCACGATGATGTCCGGCGCGCGCAGTTCCATCAGGCGCTTCAGGCGGTTGTTGCGGTTGATGACGCGGCGATAGAGATCGTTGAGATCGGACGTCGCGAACCGGCCGCCATCCAGCGGGACGAGCGGGCGCAGTTCCGGCGGGATGACCGGCACGACTTCGAGGATCATCCATTCGGGACGGTTGCCCGAATCGATGAAGCTTTCGACGACCTTCAGACGCTTGATGATCTTCGCGGGCTTCAGCTTGGACTTGGTCGTCTCCAGCTCTTCGAGAAGGTCGGCCTTCTCCTGCGCGAGATCGAGATCCATCAGCATGAACTTGACCGCTTCGGCACCGATGCCGGCGGAGAAAGCGTCTTCGCCATATTCGTCCTGCGCGTCGAGCAGCTCGTCTTCGGTCAGCAGCTGGAACTTCTCCAGCGGCGTCAGGCCTGGCTCGGTGACGATATAGGCTTCGAAATACAGCACGCGCTCAAGCTGCTTCAGCTGCATGTCGAGCAGCAGGCCGATGCGGCTGGGCAGCGACTTCAGGAACCAGATATGCGCGACCGGCGCAGCCAGCTCGATATGGCCCATGCGCTCACGCCGGACCTTGGTGACGGTCACTTCGACGCCGCACTTTTCGCAGACGACGCCCTTATACTTCATGCGCTTGTACTTGCCGCACAGGCACTCGTAATCCTTCACCGGACCGAAGATGCGCGCGCAGAACAGGCCGTCGCGCTCGGGCTTGAACGTGCGGTAGTTGATGGTTTCCGGCTTCTTGATCTCGCCGAAGGACCAGCTGCGAATACGCTCGGGGCTCGCGAGGCCGATCTGGATCTGGTCGAAGGTTTCGGGCTTCGCCAGCTGGTTCGTGAATTTGGTCAGTTCGTTCATTTTTTCACATTCCCTTGGGGGGAGAAACAGAGGTGGACGGGGAGGCGGACCTTGCGGCCCGCCGACCCCTGTCATTCAGCCGCGATCTGGCCGAAGCCATCCTCGCCTTCCTCGCCCTCGTTCAGCGAGGTGAGTTCGACATTGAGGCCGAGCGAGCGCATTTCCTTGACGAGCACGTTGAAGCTTTCCGGAATGCCGGCTTCGAAGGTATCGTCGCCCTTGACGATCGCTTCGTAGACCTTGGTGCGGCCGATCACGTCGTCGGACTTCACCGTCAGCATTTCCTGCAAGGTGTAGGCCGCGCCGTAGGCCTGCAGTGCCCAGACTTCCATTTCGCCGAAACGCTGTCCGCCGAACTGCGCCTTTCCGCCCAGCGGCTGCTGGGTGACGAGCGAGTAGGGGCCGATCGAACGGGCGTGGATCTTGTCGTCCACAAGGTGGTGCAGCTTGAGCATGTAGATCACGCCCACCGTCACCTTGCGGTCGAACGCCTCGCCGGTGCGGCCGTCATACAGCGTCGACTGGCCCGACGAATCGTAACCCGCCTTCAGCAGCATGTCGGTCACGTCGCTCTCGCGCGCGCCATCGAACACCGGTGTGCCCATCGGAACGCCCGCACGAAGATTGCCGGCGAGTTCCGCCACTTCCTCGTTCGTGCGGCTGTCGAGATCGTCGTAATAGTTCTCGCCGTAGACGTCCTTCAGCTTGGTCATCAGCGCCTCGGGCGGCTTGCCCGCGGTGATGTCCGGATTGGCGGCGCGCCATTCGTCGAGCTGTTCGGCGATCTGGTGGCCCAGGCCACGCGCGGCGAAGCCGAGATGCGTCTCGAAGATCTGGCCCACGTTCATGCGCGAGGGCACGCCCAGCGGGTTCAGCACGATATCGACCGGCGTCCCGTCCTCGAGGAACGGCATGTCCTCTTCGGGCAGGATGCGGCTGATGACGCCCTTGTTGCCGTGACGGCCGGCCATCTTGTCGCCCGGCTGCAGCTTGCGCTTCACCGCGACGAAGACCTTGACCATCTTGAGCACGCCCGGCGCCAGTTCGTCGCCGCGTTCGAGCTTCTCCTTGCGGTCGTCGAACTTGTCCTTGATGGCTTTCACTGCCTCGTCATACTGCCCCTTCACCGCTTCAAGCTGGGACTGCATGTTGTCGTCGGCGACGGCGAACTTGAACCACTCGCGCTTCTCGACGCTTTCGAGAACCGATGCGTCGATCACCGTGCCCTTCTTCACGCCCTTCGGAGCAGCCGACGCGGTCTGTCCGGCCAGCATTTCTTCCAGGCGGTTGTAGGTCGCACGGTTCAGGATCGCGCGCTCGTCCTCGCTGTCCTTCTTGAGGCGTTCGATTTCCTCGTTCTGGATCGCGCGGGTACGGTCGTCGATCTCGATGCCGTGGCGGTTGAAGACGCGCACTTCCACCACCGTTCCGGCCACGCCCGGCGGCAGGCGAAGCGAGGTGTCGCGCACATCGCTGGCCTTTTCGCCGAAGATGGCGCGCAGCAGCTTTTCTTCCGGCGTCATCGGGCTTTCGCCCTTGGGCGTGATCTTGCCCGCGAGGATGTCGCCCGGATGCACTTCGGCACCGATATAGACGATGCCCGCTTCGTCGAGGTTGCGCAGCGCCTCCTCGCCGACATTGGGAATATCGCGGGTGATGTCTTCCGGCCCGAGCTTCGTGTCGCGCGCCATGACTTCGAATTCCTCGATGTGGATCGAGGTGAAGACATCGTCCTTCACGATGCGCTCGGAGATGAGGATGGAGTCCTCGTAGTTGTAGCCGTTCCACGGCATGAAGGCCACGAGGCTGTTGCGGCCCAGCGCCAGTTCACCCAGATCAGTCGAGGGACCATCGGCGATGATATCGCCCTGCTCCACCGTGTCACCCACCTTCACCAGCGGACGCTGGTTGACGCAGGTGTTCTGGTTGGAACGCTGGAATTTTTGCAGCGTGTAGATATCGACGCCCGGGTTGGAGGTGTCCACCTCGCCCGAGGCACGGATGACGATGCGCGTCGCGTCGACCTGGTCAACCACGCCGCCGCGCGTCGCGGAGATCGCAGCGCCCGAATCGCGCGCCACGGTTTCTTCCATGCCGGTGCCGACCCACGGCGCCTCGGCCCGGACAAGCGGCACCGCCTGGCGCTGCATGTTCGATCCCATCAGCGCGCGGTTGGCGTCGTCGTTTTCGAGGAACGGGATGAGCGAGGCCGCGACCGAGACGAGCTGCTTGGGGCTGACGTCCATCAGCGTGACGTTCTCGTTCGGGCTCATCGTGAACTCGCCGTTCTGGCGGGTCGAGACGAGTTCTTCGACGAACTTGCCGTCCTGGTCCGTTTCGGCCGAAGCCTGCGCGACGGTGTGCTTCTGCTCTTCCATGGCGGAAAGGTAATTCACCTCGCCCGTCACCTTGCCGTCCGTCACCGTGCGATACGGCGTCTCGATGAAGCCGTACTTGTTGACGCGGGCAAAGGTCGACAGCGAGTTGATAAGACCGATATTCGGGCCTTCGGGGGTCTCGATCGGACAGATGCGGCCATAATGCGTCGGGTGCACGTCGCGCACTTCGAAACCGGCGCGCTCGCGCGTCAGGCCGCCCGGGCCGAGCGCGGAGACGCGGCGCTTATGGGTGACTTCCGAAAGCGGATTGGTCTGGTCCATGAACTGCGAAAGCTGGCTGGAGCCGAAGAATTCGCGCACCGCGGCCACGGCAGGCTTCGCGTTGATGAGGTCGTTCGGCATGACGGTCGACACGTCGACCGAGCTCATACGCTCCTTCACGGCGCGTTCCATGCGCAACAGGCCGACGCGGTACTGGTTCTCCAGCAGCTCGCCCACCGAACGCACACGCCGGTTACCGAGATTGTCGATGTCATCGACGTCGCCCTTGCCGTCCTTCAGGTCGACAAGCTCCTTCACCACGGCGAGGATGTCTTCCTTGCGCAGCGTGGTGACAGTGTCTTCCGCATCGAGTTCGAGACGCATGTTCAGCTTCACGCGGCCGACGGCGGAAAGGTCGTAACGGTCGGAATCGAAGAACAAGCCTTCGAACAGCGCTTCCGCGGTTTCCTTGGTCGGCGGCTCGCCCGGGCGCATTACCTTGTAGATCGCCTCGAGCCCTTCCTCGCGGTTCTCCGCCTTGTCGGCGGCGAGCGTGTTGCGCATCCACGCACCGGTGCTGACGTGATCGATATCGAGCAGTTCGAGCTGGTCGATCCCGGCCCCGTCGAGCTTCTCGAGATTCTCGGGGCTGACCTCTTCACCGGCTTCGATGTAAATGCGGCCCGTCTTTTCGTCGATCATGTCCTTCGAGGCAAAGCGCCCGAAGATTTCCTCGGTCGGGATCAGCAGGGTCTTGAGGCCGTCCTTTTCGGCCTTGTTGGCTGCGCGCGGTGACACCTTCTGGCCGGCGGGGAACACTTCCTCGCCCGTCTTGGCATCGACCAGCGCGAATGCAGGTTTGATGTTGCGCCACTGCTCGGCGCTGAACGGGATTTGCCAGCCCTCACCCTTCTTTCCGCCCGAACGCTTCCACGACACGGTGTCGTAGAAGTGATCGAGGATGCCTTCCTGGTCTAGCCCGAGCGCGAACAGCAGCGCGGTGACCGGCAGCTTGCGCTTGCGGTCGATACGAACATTGACGATGTCCTTCGCGTCGAATTCGAAATCGAGCCAGCTGCCGCGATAGGGAATGACGCGCGCGGCGAAGAGGAACTTGCCGGACGAGTGCGTCTTGCCGCGATCGTGATCGAACAGCACGCCGGGCGAACGGTGCATCTGCGACACGATGACGCGCTCGGTGCCGTTGACGATGAACGTGCCGTTCCCCGTCATGAGCGGCATGTCGCCCATGTATACGTCCTGCTCCTTGATATCGAGGACGGAGCGGGTTTCGGTTTCCTGGTCCACCTCGAACACGATCAGCCGCAGCGTCACCTTCATCGGGGCGGCGTAGGTGATGCCGCGCTGGCGGCATTCGGTGGTGTCGTATTTCGGCGGCTCGAGCTCGTAATGCACGAAGTCGAGCTCGGCGGTACCGGCGAAATCGCGGATCGGGAACACGCTGCGCAGCGTCTTTTCGAGGCCGGAGACGTAGCCCGTCGCCGGGTCTGAACGCAGGAACTGTTCATAGCTCTCGCGCTGCACCTCGATCAGGTTCGGCATTTCCACCGCTTCGTGGACATCGCCGAAAATCTTGCGGATGCGCTTCTTCTTGCTGCCCTGTGCTTCGGGAGCTTTCGCCTTGGTCGCCATAAGTCTAGCCGTGGCCTCTTCTTCGCGTGACGCAGCGACGTGAGAGCCGCTGCCTTTAAAATGTCTGGGGCGGGAGGGAATGCGCGAGACGCAGAACAGGCCGCAAGCGAGCGCACCCCGAGAGGCGCTGCCGTTGCAGCCTTGGTTTGTCATGTCTCACGCAGATGCCGGAACTTCCGTTCCTGGATGAACCCCCGCGTCAGGCCCACCTTGCTCGAAGCTCTCCGGCTGGTGGCGGTGATATAGGGTGGAGACGGCCTTTCGTCAACGGGTGGACAGGCGCGGGCGCGGCGCGCAGACATGGTGGCGAGGGAGACCACGATGCACCGCCTTTTCGCCTTCGCCGCGCTGTTCCTGGCGCTCGTTCAACCGGCCAACGCACAATTCGACCATGCCGCGCTCGTCGAACTGCATGACGAATTGCAGGACTACATGGTGCCCGGCTTTACCA
>JBARVT010000282.1:0-6216 GCA_049646405.1 Alteraurantiacibacter sp.
TGGCGAGCAAAGCGCCTGCGCCTAGCTCCCACGCGCGGGTCGGGAGAAGGTAGAATGCTGAGCTCGGTGAACGCGGGACAAGCCAGACGGCCAGCGCAAAGCTCACCACCACGCTGGCCCAGATTAGCGCCTTCAGCCAGCCACGCCGCACGGCGAAGATCGCCATCAGCAGGAGTGGGAAAAAGATGTAATACTGCTCCTCCACCGCCAGCGACCAGGTGTGAAGCATCGGCAGGTAATCGGTCGGCCCGGAGAAATATCCGCCAGAGAATAACCAGAACCAGATATTAGAAGAGAACAGCAGCGCCGACAGGCTCGATTGACCGAGATCGGCGAACAAATGCGGCGCAAGGATGAACCAGCCCGCCACCAGCGTGACCACCATAACGAAGAAGAGCGCAGGCAATATTCGCCTCGCGCGCCTTTCGTAGAAATGAATTAAGGAAAAACGACCCTCGTCCAGCTCACGGACGATGATCGATGTAATAAGGAAGCCAGATATCACAAAGAATATGTCGACACCGACATAGCCACCGGAGAACAGCGAATAACCCGCGTGGAACAGCACGACGGGTAAAACCGCGACGGAACGCAGCCCGTCAATATCGCGACGGTAGCCGACCGGTGCCGAACCTGCCATCAGCCGAGGGCCGCGACTCCGGGCAATTCCTTGCCTTCCATCCATTCGAGGAACGCGCCACCCGCAGCCGAAACGTAAGTCATGTCGTCCGCCACGCCCGCATGGGCGAGCGCGGCTACGGTGTCGCCTCCGCCTGCGACCGAGATGAGAGAGCCGTCCTGCGTCAGCGCGGCGGCAGTGCGGGCGAGCGCAACGGTCGCTTCGTCGAAGGGCGGAGTTTCAAATGCGCCAAGCGGGCCGTTCCACACCACCGTGGCGCAGGTCTTGAGCACGTCGCCCAGAGCTTCCACCGCCTGCGGCCCGACATCGAGGATCATTTCGTCGCTCGCCACTTCGTGGACGTTGCAGGTGCGAAGGCTCGGCGGATTGGCGGCGAAATCCTTCGCCACGACCACGTCGTAAGGAAGGTGGATCGTGCAGCTCGCTTCGTCGGCCTTGGCCATGATGGCGCGCGCAATGTCGGTCAGATCGTACTCGGCAAGGCTCTTGCCGACATCGACGCCGTTGGCGGCGAGGAACGTGTTTGCCATGCCCCCGCCGATGATGAGGTGCTGCACCTTGCCTACAAGGTTTTCGAGCACGGCGAGCTTGGTGCTTACCTTCGCCCCGCCGACAACTGCCGCAACCGGCGGACTGGGCACGCCCAGCGCTGCCTCCAGCGCCTCCAGCTCCCGCTGCATCGCGCGCCCGGCATAGGCGGGCAGGAGCTTTGCCAGTCCTTCCGTCGAGGCATGGGCGCGGTGCGCGGCGGAAAAGGCATCGTTGACATAGATGTCGCCGTTTTCGGCGATGGCCTTTGCGAACTCCGCGTCGTTCGCTTCCTCGCCCGGCCAGAAGCGGGTGTTCTCCAGCAACCCGATATCGCCGTCACCAAGGATACCGATGGCCTGTTCGACCACCGGGCCGGTGATCTCGGGAATGAACATGATTTCGCGGTCCAGCACCTTTTCGACATCACCTTGTACGAAGCTGACGCTCATGGTCGAATTGCGCTCACCCTTGGGCCTGCCGAAATGCGCGAGCAGCAGCACCTTCGCCCCGCGATCCGCGAGTTCGAGTATGGTCGGCGCAACGGCCTTGACCCGAGTCAGGTCGCTGGCGGACCCGTCCTTCATCGGCAGGTTCAGGTCCACCCGCACCAGCGCTCGCTGGCCGGTAAGATCGTCGGGCAGGTCGTCGAGGGTTTTGAAACCGGTCATAGGAAAGGATCCGTTTGCGAGGCTATCCGAACATGAAAGTAAGCGAGACGAGCGTCGCTGCCAGGACTGCCGATAATGTCGTGACTGCGACGGTTGCGCGGCTGAACTCGGTGTCTTTCGCGGACACGAAGGACGGTGCTTGCGGGTGATTCGCAGCTACAAGATCCATGCTGAGCGCGGCGGTGACGATAAAGGCGCGCGCCGCGAGCGCAGCGCAGCCGAGACTGAACCGCATGATCCGTCATGACCGCGCCATCGTCATCATCGTAACGAAGATGGTTGCCGAAACGCCACCGAGAAACGTGCCGAGGAAGCCGGATTGCTGGGCCAGGACTGTGAAGTACTCCGGGTTGAGCTTGGTCACAGCCCCTTCCGCGCCTCAAAGAAACTTTGCCATCGCACCGGCGGTGTCGATCATGCGGTTGGAGAAGCCCCATTCGTTGTCATACCAGCTGACGACGCGCGCCAGCTTTCCTTCAAGGACTGCCGTCTCAAGCGAGTCCACCGTCGAGCTTGCCGGATGGTGGTTGAAGTCGCTGCTGACGAGCGGCTTGTCGGTGTAATCGAGAACACCCTTCATCGGCCCGTTGGCGGCGGCCATCAGCGCCTCGTTGACCTCCTCCTTCGTCGTGTCACGCTTCGGCGTGAAGACGAGGTCGACAAGGCTGACATTGGGCGTCGGCACGCGCACGGAAGAGCCGTCCAGCTTGCCCGCAAGCTCGGGCAGGACAAGGCCCACCGCGCGCGCCGCGCCGGTCGTGGTCGGGATCATGTTCTGCGCCCCGCCACGGGCCCGGCGCATGTCCGAATGCATCTGGTCGAGCATGCGCTGGTCGTTGGTGTAGGAATGGATCGTTGTCATGAAGCCGCGCTCGATCCCGATTGCGTCGTTCAGAACCTTGGCGACAGGCGCAAGGCAATTCGTCGTGCAACTGGCGTTGGAGACGATCGTGTCCTCCGAAGTCAGCGTGTCGTGGTTGACGCCGTACACGATGGTAGCGCTGACTTCCTTGGCAGGGGCGGAGATCAGCACGCGCTTCGCGCCGGCATCGAGATGCGGCTTGGCGGCATCGTGGCTCTGGAAGAAACCGGTGCATTCAAGGACGATGTCCACGCCCATGTCCTTGTGCGGCAGTTTACCGGGCTCACGCTCGCTGGTGACGCCGATTTTTTTGCCGTTGACGATCAGCGCGTCGCCATCGACCTCCACGGTGCCGGGGAAACGGCCATGCGTGCTGTCGAAACCGAACAGCAGGGCGTTGGCATCGGTGTTGGCCAGATCGTTGATCGCCACCAGTTCCAGATCGTGGTCGTCCCGCTCCAGCAGGGCACGCGCCACGAGCCGTCCGATACGTCCGAAACCGTTGATCGCTACCTTGGTCGCCATGCTACCTGCTCCTGCTTAATTCTTGATTGCGTTAGTGATTTGCGGAACGATAGCGTCCGCGGTCAGGCCGAACTTTTCGAAAAGGTCGCTCGCTGGGGCGGATGCGCCGAAGCGGTCGATCCCGAAATTGAGACCGTTCGACATCGTATAGCGTTCCCAGCCGAAGGTCGTGCCCGCCTCTATGGAGACGCGCAGGATTTGCGACGGATCGACATTCGGGAGGATATCTTCCTTGTAACCGGCATCCTGCTCGTCGAACAGTTCGGTGCAGACCATGCTGACGACGTCGGTGCCGATACCTTCCTTTTCCAGCCAATCCGCGCATTCGAGCGCAAGGTGAACCTCAGAACCGGTCGCCATGATGATGACGCGACGCTTATTGCCGGCCTTTTTCAACCGATAGGCACCCCTGGCGCAGCATTCGGTCTCACCAGGCGCATTGCGCACCTGCGGCAGATTCTGGCGGCTGAGCGCGAGAACGCTCGGCCGGTCGGATTGGCGCAGCGCGATTTCCCAGCATTCGGCGGTTTCGACCGCGTCGGCGGGTCGCATCACGAGGATGTTCGGCATCGCACGAAGCGACTGGAGATGCTCGATCGGCTGGTGCGTCGGACCGTCTTCGCCAAGCCCGATGCTGTCATGCGTCATGACATAAACGACCGGCACCTGTTGTAGTGCGGACAGGCGGATTGCGCCGCGCGCGTAATCGGTGAAGATCAGGAACGTGCCGCCATAGGGGCGCACTCCGCCATGCAGCGCCATGCCGTTCATCGCCGCCGACATGCCGAATTCGCGGATACCGTAATAGACGTACCGGCCCGAATAATCCTCCGCAGTGAAGGCGCCGATGCCGCCCGCCTTGGTGTTGTTAGAGCCGGTCAGGTCGGCGCTGCCGCCGATGGTGTCCACCAGCCTGCCGTTGATCTGGTCGAGCGCCATCTCGCTCGCCTTGCGGGTGGCAATCTTTAACGGGCTTTTCATCAGGCCTTGCGTGTAACTGGAAAGCGAGAATTTTTCGGGTAGCTCGCCGGCCATCCGGCGGGTGAATTCCTTTGCATGCTCCGAGGTATCGAGGCGCGATTGCCATTCGGAATGCGACTTGCCGCCCCGTTCGCCGGTGGCGCGCCAATCGGCGAGGATTTCGTCGGGGATGACGAAGGGATCGTGGCTCCAGCCCAGTTCCTTGCGCGCCGCGGCGATCTCGTCCTCGCCGAGCGGGCTGCCGTGGACGCCACTGGTCCCGCCCTTGTTGGGCGAGCCTTTGCCGATCACCGTGGTGCAGCGGACCAAAGAGGGCTTGCCGGTTTCTGCCAGCGCCTCGTCAATGGCGCTGCGGATACTTGCCGGATCGTGCCCGTCGCATTCGGTCACATGCCACCGGGCGGAGCGATAGCGTGCCGGAATGTCTTCGTTGGAGGATAGCGAGACCGGCCCGTCGATGGTGATGTTGTTGTCGTCCCACAGCACGATCAGGCGCCCGAGACCAAGATGGCCCGCCAGCCCGATCGCCTCGTGATTGACGCCTTCCATCAGGCATCCGTCGCCTGCGATGGTCCATGTCCGGTGATCGACAAGATCGTCGCCATAGACGCTGTTGAGATGCCGCTCCGCCATCGCCATGCCAACCGCCATCGCAAGGCCCTGCCCCAGCGGTCCGGTCGTTGCCTCGACCGCATCGAGCAGAAAGTTTTCGGGGTGCCCCGCGCACGGACTGCCAAGCTGTCGGAAATTCCTGATGTCGTCGAGCGTCGGCGCATCATAACCGCTCAGATACAGCAGCGAATAAATCAGCATGGAGCCATGACCGGCTGAGAGCACGAAGCGGTCGCGGTCGGCCCAGTCGGGGGCTGTCGGATCGAATTTCAAATAATCCTGCCACAGCACTGTGGCGACATCGGCCATGCCCATGGGCATGCCGGGATGCCCCGAATTGGCCGCCTGCACCGCGTCCATCGACAGCGCGCGGATGGCGTTGGCCATGCTGGAAAAACGGGTGTCGGCGTCGCTCATCGAATGCTCCGGCTGGAAAGCGCCCGCGCGTGGGGGCGATTCGGTTGCTGCGCTGTGTGATGGGGCGGCCCTGCAAGGTCAAGCGACCGGCTGGGAAACGTCCGTTTGCGGCGCACACTTCGCCAAGGATTATTCACAGCTTTGCCGAGCAAGGCTTTGCGAGAGACCGAAACGCGGTTAATTCGCTGGATTATGGACCCGGAGGAAACCACGGACAGGATCGCGGCGGCGCTAATTCGGATCGAGGCGGCTGCAGGCCGTATCGAAGCGGCATGCGCGGCGAGCGAACCGGCGGGCGATGCCGAACTCGAAGCGCGTTATGCCAATCTGCAGAAAGAAGCGGGCGAGGCTCTGAAGCAACTCGACCTGCTTATCGAGAGCGTCGGGCAATGAGCAACGTCACGCTCGACATTGCGGGGCGCAAATACACCATCGCCTGCGCCGAGGGCGAAGAGCCGCATATCGAGATGCTCGGAGCATCCATCTCGGAGAAGCTTTCGCAGATCGACAACATCGTTGGCCAGTCGCCGGAGCGTATCCTGCTCTATGCCTCGCTGCTACTGGCGGATGAATTGCACGAGAAAAATAGCGCGTCGCCCGCGCCTGTTCCCGACGCAAACACCGCATCGCACCTGGAATCGCTGGCCGAACGCATGGAAGCTCTCGCAATGCAGATCGAGACGGCCTAGATAAGTGGTGGCGGGACTGCCCGGTACGAGCCGATCGAATATCCCTGAGGCTATAAGCAATCCAAGGGAGCCGTCCCTGCCCGGCGCACCAGTTCGGCTGTGGCGTCGGTGCATATGGTGCCCACCTGACGTTTGGGCGTCAGAGGATTTCCCCGGTAACGGCCCATGGTGGTTCCGCCACATTCGCACACGCAGACTTTTTTTTCCGTTTGTCCTGAGCTTGTCGAAGGGCTGCATTTTCTTGTAGCGCCGCGCCAGAATCGAAGGGCAATCCTTCGGCAGGCTCAGGGT
>JBARVT010000283.1:0-2362 GCA_049646405.1 Alteraurantiacibacter sp.
GTGCATGTCCGCCGCGGCTATCCCGACGTGCAGGATCCGATGCTGAATTCGCACAGCAAACTGAACTGTATCACCGCCTGCATTCAGGCTGCGCAGGCCGGGGCGGACGAGGCGCTGATGCTCGACCCCCACGGCTTCGTGGCGACCTGCAATTCGACGCATTTCTTTATTGTCCGCGATGGCGAGATCTGGACCAGCAGCGGCGATTATTGTCTCGATGGCATCACGCGCGGCGCGGTGATCGAGGGGGCGCGCGGTGACGGGATCACCGTGCGCGAACGCAACTTTTCGCTGACGCACGTCTATGGCGCGGACGAGGCTTTTGCCACCGGCACTTTCGCGGGTGTCGCTCCGGTCGGCAGAATCGACGGGCGCGTGCTGGGCACCGGACGCGGGCCGATGGTGGAGCGACTTCAGGGCCTCTATCTGGATCTGCTGGCAAGGGATGTCGCGGGTAGGGCCAGGCCCGTGTGACAATTCGCATCGCCATGTGGTCCGGGCCGCGCAACATTTCGACGGCCATGATGCGCAGCTTTGGCGCGCGAGCTGATTGCGCGGTGTCGGACGAGCCGTTTTACGGCGCATTCCTCAAGGACAGCGGCGAAAAGCATCCGCTGGGGGAGGAAACCAAGGCGAGCATGGATTGCAACTGGCAATCGGTCCTCACCTCGCAATCCGGCGCAGCGCCAGGCGGCAAGCCGATCTGGTACCAGAAGCATATGCCGCACCACATGGTTGGCCCGGTCAGTATCGAGGACATGCCGGAGCATCGTCATGCGTTTCTCATCCGCGCGCCGGAGAGGGTCGTCGCCAGCTATGCCAGAAAGAACGAACTGCGACGCGCCGAATTGCTCGGCTTCGCACAGCTACGCCGTTATTTCGATTTCGAGCGCGGACGCAGCGGCGTGACGCCGCCGGTAGTCGATGGCGACGCAATACTTGCAGACCCTGTCGGCGTGCTGAAAGAACTGTGTTTAGCTCTCGGCATTGAATGGGACCGGGCCATGTTGTCATGGTCGAAAGGCCCGCATCCCGAAGACGGTCTCTGGGGTAACCATTGGTATGACAAGGTCAACGCCTCCACAGGATTCGGCTCGCCGCCCGGCGAGACGCCGAAGCTGGAGGGTGATTATGCACAAGTCGCAGACGAATGCCGTGCCGATTACGAGGCGCTCGCAGCGCACGCGATCTGCAGCTAGCGACGAACCGCTCGTCGCGAAAAGCGGGATATTACAAGCCGGTGCGGTGTTTCATTGTCGAGAGGAGACACCGCAATGGAGTTCGAGATCGTCGAAGGCCGAGACATCCACCAGCCTGTCGCCGGGCAGGAAGGGTTTTCGCAGAAAACTTCGCAGTTGGACGAAGTCGATAATCATCGCCGCGCAATGTTCATTCCCGAGCAACGTTACTAACCATCAACTGTGAGGCGGCGCCGGAGCTTGACGGTCTGGATTTTGCCGAGCCTGCGAGCGCAGTAGCGTGGGGATTTTGACATACATTTTTAGAAGCGATTACAGAATAAAGTCATCCGCGATAAGATTAAGTTGGACTCCCAGCTCGACCGCAAAATCACCAACGCCATCGCCATCAGTGTCGCCGTAGATAAATGTCGAACCGTTGACGATCTCGTATCGCAGTTCGCCGGCAGTTCCAGAGAAGTCGGCGGTCCCGACAAACGAAAACGCGTCGTCCTCACCCCCGAAGATGGCATCCATGCCTGAAAGATCGATCTGGTCTCCGTCTCCGCGGCTGAAGTCGCGAATTACATCAGCGTCAAAAGGATTGGCTGACGTATCACCATCAAAGAAAACGAACACGTCCGAGCCACGACCACCGATCATGATATCGCGATCCGCGCCGCCGATGATGATATCGCGGCCATCGTTGCCGAAAATCTGGTCGATCCCGGCGCCGCCATACAACGTGTCGTTGCCGAGTTGGCCACGCAGCAAATCGCCGCCGTCGCCGCCGTATATGATGTCCGCTCCGTTGTTACCGTACAGCTCGTCGTTTCCGGCGTCGCCATAAATTGTGTCGGCGTTGCCGCCACCGTAAATGCGGTCGATTCCATCCCCACCATATATGATGTCGAAGCCCGAGAAGCCGTAGATCAGATCGTTACCGTCGCCACCTTCGACCGAATCGGACTGTTTCGATGCAAAAATCTCGTCATCGCCGCCCATACCGAAGAGACTTGAACCAGTAAGGTCGTTGGCCTGGATGTAATTGGCCTGGCCGTTACCGATGCCCGTCGTTGCTCCTGCAAGGAGATACAGGTTTTCGAGATTGTCGGAAAGCGTGAAGCTTGCCGATGCGAACACGGTATCGATGCCATCTCCGGCATATTCGACAATCGTATCAT
>JBARVT010000284.1:0-11956 GCA_049646405.1 Alteraurantiacibacter sp.
CGTATTCGTACCCGGCATAGGAATAGTCCGGTAGGTAAGGTGCGTCTGCGTCGCCCGAGAGGATGGCAGGCATGTCCGGCGAGTGGTCCTGCGCACAAACGCCAGTCGCCAGTGCGCCGGTACACGCCGCCGATAAAAGACTCCACCGAACCAGTCGCTTGATGCGCATAACCTTGCCTCTCCTTCTTATGTGGACAAAGCTATTGACCTGCAATGTCACCGGTGTCAATAAAGTAGGTAACCGGTGTCAAGCCGGGCATTGCCCGATGTTGATCGGGATCGCGAAAAGTTCTGAGAGAGAAACAATGCAGCAGTTTATCCACGCGCCCGGAGCGCAGCGCATCCTTGCGGGCAAGGCCCTCAGGGCGGCGCTCCTCGCATCGGCCATGTTCGCCGTACCGTCGGGCATCGCGCAGGCGCAGGTCGTGTCGCCTGATCCGGACGAGGAAGTGGTCGAGGACGCGCTTGCCGATCCCGATGTCATCATCGTGACCGGCGATATTGCGCGCACTATCGAGAATTCGCTGGAAACCAAGCGCAATCTCGATGTGATCGGCGACGCCATCGTCGGCGAGGATGTGGGCGATCTTCCCGACCTCTCCGTCGCGGAAACGCTGGAGCGGATCGTCGGCGTCACCTCCGATCGGTTCAAGGGCGGTGCGTCGGAACTTTCGGTGCGCGGCCTCGGCGCGTTCCTCGGCTCCTCTGTCCTCAATGGCCGCGAAGTCACTTCGGGCAGCGACGGGCGCGATGTCAATTACGGGCAGTTCCCGTCCGAACTCATCAACGGCGCCATTGTCTACAAGTCGCAGCAGGCGAATTTCATCGAAGGCGGCGTGTCCGGTATCATCGAATTGCAGACTTTGCGTCCTGTCGACTACGGCAAGGACCGGCTGCAGGTGCAGGGCCTGCTCGGCTACAGCGATTACGAAGACCGCGTGCGCGACGGCGACCCGCTCAGCTATCGGCTCACCGGCTCTTATGTGAACCAATGGGATGCGGGCGACGGTGAATTCGGCCTCGCTATTGGCGGTCAGATGCGTCGCGATACTGCGCCCGAAGACATCTATACCAGCAGCTCGACTTACAGTGTCTGTAACACGGACTTCTCGCAGGACGGTGGTTCGAATTGCGATTTCGCCGAAGATGGTTCGGCGCCGCAATATTTCGTGTCGAACCAGTATATCTATCGCGCGCTGGAAACCGAGTCCGACCGTAACGCGGTGATTGCCGCGCTCCAGTACAAGACCTCGAACATCGACATCAATGTCGACGGCCAATATTCCTATCGCGACGACCGCGAGGATCGCCAGAATCTTATCATTGCCGACGGCCGTCGCCGTATCAGCCCGATCGATGTGACCGAGCGCGGCGCGCTGCTCAACTATACGGGCAACAGCCGGATCGAAATCAACCCGTTCCGGCAGGACCAGACGGAAGAGTATTTCGGACTTGGCGCAAACGTCGAAGTCATCCTCGGCGACCGGCTGACGCTGGCTGCCGACGCTGGCTATTCGCAGACCCAGCGCCGCCGCGACGAGCTCGATATTCGTGTGCGCACCGACGACCGCGTCGATTTCCAGCTCGACTTCCGCGATGTCGAGGTGCCGGCTCTGACCTTCCTCGACGTGAGCGAAGTGGAGGATTTCGTAGGCGCACCGTTCGACCTGAACAATTACGAGCAGTACACCAATGCCCTACGCGTGGGGCGGCGGCAGGAGAATGTCGACGACGACATCCTGTCCTTCCGCCTCGACGGGCTGTACGAACTCGATGGCGCGGTGTCCTCGGTCCAGGCGGGCGTACGTTATGCCGACCGTCATCGTGTCCGTGACGACGGTATCGACCGCAGTAGCGACGACAATACCGATCCGATCCTGCTGGTTAACGACATCTTCTCCGACGAGGCGATTGCCGCGCGGCAGGTCTTCCCGGTGCAGAATCTCTATCAGGGTGCCGACACGCCGATGCAGGGGCTAAGCTGGGCGTCCTACGATCCGACGCAGCTGTTCCTCGCGCTGACCGGCGATGCCGATGCGGGCCTGCCCATCGGTTCGACGCTCAGCACGGATGATACCGACGTTTCCGAGGAAACGTGGGCGGGCTATGCTCAGGCCAATCTCGAAGCCACGCTGTTCGGGCTTCCGGCGCGCGGCGATATCGGCGTGCGCGTCATCCGCACCGAGATCGCCTCGCTTGGCGTCAGCAGCGCGCTGGCGACTTCCCCGGGCACTGATCCGGGCACAATCGATATCGAGGCTGTCGGCGATCCCATCGTCAACACGGAAACCAATTCCTTCTGGAACGTCCTGCCGAGTGCCAACCTGTCGCTCGAGCTCAATCCCGACCTGCTGCTGCGCCTTGCCGCCTATCGCGCCATTGCCCGGCCCGACCCGGAAGCGATGACCGCGGCGCTGTCCATTGACGACGAATCCGATGCAGGCAGCGTAGGAGAGGCAGTGTCCGCCGCGGGTAATCCCGCGCTCGAACCGCTGCAAAGCTGGAACGGCGACGTCTCGCTCGAATGGTATGCTGCCGACACGACCTCGCTGTCGCTCGCGGCCTATTACAAGAGCCTGCAGACGGGTTTCGACACCGATGTGAGCACGATCCAGCTCGTCGTCGACGGAACGCCGACTGATGTGACCATCGCGCGCACCGTCAATTCGGACGACAAGAGCCGCATCTTCGGCTTCGAAGTCACCGCGCAGCACCAGTTCGATTTCGGGCTGGGGTTTCAGGCAAGTTACAACTTCGCGGATTCGAATTTTGAATTCCCCGATCCGACTATCGGCCGGAACGGCGAAACGCTGGCCGTCTTCATCGAGGACGCGAATATCCCGGGCTATTCGCGCCACACGCTCAACGGCACGGTGTTCTACGAAACCGGGCCGTTCAATGCGCGGCTCGCTTACAAATGGCGCTCGCGCTATTTCAAGCCGTTCCGCACTACCTCGAACCGCTTCGCCGACGAACAGGGCTTCCTGGACTTCTCGACGAGCTACGATTTGAGCGACAATGTCGAGGTGCGTTTCCAGGTGCTAAATATCCTCGACGAACCGAACCTGCTTTACCGTCCGACCCGCGACAGCCTTGCGCAGTCCGATTTCTCGGGTACCCGCTACTTCCTTGGCCTGCGCGGCCGGTTCTGACTTGGCGACGCTTGAGAGGGTAGGGGACGTGGACAGCATTCTCCCGCCGGGGCTCGCACAGGTCTCGGCAGAACTCGTCCGGGCGAGGGCGCTGGCATGCGCCCTTCCCGGGCCTCCTTCGGGACTGCCGGAGACGCTGGAGGATGCCTATCGCATTCAGGATTGCTCGATCGCGGATTGGGACGGTGCCGTAGCTGGCTGGAAGGTCGGCGGGGTACCTCCGGATTATGTCGAGCGTTTTGGCGAAACACGCCTCGCAGGGCCGATATTTGCGGCATCGGTGCAGACCGTTGCCGAGGGCGAAGTCGCGCGTATGCCGGTCTTTGCAGGAGGTTTCGCCGCGATAGAGCCGGAATTCGTTTTCCAGCTTGGAGCGAGCGAACAAGACGACAGGCTATTCATTGGCGCCGAGATCGCAAGCAGCCCGATACCGGATATCAATTCGTACGGCCCTGTCGCCGTTATCTGTGATTTTGGCAACAATAACGGATTGCTGCTCGGCGCCGAGATTCGCGATTGGAAATCGATCGACGCTGCGGCGAGAGTCACCACGTATATCGACGAGGAAATGATCGCCACGAAATCGCTTGCCGACTTCCGGACGGATGCGCTCGCCGCGTTGGCTTTCCTGCGCACACTTGCCAATGCGCGCGGCTATCCTCTGACCGAGGGAACATATGTATCTTCCGGCGCAATTACCGGCGTGCACGAAGCGCCGGTCGGAGCGCGTTCGCAACTGGATTTCGGCGCGCTTGGTGCGTTCGAACTCGAATTGGTACGCGCGGAGCCGCTGTGACACTCGCGCCTGCCATGACGCGGCGAACAGCATTGGCCGCTATCGCCGCGAGCGGGGTGCTGGCTGCCTGCGCGCCGCGTCTCGGCAGCTTGTTCACCAGCGCCGATACGCACCCCGTTGGCTATCCGACCGTGGAGGGTGTGCGCTATTTCGGCGAGCTGTTGTCGGAGCGGACAGGCGGGCGGCTCGGCTTGAAAATCTTCGCAGGCGGCCAGCTCGGGAACGAGCGCGACACGCTGGAAATCACGACCTTTGGCGGCATAGACTTCAACCGCGTCAATCTCGCGCCGCTCAACTCCATCGAACCGCTGACCGTGGTCGCGGCGCTGCCTTTTATCTTCGAGACGACGCAGCACATGCGCTCGGTGGTGGATGGCGAAATCGGTGAGGAAATCCTCGCCTCGCTCGAACCGCATGGCCTGATTGGCCTGTGTTTCTACGATTCCGGAGCGCGCAGTTTCTACAACACGCGCGGGCCGATCCGCACGCCCGACGACATGCAGGGGCTCAAGCTGCGCGTGCCGGGATCGGATCTCTACATCGACATGGTCCGCTCGCTCGGCGCGGACGCTGTTCCGATGCCGCTCGACGAGGTTTACCAAAGCCTTGCGCAAGGCGTTATCGACGGGGCGGAGAACAACTGGCCCAGCTTCGAGAGCGGGCGGCATTTCGAGGTTGCCCGTTACTACAGCCTAACGCGGCATCTGCTCGCGCCTGAGGTGTTCGTGATGTCCAAGCCGAAATGGGACGCACTCTCGACCGAAGACCGGCAACTGGTGCGACAGGCAGCAAAGGATTCGGTGCCGAAGATGCGCGAGCTCTGGGATACGCAAGTCGAGACCAGCCGCCGCATAGTACTCGAATCCGGCGTCGAGGTTAACGAGGTCGACCCCGCGCCCTTCGCCGAGCGGATGACGGGCATGTGGGACGCATCGCTCACCACGCGCCGCCAGCGCGACCTCGTCGAGCGCATCCTCGCCATGCGGGGCGCATCGTGAAGCGCGGCTTTTCCGAGCGGGCGTCGGACCTGTTGGTGAAGCTGGGTGCTGTAGGGCTGCTGGTCATGACTGTCGTGATCGGCTGGCAGGTATTCGGGCGATACGTGCTGGAGGTAAGCCCGTCCTGGTCGGAGCAAACCGCGCTTATCCTGATGATCTGGTATGTCTTCCTCGCCGCCGCTGCGGGCGTGTGGGAGCGATTCCATATCCGCATCGAATTGCTCGAACGCCTGTTCAGCGACGCGAACCGCCGCCGCCTGCGCATCGCGATCCATGCGCTGATCGCAGTCTTCGGCTTGATTTTCGCAGTGTATGGCGCGCTGCTGGCGTGGGACGTGCGCGTGCATGTCATCCCCTCGCTCGGCATCAGCCGGCTGTTCGCTTACCTGCCGATCCCGTTCGCAGGCGTGCTGATCGCCTTGTTCTCCATCGCGCGTATCCGCGTGCGGCTGGCCGAGAGGGGCACCTGATGGAAATCCTCGTCCTTTTCGGCGTACTGCTGCTGTTGCTGGCGCTCGGCGTGCCAGTTGCTTTCGCTTTGTTCGGCGCAGCGTGCGCGACATTCCTCGTTATCGACATTCCGCTCATCGTAGCGGTCCAGCGGATGGCGGCGGGAATCAGCGTGTTCACGCTGATGGCGATTCCGTTCTTCATCTTTGCCGGAGACCTGATGTACCGCGCCGGGATTGCGGAGAGACTGGTGCGCGTCGCCGACGCCGCTTTCGGGCGCGTACGAGGCGGGTTGGGCCTCGTCGATGTAGGTGCGAGTATGATGTTCGGTGCCGTCTCCGGCAGCGCTATTGCCAGCGCATCCGCCATCGGATCGACCATGGTACCGCTGATGGAGGAGAAGGGCTACGATCGCGACTTCTCGGTCAATGTCACCGTTACCGCGGCCATTGTCGGACTGCTCATCCCGCCTTCGCATAACATGATCATCTACGCCGCCGCATCGGGCATAGGCGTGTCCATCGGCGACCTGTTTCTTGCGGGCGTGGTCCCCGGCCTGCTGACCGGCGGGATGTTGATGCTGACGACCTGGCTGGTGGCAAGGAAGCGCAACCTGCCGCGCGGCAGCTTTCCTGGCTGGCGCAGCTTCCTGCGCGCGCTGGTCTACGCCATTCCCGGCCTTTTCACCGGCGTTCTCATCATGGGTGGCATCCTTTCGGGTATTTTCACCGCCACGGAGAGTAGCGCCATCGCGGTGATCTACACGATCATCGTCGGTACGCTCGTCTATCGTAATCTCGGCTGGACGGGAACATGGGAGGCGGCTCAGAAATCGGTGCGCACAGCCGCGATGGTGATGTTCATCATCGCCGCCGCCACCGCCTTCGGCTTCGCGCTCGCGCTGTTGGAAGTGCCTGCCGCGCTCGCCGGACTGATCGGTGTGATGACGGACAATCCGCTGCTTACGCTGCTTATCATCAACGTCATGCTGCTGCTGCTGGGCACTTTCATGGACATGGCGCCGCTGATCGTCATTACCACGCCGATCTTTCTGCCCGTCGCGATGGCGAGCGGGGTCGATCCGGTTCATTTCGGCATCATCATGATGCTCAATCTCGGCATCGGGCTGGTTACGCCGCCGGTGGGATCGGTGCTGTTCGTCGGCTCCGCCGTCGGCAAGGTGCCGATTGCCGAGATGGTGCGCACGATCTGGCCGTTCTACATGACGCTGATCGCGGCGCTGATCCTTGTCAGCTATATTCCCGTTCTTTCGCTATGGCTGCCATCGGCATTCTGAGCATGGGTCTTGGCCAGCGCGCCGCTTCGCCATAAGGGGAAGGCATGCAGGGCGGCGGGAAACCTACGATCAACGATGTGGCGGCGGCGGCGAACGTCTCCAAGAAGACGGTCAGCCGCGTCATCAACAAGTCGCCGCTGCTTTCCGAAAAGACGCGGGAGCGGGTCGAGGCGGTCATCAAGGAACTGGGCTTTGTGCCCAATTTGCAGGCCCGCGCCCTCGCGCTGCGCCGCAATTTCATCATTGCCGCCATCCACGATAATCCCAATGCGCAATTCCTGGTGAGCGTTCAGCAAGGCATTCTCGAAGGCATTGCGGACAGCGAATTCGGCCTGATGGTACAGCCGGTCGATCGCAAGTCGCCAACCATCGAGGAGGACATCCGCGCCTTTCTCGAACGCCAGCGGCCCTATGGCGTCGTCCTCCTTCCACCCGTGTCGGAACGCGATTCGCTCGCCGATCTGTGCCGCGAGTACGGGTGCCGCTATGTCCGCATGGGTTCGGTGAAACTGGACGAAGCGGAGCACACGGTGACCTCGAACGACCGCGAGGCGGTGCGAGATGCGGTGACTTACCTCATCGGCAAGGGACACACGAAGATAGCGCTTATCGAAGGACCGGAAGGCTTCACCTCGCCGCGCGAACGACGCGCCGGGTTCGAGGAGGCGATGGCGCTGGCGCGTCTGAAGGTGGACACCTCGCTCGTCCGGCCCGGCCAGTACACCTTCGAATCCGGCGTCGATGCTGCGGAAAGCCTGATGGCGGCGCGCGCGACGCCGACCGCGATCTTCGCCTGCAACGACGAAATGGCTATCGGCGCGATGATCGCGTTCCGAAGGGCCGGACGGCGCATCCCCGAAGACATTTCCATTGTTGGTTTCGACGATACGCCGCTCTCCAGCCATGTCTGGCCTGCACTCACAACAGTGCATTGGCCCATTATGAAAATGGCGCGGACAGCGGCTCTGAAGCTGATCGGGCCGGAAGAAGCGGCGGCGGAAGCGGACTGGTTGCTGCCGTCCACACTGGTGGAGCGCGGTTCGGTCGTCCCGCCTTCGTAAGGACATAGGACCAGGCGAAATGCGGGCTTGCGCTTCATCATGACACCGGTTACCGCTTTCTGCGAAAGAGAGGCATTACAATGAAGATCGCACTCATCAACGAGAACAGTCAGGCGGCGAAGAACAGCCAGATCCACGATGCGCTGACGACGGTTGCCAATGAACTCGGCCACGAAGTCGATAACTACGGCATGTATACCGCTGATGACGAGGCGCAGGTGACCTATCCGATGGTTGGCCTGCTGACCGCCATCCTGCTGAACAGCAAGGCTGCCGATTTCGTAGTGACCGGCTGCGGCACGGGCACGGGCTCGATGCTGGCTGCCAACGCTATGCCGGGCGTGTTCTGCGGCCTGATCATCGACCCTACCGATGCCTTCCTCTTCGCGCAGATCAATGACGGGAACGCTATCGCCATGCCCTATGCCAAGGGCTTCGGCTGGGCGGCGGAGCTCAATTTGCAGGATTGCTATCGCAAGCTGTTCGAAGGCGAGAGCGGCGTCGGCTACCCTAGGGAACGCGCCGCCATCATGGCCAAGAACCGCGGTGTGCTGGCGGACCTCAAGGCGAAGACCTGCCACGACATGCTGACCGTGCTCAAGCATGTCGATCAGGACCTGCTCAAGAGCGCCATCGCGGGCGAAAAGTTCGAAGAACTGTTCTATGCCAATTCGCAGGACGAGGCGATCAGCGACTATCTACGGGCCCTGTGAGCATGGCGGAAAGCGCATTCGACCTGACGGGCCGCGTGGCCATGGTTACCGGTGCCAATACCGGGATCGGTCAAGGCATTGCCGTCGCTTTGGCGAAAGCGGGCGCGGACGTGGCGCTCGTCGCGCGGCGTGACCCAGCGGAAACGCGCGAGATGGTCGATGCGACGGGGCGGCGCGCGCATGTGGTGATGGCGGACCTCTCCAGCATCGAACCGTGCGAGCGCATTGTCGCCGAGACGGTCGAGGTGCTGGGAAGGCTCGATATCCTCGTCAACAATGCCGGTATCATCCGGCGCGATGATGCACTCGATTTCTCCGAAGAGGATTGGGACGCGGTGATGGACGTGAACCTGAAGGTCCTGTTCTTCCTCAGCCAGGCGGCCGCGCGGCATATGACGGGCTGGGCTTCGCAGGATGGGTCGCGCGGCAAGATCGTGAATATCGCCAGCATGCTCACCTTCCAAGGAGGCATCCGTGTGCCGAGCTATACCGCCAGCAAGAGCGGCGTCGGCGGGCTGACCAAGCTGATGGCGAACGAATGGGCCGCCAAGGGCATCAACGTCAACGCGATCGCGCCCGGCTATATCGCTACCAGCAATACCGAGGCCTTGCAGGCGGACGAGACCCGCAACCGGCAGATCCTCGAACGCATTCCCGAAGGTCGCTGGGGCGATCCGGCGGATATCGGCGGCGCGGCGGTGTTCCTTTCGAGTGGCGCAGCCGATTATGTGCAAGGTCACATACTCGCCGTCGACGGAGGCTGGCTGGCCCGCTGATGAGCGGCGCGGTCGCCTGTTTCGGAGAAGTGCTGCTGCGGCTTGCGGCGACCAGCGGCGCGACCTTGCGAGACATGCGCTCGCTTTCGGTCGATGTCGGCGGGGCGGAAGCCAATGTCGCGGTGGCGCTGGCCAATCTGGGCGTGGCGACACGCATGGTCACGACGCTGCCTGACAACGAACTCGGCATGCATGCGCGCAAGGAACTACGCCGCGAGGGCGTGGACCTTTCCGGCATGGCAGTCGGCGAGGGACGGATGGGCACCTATTTTCTCACGCCCGCCGCCGGACCGCGCAGTGGGGGCGTGGTGTATGATCGGACGGGGAGCGCCTTTGCTAACGCAGGCGCGCCGGATGCCGTTGTGCTCGATGGCGCGCGGCACCTGCATATCTCGGGCGTGTCGCTTGCGGTCAGTGAGGCCTCGTCCACCGCGAGTCTTGCACTGGCGAAGGACGCGCAATCGCGCGGGCTGACGCTTTCCTTCGACGGCAATTATCGCAGCCTGCTGTGGCAGGCGCGCGGCACGAACGGGCGCGACGAGATCGCGGAACTGTTCGCAATGGCCGATATCGTCTTTGCCAATCACAAGGATGTTTCGCTGCTGTTGGGTCGGGAGTTTTCCGGCGACGGCGGCGCACGGCGGCGCGAGGCGGCGCTCGCGCTGATCGACGCTTTCCCGAATATCGACACCGTTGCGAGCACCGCGCGACATGTCGAGGGCGGGACGACCCATCGCATCACCGCGCGGATCGATTCGCGCGACGCGGGGGCAGAGAGCGCCGAGCGCGTGCTCACCAATATCGTCGACCGGATCGGCACCGGCGATGCCTTTGCCGCAGGCGTGCTTGCCGTCTGGCTGGACACGCCCGGCGACCTGCAACGCATGGTCGATGGCGGGGCGGCGCTGCAAGCGCTCAAGCATTACGAGCCGGGCGATTTCTGCCGTGCCACAAGCGACGAATGGCGCGCCGCGATGGAGGGATCGAGGGATGTTTCGCGCTAGCCTTTTCCTCGCCGCACTTACCCTTGCCGCTCCAACTGTCGCCCAGGATGTCGTCGTCCCGCCGCTCGCCACCACAGGCAGGGCGTGCAACGGCAGTAATGGCTACGCTGCCGACTTCGACGGCGCGCGCACATTCCTCTGGCGGCCGCGCTGGGTCGAGGCGATCGTCGCCGATCCATCCATGCGGGACGATATCATCGAAGGGGGCGATGCCGCCCTCGCGAACGGCCCCTACTCGGTCACCGACAAGCCACGCCCCGTACCGGGAGCGACTGCCAACGACTATGCCTCCATCGGCCCCTACTGGTGGCCTTCGGGGCGCGGCGACGGGCTGCCTTATACACGGCGCGACGGCGAGGTGAATCCGGAACGCGACGGCCCGGAATTCGACCGAGATCGCTTACGCAATTTCGCCGCAGACATGAAGGCGCTCGCACTCGCATGGCACGCGACCAGAGAGGATCGCTACGCCGAACGCGCCGCCAGCCTCGCGCGGACTTGGTTTCTCGACCCGGCGACGCGGATGAACCCGAACATGGATTTCGCGCAAGGCATTCCCGGGCGCGTTGACGGGCGCGGAGAAGGCATTATCGAGGCGCGCGATCTTTCGACTGTGGCCGAATCGCTCGGCCTGCTCTGGGCGTCGGGCGCGCTCAGCACCGACGACAAGCGCGATCTGATGCAGTGGTATGGCGAGATGGCCGTCTGGCTGGCGACGAGCGAGAACGGCGCTGATGAAATGGCCAAGACGAACAATCACGGCGTCTTTTACGATTTCACACTCGCGCACTTCGCGCTGTTTGCCGGTGCGGACGATGTGCTGCGCAATATCGTACGGAACTTCCCGCAATACCGGCTCGGCGTGCAGATGGACCGGCAGGGTCGCTTCCTCGACGAGTTGCGGCGGACGCGCAGCTGGCATTACGCGCACTTCGTCGTCGAAGGCGCGGCGCAGCTCGCCACCATCGCCGAATGCGTCGATCTCGACCTGTGGAACGCGCAGCTTGACGACGGGCGCAGCCTTGCGACCGCGCGCGACTTCCTTCGTCGATACGAAGCCGATCCCGAAACCTGGCCATTCCCCGATACCGACCTGGCTCGCGTACGTTTCGACACGATGCGGGAACGTGCTGCACGCATTCGCGCACTGACGGGCGAAAGCGAGGATGCGACCTCTTTGTCGAACCTCCTCTGAGAGCCTCGTCAACCTGCGCCGAAATCCCCGACTTCTGTTTGGCCAGTCACTTCGATTCGGCACGCCGTGCTAGTATCCGTGCAGCGGTGCGGGAGAGGGGAGTCGACGCTGGCGGCACGGATGTGGCAGCGTGGCGCGGGCGTGGCGCGGGCGTGGCGGCCGACGACTCAGTCTCCGTGAACGCCGCGGGCCGCGCGCAATGTGGGCGGGAAGGGAAAGCGATGGCTGGTTTGCAGATGGACAGCACTTTGCGGCGCAAGCCCGACATGGTGGCGACCGACATGGCCGGGGTAACCGTCATGCTCGACCTCGACAGCGGAAAGTATTTCGCGCTCTCGGGCGTGGGGCCGCATGTCTGGTCGACGGTCGAGGAGCGGCGCAGCGTCGCCGAAGTCGTCGAGAGCGTTCGCGGGCATTTCGACGTGCCCGAGGGCGAGGATGTTGCTGGCGAGGTTTTGGCCTTTCTCAGTTCGTTGGGCGAGAAGGGCCTTGTCGAGGTTGGCAACTGATATGC
>JBARVT010000285.1:0-13187 GCA_049646405.1 Alteraurantiacibacter sp.
CGGTGAAGGCCGCGCCTTCGCTGCGCGCACCCACGAACCCGGCACGCAGCTGCAACGCCGCCAGCGCCGCGGCGAGCCACAGCGCGGCACGGCCGAACTCGGCGATCACTCGACGCTGTCCTGCAATTCCTCGCGCAGCTCGGCGCGGTCCATGCCTTCCAATTCGCGCGGCATGTAATTCTCGTCATGCTTCGCGAGCAGGTTATCGGCGACGAACACGCCGTTCGCATTCATCCGCCCGTCGGCGACCACACCCGATCCTTCGACAAACAGGTCGGGCACGATGCCGGTATAGGTGACGGGTACTGCAGCTTCGCCATCCTGCACGGTGAACTCGACCGTCACGCCGTCGGCGGCCTGCGCCAGCGAGCCTTCGGCGACCATGCCGCCCAGCCGGATCGCTTGCCCCGGCGCGGGCGGGTTGGCGGCAATGTCCGCAGGCACGTAGAAATAGCTCGCCTGATCGCGCAGCGCGTAGATGGCGAGCAGCGTGGCCCCGATCAGCGCGACAAGCGCGATGACGACCAGCACCAGCCGCTGATGCTTGGGTTTGAGCCTCGCGCTCATCCTTCGCGCGCGACTTGACGAGCACGATCACGCCGCGCCTCGGCTCGCCTCATCGCCAGCCAGCTTTGCGCCACCAGCACTAGTGTCGCGCCGACGCCCACACCGTAGGCGGCGTAAACGAACAGCATCTGGTCGAGTGCCTCCCTCACGAGGCGGCCCCCTCCGCCCGCAACTCCGCTTTCATCGCCCTGCGCCGCAGCCTCGCCTCGGTCTGGATGTCGGCAAGGATGATCCGCATGCGCGACAGCACCACCCCGCCGAACAGCAGCGAGAAACCGATGACGGCGAACAGCAGCGGCCAGAGATAGACGTCGTCAATGGCGCTTTCCCCCAACGTGATGCTGGCGGGCTGATGCAGTGAATTCCACCACACGACCGAACGGTTGATGATCGGAACATTGATCGCGCCGACCAGCCCGAAGATCGCCGCGATACGGCTCGACTGGCCTTCGCGCGCCAGCGAGACGGATAGCGCGATATAGCCGAGATAGAGAAAGAACAGCACGAGCATGCTCGTCAGGCGACCGTCCCACACCCACCATGTTCCCCATGTCGGCCTGCCCCAGATAGAGCCGGTGGCAAGGCAGACAAAGGCGAAGACAGCGCCCGGCACTGCCGCAGCGCGTGCGGCGATGGCGGCAAGCGGGTGACGCCAGACAATCTCGACAAGGCTGGCGATGGCGATAACGGTCCAGCCGCCCATGCCGAGCCAGGCGCTCGGCACATGGATGAAAAGGATCTTCACCGTGTCGCCCATCAGCCTGTCGGGCGGCACCTGCGCCATGCCCCACAGCAGCGCGGCGCCGGTCACGAACAAACCCCCCAAGAGCAGCAGCGGGGTGAGCCAGCGGGCGATTGTCAGGAATCGGGCGGGATTGGCGTAAATATTCATGGGAGCGAAGCCTGCGGCGCTCTTACAGCGGCAGCGGGCCGGTCGCAAGGAACCGACCAGCTTTTGCGCGGTCTGTCTAAGCCCTTCCGATCAGTTCCATTGCCATCGCGTCGGCGACTTCGTTGGACGGGCGACCGTCAGACTCGCTCGTGTTCCAGATTTTCTGGAGGCGGCCGGGGATCTGCGCGATCCGCTTGCGCACTTCGTTGATATCGCACGGCTCGCCGTGCTGGCGGCATAGATATTCCATGCTGACATTGATGATGCCGCCGGCATTGATGACGTAATCAGGCGCATAGAGGATGCCGCGTTCGTGGAGCAGCGCGCCATGCGCCTGCCGTGCAAGCTGATTGTTCGCCCCGCCCGCGACAATGGCGCAATCGAGCGCAGCGATGGTGTCCTCGTTCAGGACTGCGCCCAGCGCGTTGGGACTAAACACGTCGCACGTCATCGTCATAATGGCTTCGGCTGCGACGGTTTCTCCGCCGATTTCCCGGGCGAGTTCCTGCGCGCGAGCGTCGTCGATGTCGGATACGACAAGGCTTGCCCCATCCTTCGCCAACAGTCGCGCAACACCGCCGCCAACCGAGCCGCAGCCCTGCACAGCGACCCGCACACCCTCGACGCTGTCCTTTCCAAGCTTGTGCGCAACTGCCGCCTTGATCCCGTGATAGATGCCCATGGCGGTAAACGGGCCCGGATCGCCGCCCGCATCCCCTTCGTCCACCGGAAGGCCGCAGACATGGCTGGTGCGTGTCGCGATGGCGACCATGTCGGAAACCGTCGCGCCAACATCCTCGGCGGTTACATACTGGCCGCCCAATCCCTCCACTGCATCGCCGAAGGCATGCAACATGGCGTCGTTCTTCGTTCCGTCTGCGTCCAGCAGCACGACAGCCTTGCCCCCGCCCATCGGCAGGCCTGCCATCGCATTCTTGAAACTCATGCCGCGCGACAGGCGCAGCGCATCGCGCATGGCGTCCTTGGGCTCCGCATAGTGCCAGAAACGCGTGCCGCCAGCGCCGGGGCCGAGATGGGTGGAATGCAGCGAGATGATCGCGGTGAGGCCCGACGCCCTGTCGTGAACGAGCTCGACCCGCTCGTGTTCGTCGAAATCGGGTTCGGTCCAGAAAGCGGGCATCGCGTCGTCCTCGGCCTGAATGGGCTGCGATGCGGGGAAAAATGGGGCGATCGAGGGGTCTCGAACCCCCGACCTCCGGTACCACAAACCGGCGCTCTAACCAACTGAGCTACGATCGCCACACATGCGCAACGCATCTTGAGATGCGCGGCAATTACGGACCCGCGCCCGCTGGTCAAGCAGCTTGCAGCGCGGAAGCGGGCCTGTTGCACAAACCGCTTTTCCTGCAAAGCGAAAAGTGCGCGGGCGCGGCCCGAGCGAAAGATTGTTGCGCGGGGGTTTTCGCCCGTCGCCGCCGGCCCTATCAGATTGGGATGGCGAGTCTCGCAACCGCACCGGGGACCACCCGGCCCGACATATTGCTCGAGCATGGCGGCGTCAGGCGGCTGCCGACACCGCGCGCGACCGTTTTCGACGCGCCGCGCTTCCTGCCGCCGGACCTGTGCGTCGAACTGATCGCGCTCATCGACAAGGACCGCCGCCCCTCAACCATCGCCGATGCGAATGGCGACAATTATTTCCGCACCAGCGAGACCTGTGACCTGGCGGAAAGCGAACCCGCTGTGCAGGAATTGGAGCGTCGCCTCTTCGCGCTGGGCCGCATCGACCCCGTGTATGGCGAACCGCTGCAGGGCCAGCGTTACGAAGTCGGACAGGAATTCAAACCCCATACTGACTATTTCGAGCCGAACGGCGCGGATTTCACAAAATATTGCTCGGTCGCTGGAAACAGGACTTGGACTTTCATGATCTACCTCAACGACGTCGAAGTCGGCGGCGCAACGCGGTTCAAGGTGCTCAAGAAGATGTTCCAGCCGAAAACCGGCAAGCTAGTCTGCTGGGATAACCGCCGAGAGGACGGTACCCCCAACCCGGCGACGCTGCATCACGGGATGAAGGTGCGCAATGGCGTGAAGTACGTGATTACCAAGTGGTATCGCGAGCGGAAGTGGGGTTAGAACAACGAAAAAGGGCGGCCCCGCAGGACCGCCCTCGCTTGTTTCGTCACCTGAGCGCGATGCCTACTTCTTGCCGCCCAGCTTGATGCCGCCAAATCGCTTGTTGAACTGCGCCACGCGGCCGCCGTCCTGAATGCGCTGCGGGCCGCCGGTCCAGGCCGGGTGGCTGGTCGGGTCGATTTCCAGGTTCATGGTATCGCCTTCCTTGCCCCAGGTGGACTTGGTCTGGAATTCGGTTCCGTCGGTCATCTTGACCGTGATCATGTGGTAATCGGGATGCGTATCGGCCTTCATGGCATTGGTCCTTATGCGTTTGACCGGTTCCGACCGGCCTGCAGAATGGAAATTTCGAGAAGGCGCGCCCCTAACGAGAGCACTCTCTCAATGCAAGGGCAAACGGGCCGCCAAGTCCGCAACGGCGAACGCCCGTCCGCAGCGGGCATGTAGCGAAGCGGAGTGCGTCTAGGGACGACGACCCCGCGGAAACGGAGTCGCAAAATCAGGAGGGCGGATCGGCCACCATCGCGGTGAAATCCACGTCGCAGGTCACCTTGCCATCCACGCTCGCCTCGCCGTGGAACTTGCAGATGCGGCTGCGCTGCTGGGTGAAGCTGACATCCAGCTTCAGCAGGCAACCAGGCTCCACGGGCGCGCGGAACTTCGCGTTCTCAATCGCCATGAAATAGACGAGCTTACCGCTGTCGGCGAGTTCGAGTGTCTCGATTCCGAGTATCCCGGCCGCCTGCGCCAGCGCCTCGATTTGCAAGACGCCAGGCATGATCGGGCGATCGGGGAAGTGACCCTGAAAGAAACCCTCGTTGAATGTCACCGCCTTAAGCGCGGAAATCCGTTCACCGCTCACCAGTTCCTCGACCCTGTCGACGAGAAGCATCGGATAGCGATGCGGCAAGGCCTTGAGGATGCGCGGAATGTCGTAGCTGTCGCTCATGGCCCCGCCCCGGTCGCTCGCGTTAGCGGCCCGCGCCCGCGGCCGGCTGCTGCGCACCCTGCTGCTGTTGCAACGAGGCGATAGCGAGCAGCTGCTGGACCTGCTGGAACAGCGCCACTGCGTTGTCGCCCGGCTGGAAACCGGCCGGCGGCGTGATCTGCGCAGCGGGCACGCGCGTGTTGAGCTGGGCCACGACCAGCGGCGTAATATCGGCCGCCGGGTTGGCGTAGACGAGCGCGTCGGGGCTCATCACGAACTGCAGTTGCCGGTCAGACACGACCTGTTGCAGCGCCGTCGAATATTGCTGCGCGACCTGCTGCACGACATAGACACGCGCGAGATTGATCGGCTGCTGAAGCTGCGCGATTTCCTGGTCGATCGCCTGGATTTGGCGTACCGTCGCGTTGTTCGGATCCTGCGTCGCGGCGGCCTCGGTCTGGTCGATCTGACCGTCGCTGTTTGAATCAAAGGTCTGCAGAAGCTGCTGGCGCTGCTGCCCTCGCTGGTCGATCGTCGTGCGCTGCGCCTGATACTGCGTGGCGATCTGCTGGTAACCGGTCTGGAAGGCCTGCGACTGCGCGACCGCTACGGGCAGGTCGACCACGCCGATCCCGTTAACCTGCGCCATTGCGGTGCTGGAAAGGCTCATCGCACCGAAAGCGGCAGCGGCGCCGAGCGCCGACTTCATCATGCTGTTCATCAGAATTGGGTTCCTACATTGAAGGAGAAGAGTTTGTCCTCATCGCCGCGCTGTTTCAGGATAGCGTAGCCGAGGTCGATCCGGAACGGACCGAATGGTGAATTCCAGTTGACGCCCACGCCGACCGTCACGCGCGGGGTGGCGCTGTTGCCGACGAATTCCTCCACGAAGGGTGGCAGCTGCGTGCCGACGGGCGTGTTGAAGCTGCCGTCGGGAGCGATCGGGTTCGTCACCTGCAAGGGCGGCAGCGGCTGGCCGTTCTCGCCCAGCAAAAGATTGCCGTTCACATCGCGCTGCGGCTGGGTGAACAGCGGATCGCCATTCAATCTCTGCGGTATGAACAGGCCGTTCGGCAGCGGGCTTTGCACGAGATCGGGCGCATCGACATCGAACACGGATCCGACATCGACGAAAACCGACGGACGCAGGCCGAGTTCGCGCGCGCCGGAACCGAGCGGGATCTCGATCTCTCCTCGCGCGAGGTAATAGGCATTGCCGCCCAGCGCGTCATCCTGGTTGCGCTCATTGCCAAGGTCGAGAAGCTCGTCCTCGGTCAGCACCTGGTCGCCGTTCTGATCGACATAGAACCGCCGCACGACACGCGGGCCCACACCGCGAATGTCAAAGCCGCGGATCTGCCCTTCGCCAAGGAAGAAGCGCTCGTTAAGTAGAACGCCCCGGTCGCCATAGCCGTAGATATAGCCCCCCTCGAGCGAGAGCGAGCCGATAAAGTCACTGCCCAGATTCCAGTATTTCGCGCCGCGCGCCACAGCGCGGGCATATTGCGTATCCCCGCCCAGTCCGGCGAAATCGAGCGAGAGCGAAGCGCTTTCGCCGCGCGTCGGGCGCAGGCGGCTGTTGAGCGTGTTGTAGCTGAGCGTCAGGCCGAGGATCGACTGCAATCGGTCGCCTATCGCATCGCACAGGTAACGGCCCGCCAGGAGCGGCTGGCACTCGGTCGTCCCGTCGCCGTCGAAATCACGGAAGAACTGCTGCTCGCTGATCGTGATTTCCTGGTAATTGAGCGTGTAACGTCCGAGCAGGCTGAGATATTCGGTGAGCGGCACGCCGACGCGCAGGCCAGCGCCCGTCGTTGCCTGCTCGAAGGTCGCGCGGTCGCGGTCGAAATAGCCGTTGTTGAAGTCCTGCCGGTAGATATCGAACCCGACGGCGATGTCGCGGTCGAACAGCTTGGGCTCGGTAAAGCTGATATTGCCCGAGCGCGAGAAGCGCGAATAGTTGACGCCGAGCGCCAGCGTCTGCCCTCGTCCGCGAAAGTTGTTCTGCCGGATGGAGCCGTTGAAGATGAAACTTTCGAGGCTGGAGAAGCCTGCCGAAAGCGACAGCTCTCCTGTCGGCTCTTCCTGCACGTTGGCCTGCAGGATAATGCGGTCGGGGGCGGAGCCTTCGACCTGCTCGACTTCGAAATTCTCCTGGAAATAACCCAGCGAATTGATGCGCGCGGTAGAGCGGCGCACCTGCAGGCTGGAAAAGGCGTCGCCTTCCGCGATGCGAAATTCGCGGCGGATCACCTTGTCCTGCGTCAGCGTGTTGCCGTTGATCTCGATCGCCTCGACATAAACGCGTGGCGCGTCCGAGATCGTGAAGGTCACGTCCATCGTGCGGTCTTCGGCGTTGCGCACGATGCGCGGGCGCACTTCTGCAAAGGCATAGCCGAACGTGCCGGCGGTTTCTGTCAGCCCTTCGATGATGTCGTCGATCAGCTCGGCGTTGTAGGTGTCGCCTTCCTTGACGGTAAGACTGCTCGTCAGCGCCTCGCTGCTGAAATCGCGCAGCTGGCTGACGACCTCGACATCGCCGAAATCGTATTGCTCTCCCTCTTCCACCACATAGGTGATGATAAAGTCGCGCCGGTCTGGCGTGAGTTCGGCAACGGCGGACACGATGCGGAAATCGGCATAACCTTCGGACAGGTAGAACGAGCGCAGCAGCTGCTGGTCGTAAGCCATCCGGTCCGGATCGTAACTGGTGTTGGAGCTGAGGAAAGCGAACAGGCTGTCCTCGCGCGTAATCATCTCGCCGCGCAGCGTCCCGTCGGAAAACACCTCGTTGCCGATGATGTTGATCTGGCGGACCTTCGAGCGCGGGCCTTCCGAAATCTCGAAGATAACGTCGACGCGGTTCTGGTCCAGCATGACCATCTGCGGTTCGACCGTCGCAGCAAAGCGGCCCTTGCGCTTGTAAAGTTCGATGATGCGCGCAACGTCGGCGCGCACGCGGCTGCGGGTGAAGATCTGGCGCGGGGCGAGATTGATCTCGGGCACGATCTCTTCATTGTCGAGGCGCTTGTTGCCTTCGAGAATGATGCGGTTGATGATCGGGTTTTCCGCGACATCGATCGTCATCACACCGCGTGTCGAGTCGAAATTGATCGAGTAATCGGCGAACAGCTCGGTCTCGGCGAGATCGATCAGCGCCTGGTCCGCTGCGGCGACCGTATAGACGTCGCCCGGACGCAGCTGAATGTAACTGACGATTGTTTCCGGCTCGAGCCGCTGCGCGCCGCGCACCTGGATCTGGCGGATGAGGTTTTCCTGGACCGCGACCGACGCGGGTGCGGGCGTTTCGGCTGCCCCCTCTTCGGGTGGCGGCGTGGTGTCCTGCGCGACGGCGGTGATCGGCATACCGGCCAGCATGGTGCAGCCCAGCAGGGCCGCGGCATAATGCGATGCAGTGATAGTCCGTGCTCCGGTAGCCATTATCCGTCCACTCTAGTCGACACCAGCGCCCCGAAACCCGGTTGTACCCGCCCGACCCCCGTCGAGCGATGGCGGTCTTTTCTCCGGCCAAGGGGCGAAACGCGCCCTTGCCCGATGCCGTAGCGGCAATCAAGCGACCATCCGGTAATTCGCGCCGTAAGCGTCGCCCTTTCCCCGCCTAGCTGCCGAAGAGCGGCAATTTGGCGATATCCAAACCCGTCACGAACAGCATCAGCGCCAGTACGACGGCAATGCCGGCCTTGAAGGCCCATTCCTGACTGCGGGCACTGGCGGGTTTCCGGCGGACAGCCTCGACCGCGTAGAATGCCAGGTGCCCACCATCGAGCGCGGGGATTGGCAGCAAGTTGATGAATGCCAAGTTAAGTGAGATCAGCGCAGCGAAGGTCGCGAATTCAAGCCAGCCGAGGCTTAACCGCTCGCCCGAAACCTTGGCAATTGTAATCGGACCGCCAAGTTCTTCGACCGAGCGCTTGCCCGTCACGATCTGGGCGATGCCGGTAATCATCATGTCGACCGTTTCGACGCATTGGTCCCATGCAAGGCCAACCGCCGCGATGGGGCCGACGGGCCTGTAATCGGGCATGACCGGCTGTCCGTAGACGCCGATGACGCCGAACCGCCCGGTATTGCCGAACTGGTCCGTCCGTTCGTCGGACAGGGTGGTGACGGGGATGGTCAGGTCGCGTCCGTCGCGCTCGACCGTCACATCCAGCTCCGTCTCCGGATAAAGCGCCACTGCCATGATGAGCTCGCGATACGAGCCGATCGGCTCGCCGTCGACCGCGACAATCCTGTCGCCCACCTGCAACCCCGCCTCGCGCGCCGGGGACTGTTCGCTGAATTCCGCGATGACCGTTTCGTCCGCGCCTTCGGGCGGGACGGGCTGGCCGATGAATGTGAAAAAGGCCGCAAAGATCGCGATGGCGACGAGCACGTTGGCGGCCGGCCCCGCAGCCACGACCAGCGCCTTTTGCCACAGCTTTGCCGCGTGGAAATCGTCCGCTGCGGGCGGATGGTCCGGGTCGGGCATGCTGGCGGGGTTCATGTCGCCCTTGAACTGGACATACCCGCCGAAAGGCAGTGCGGAGAGCTTCCAGCGGGTACCGCGCCGGTCTGTATAGCCTGCCAGCTCCTTGCCGAAGCCGACCGAGAACGCCTCCGCCCCGATGCCGAACCAGCGGCCGACGAGATAATGACCCAGTTCGTGCAAAACGACGAGCGGCCCCAGCATCAGCAGGAAGCCGAGGATATACATCCAGAAAGGCAGCGTCTCGATATCCAAGTCAGGCCGTCTCCATATCCGCGCTCGCGCGCTCCCGCGCTTCGGCATCGACGGCGAGGACGGCGTCGAGTGTGCGAGGCGCTTCCGGCGCGAAGCTGTCGAGGGTTCTGGCGACTGTTGCCGAAATTTGCGTGAACCTGATCTGACCCGCGAGGAAAGCGGCGACCGCCACCTCGTTCGCGGCGTTGAGCACGGCGGGCGCAGCGCCACCCGCATGCGCTGCCTCTCGCGCCAGTTTCGTCGCTGGAAAACGCTCCTCGTCCGGCGCGAAGAAGCTGAGGTCGCCGATGCTTGCAAGGTCAAGCGGCTTGCAGGTCGTATCCATCCGCGCGGGCCAGGCGAGCGTCGAGGCGATAGGCACGCGCATGTCGCTCGGCCCGAGCTGCGCCAGCGTCGAGCCGTCGCGATATTCAACCATCGAGTGGATGACACTTTGCGGGTGGACGATGATGCGCAAGGCATCCAGCCCGACCGGGAAGAGGTGATGCGCCTCGATGAATTCGAGGCCCTTGTTGAACATCGTTGCGGAATCGACGCTGATCTTTGCGCCCATGTCCCAGTTGGGATGCGCCACCGCTTGCGCGGGTGTCACCGCTTCCAGTTCGGCGAGCGACCTGGTGCGCAGCGGCCCGCCACTCGCGGTCAAGGTGATCCAGCGCACATCGGCGATGTCCCCGCCCTGCAGACACTGGAAAATCGCATTGTGCTCGGAATCGACCGGCAGCAGCGTGGTGCCATGTTCGGCGACCTTGTCGGTCATTACCTCGCCCGCCGAAACCAGCGCTTCCTTATTGGCGAGCGCGACAGTGTTGCCTTGCTCGATAGCCGCAATGGTGGGGGCGAGCCCCGCGCAGCCGACGATGGCGGCGACAGTCAGGTCCGCCGGACGCCGCGCGGCTTCGACGAGAGCCTCCGCCCCGCCCGCACTTTCCACGCCCGATCCGGCGAGGTGTTCGCGCAAGTCGCCAAGGCACCCTTCCTCGCCCACCACGGCCACATCCACATCGAATTCGCGCGCCAGCCGCGCCAGTTTCTCCGCCGAGCAATTCGCGCTGAGAGCCACGACGTTCCACTTGTCCCGCTGGCTGCGGATCAGGTCGAGAGTCGAATCGCCGATCGAGCCGGTCGCACCGAGAATGGAGATGGAGCGGGTCACGGATGCACCCGATACCACAATTCCGCCGAGACGATGGCCACGGGCAAAAGGCCGTCCACCCGGTCTAGCACGCCGCCATGGCCGGGGATGATATTGCCCGAATCCTTCACCGCAGCGCGCCGTTTCAGCCAGCTTTCTAGGAAATCGCCCATTTGCGCGACCACCGCCAGCAGCGCGCCCAGCGCCAGTGCCCCAAGGCCCATTGGCGAGAACGCATCGCTGCCGACATTGGAGAGGAAGAATGCGAAGCTCACCAGCGCCGCCGCTGTCGCGCCTCCGGCCAGCCCGGCCCAGGTCTTGGACGGGCTGATGCGCGGCGCGATCTTCGGCCCGCCAATGGCGCGACCCGAGAAATAGGCACCGGTATCGGTCGCAATCACGATGGCGACCACGCCGAGCACCACGGACAGCGGCAGTTCGCCCAGCCGGTAGGCCGCCCAACCGATATAGAGCGCGCCCAGTACCATGATGAGCGCCGCGCCGCCCGCGCCCGCGCCGAAACGCCGCGCGATGCGCAGCAGTTCGAACAGGCCGACGATTGCCACGACCGCCACGAAGCTCTGCCAGACGATCCCACCCGCCCAGAGCGCCGTGCCCGCGATGGCGACCATCACCAGCGCGCTCGCCGCGCGCTTGGGCAAGTCGCTCGTGCGCACCGACAGTGGGACGGTGACCGCCTTCTTGAAGAACGCCTTGAACCGGTCGCGCCGGCGTTCGGGAGGGAGGGTGTCGTCCATCACTCAGCGCCCGCCATAGCGGCGCTCCCGCTGCGCGAAGTCCTCGCACGCGGCGCGCAGGTGCTCTTCGCCGAAATCGGGCCACAGCACATCGGTGAACAACATTTCCGCATAGGCCGTCTGCCATAGCAGGAAGTTCGACAGACGCACCTCCCCGCTCGTGCGGATAAGCAGGTCGAGCGGCGGCAAGTCGCTCGTATAAAGATGCTTTTCAATTGCGTCGGGCGTGATCCCGCCTTCGTCCGCCGCCAGCCGCGCGGCGCGGGCGATTTCCTGCTGCGCCCCGTAATTGAGCGCCACCGCCAGCGTGCGCGTGCCGCCCGCAGTCCGCTCCAGCGCATCGTCCAGTTTCGCCACGATGTCGGGCGCGAAGGCGGTGTAGTCGCCGATCAGCGCCAGCCGCACGCGCTTCTCGACCATGTCCTGCAAATTCGCTTCGATGAACCGGCGCATCAGGTTCATCAGGTCGGATATCTCGCTTTCCTCGCGCTTCCAGTTTTCGCTGCTGAATGCGTAAAGCGTCAGGCATTCGAGCCCCAACGCCTCCGACGCCTCGACTACGCGCCGCACCGCATCCCCACCCGCCTTGTGGCCCAGCGCACGCGGCAGCCCTCGCCGCTTCGCCCAGCGGCCATTGCCGTCCATGATGATGGCGACGTGGCGGGGGTATCCGTTATCCGGCATGCGCCAAACCCGGTGAGGGGCCCGCGATCACTGCGTCAGGATTTCCTGCGTTTTCTTTTCCACTGCCGCATCCGTGTCAGCGACATGGCTGTCGGTCATCTTCTGAACCTCGTCCTCCAGCCGCTTGCGGTCGTCTTCGGAGATTTCCTTCTTCTTCTCGTCTTCCTTGAGCGAATCGTTCGCGTCGCGGCGGACATTGCGGATCGCGATCTTCGCCTTCTCGCCATAATCAGCCGCCAGTTTGGCCAACTCCTTGCGGCGTTCCTCGTTGAGATCGGGCATGGGCAGGCGGATGGTCTGACCGTCGGACATCGGGTTGAGCCCGAGATTGGCCTTGGTGATGCCCTTTTCCACCGCGCTGACATTGGCCTTGTCCCACACCTGCACCGCCAGCATGCGCGGCTCGGGCGCATTCACGGTGGCGACCTGGTTCAGCGGCATCATTGATCCATAGACCTCCACCACGACCGGATCGAGCAGCGCGGTGTTGGCGCGGCCCGTGCGCAGGCCGGACAGGTCGCCCTTCAGGCTTTCCACCGCGCCAGCCATGCGGCGTTCGACGTCGCTTTTCTCGTATTTCATCTATCGGTCCTCTCTCACGATGGTCTGCACCCCCTCGCCTGCCAGCACGCGCGCGACATTGCCCCTTTCGCGGATCGAGAAGACCACGATGGGGATGGCATTGTCGCGGCACAGTGCCACGGCGGAGGCATCCATGACTTTCAGATTGTCGGCCAGCACCTTGTCGTAGGTTACTGTATCGAAACGGGTCGCGTCGGGATTGCGCTTGGGATCGGCATCGTACACCCCGTCGACACTGGTTCCTTTCAGCAGCGCATCGCAGCGCATCTCGGCGGCACGCAGCGCGGCGCCGGAATCCGTGGTAAAATAGGGCGCGCCCACGCCTGCGGCGAAGATGACGATACGCCCCTTTTCCAAATGACGCTCGGCCCGGCGGCGGATCACCGGTTCGCACACCTGGTCCATCTGGATGGCGCTTTGCACGCGGGTGTCCACGCCCAGCTGTTCGAGCGCGCTCTGCATCGCCAGCGCGTTCATGACGGTGGCGAGCATGCCCATGTAATCGGCCTGCGCGCGGTCCATCCCCTGCGCCGCACCCGCCATGCCGCGAAAGATATTGCCGCCGCCAATGACGAGGCAGATTTCGAGGCCGGTCTCCTTCGCCGCTTTCACCTCTTCGGCGAGGCGCAAGACATAGGCCGGGTCGATGCCGAAGCCCTGGTCTCCCATGATGACCTCGCCCGACAGTTTCAGCAGGATACGCTTGGTGTCGGGCAGGAGCATGTGATTGATTATCCTCTCGGGGCGTGTCGCGCTTTCGCCGGGCTGTAGAGTGAGCGGACTGGCCTGCCAAGTCC
>JBARVT010000286.1:0-5498 GCA_049646405.1 Alteraurantiacibacter sp.
GCGCGGGCTGGCCTTGTCGAGACGCCGGGCTGCCGCCGCGCCGTGCTGCTCCGCCATTTCGGCGAGAACCCGCCGCGTACTTGCGGGAACTGCGACAACTGCCTCCATCCGCCCCAGGTCGCCGACACGACCGAACTCGCGCGCAAGCTGCTCAGCGCCGCCTATCGCACCGGCCAGAACTTCGGCCTAGGCCATTTGGCCAAGATACTGACGGGCGATGCCGACGAGCGTGTGCGACAGAAGGGACATGACAGCCTGTCGGTGTTCGGCATCGTTTCGGGGGAGGACGCGCCGCTGCTGCGCCCGCTCGCCCGTGCCTTGCAGGCGAGGGGCGCGCTGATGGCGAATGCACATGGCGGGCTGGAACTGGGTGGCGATGCCCGCGCGATCCTGAAAGGTGAGGAGGCGGTCGAGATCGTCCTGCCGCCGAAGCGAGAGCGGCGTTCCCGCCGCAGCCGCGATGCCGCGCCCAACCCCGTGGGCGATCCGCTGTTCGATGCGCTGCGCGACCTGCGCCGCGCGCTCGCTGCCGAAGCGCAAGTGCCGCCCTATGTCGTTTTCCACGACGCCGTGCTGCGCGACATGGCCGCACGCCGCCCCGCCTCGCTCGCGGACATGGCGCAGATCCCCGGCGTCGGCGAGAAAAAGCTCGCCGCCTATGGCGGAACCTTCCTCAGAGCTATCCGCGAGAACTGATCGCTCTCCGAATCCGCTTGCCCTCCCTGATAGTTTAATTTAAATATAATATCATATTTATATCAACAGGAGGACTTTGATGAGCGACGGGCACATCCCGATGGTGCGCAGCAGCGAGACTGCGGCGAAGGGCTATAGCGGCTATCCGATGCTGGCGGTGACGCTGGCGCTGCTTTTCGGCGGCGGCTGGCTGTTCTTTACTGCGATGCGGATGAACGATGCGAGCGGAGATTTCGGGCTGCTGCTGACCGTGTCGCTGCTGGCGATGGTGGCTGGCTTCTTCACCATGATCGGTTTCTATATGATCCAGCCGAACCAGGGCGCTGTCATCACCCTGTTCGGTGAATATCGCGGAACCGACCGGACGGAAGGGCTCCGCTGGGTTTGGCCTTGGCTCGCCAAGAAGAAGGTCAACGTCCGCGCGCACAACATTCATTCGGAGCGGATCAAGATCAACGACAAGCGCGGCAATCCCGTCGATATCGCCTGCAACGTCGTCTGGCGCGTGCGCGACACGGCGCAGGCGGTGTTCGATGTCGACGATTACAAGGAGTTCGTGAACATCCAGATCGAGGCGGGCCTGCGTACCGTGGGCGCGCGCCATCCCTACGACGATTTCGCAGAGAATGAGACGACGCTGCGCGGCAGCCCCGATATCGTCAATGCCGAATTGCAGGCCGAATTCAACGAACGCCTCGCGCCCGCCGGCGTGGTGGTGGATGAGGCGAGCCTGACCCACCTCGCCTACGCCAGCGAGATCGCCGGGGCCATGCTTCGCCGTCAGCAGGCCGAAGCGGTGATCGCCGCGCGCGCCAAGCTGGTGATGGGCGCGGTCGGCATGGTGGAGATGGCGCTGGAAAGGCTCTCCGCCGACAACATCGTCCATCTCGACGACGAGCGGCGCGCGGCCATGGTGTCGAACCTCATGGTGGTATTGTGCGGGGAGCGCGACGTGAACCCCGTCGTCAATGCAGGCTCGCTGTACCAGTAAGCCGCCATGCCTCAGGCCCAGAAGAAAGCCTTTGCCCTGCGCCTCGATCCGGCGCTCCACGATGCAGTGGAGCGCCTCGCGGCGCAGGAATTGCGCTCGGTGAATGCCGAGCTGGAGGTGCTCATCCGCGAGGCACTGAAGAAGCGCGGCATCGAGGTCCCTGTCACCCCGCGCCCGCGCCGGGGCCGTCCGCGGAAGGGTGAGGGGTCTTGACGCGGCATTAACCCTTTTTCGTTACGCGTCACGCGCATGACCCAGCTCGCCGCTTCACCCGCCCCGCATCGTCGCCGCACGCGGCTGACGCCCGGCATCGCCGCCCTTGCCATTGCTGCAATTCCCTTTGCCGCCCTGCTGGCGCAGACCGTCCCCGCGCCTTACACCGTTATAGAAACGGGACAGGGGTTCACGCGGTTACAGGATGCGGTAGACGCGATTGGCGACGCTCGCGGCACGATCGCCATCGCGCCCGGACGTCACGAACAATGCGCGGTGCAGCAGGCAGGCATCATATCCTATTTCGCCAGCGAGCCAGGCAGCGCGGTGTTCGACGGCGTGACCTGCGAAGGCAAAGCGGCGCTGGTGCTGCGCGGACGCGGGGCGGAGGTGTCCGGCCTCGTCTTCGAGAACATGCGCGTGCCCGATTTCAACGGCGCGGGCATCCGCATGGAGCGCGGCGATCTGACTGTCGCCGAAAGCTGGTTCCGCGATAGCCAGCAGGGCATCCTCACCGCGCAGGACCCGGCGGCGCGGCTCATCATCGACCGCTCGACCTTTACCCGCCTCGGCACCTGCGAGGGAGCGGGCGGCTGCGCGCATTCGGTTTATACCGGCGAGCTCGGCCATGTCCGCATCACCAACAGCCGGTTCGAACAGGGGCGCGGCGGGCATTACGTCAAATCGCGCGCGGAGCGCGTCGATATCGCCGCCTCCAGCTTCGACGATGCGGCGGGGCGCGCGACCAACTACATGATCGACCTGCCCGGCGGCGCGGCGGGGCAGATCAGCAATAACTGGTTCGTGCAAGGGCAGGACAAGGAGAATTACTCGGCCTTCATCGCCGTCGCAGCCGAAGGGCGCGCGAACGATTCCAGCGCGCTCGCCGTCACCGGCAACGATGCGCGGCTGGCGCCGGGCGTGGAACGCAACACAGTCTTCGTCGCGGACTGGTCGGGAGACATGGGCGACGTAGGAGAAAACGCGCTCGGTCGCGGGCTCGCGCGCTACGAACGTCGCTAGGAACCAGCTGGGCGGAACGCTCCCGTCGCCTCGCTCGTTTACGGGGCGAGGAGACGACAGATGGCAGGCGGTTGGTCGCGCGATGGCGCGGTGCAGGACCAGATCGACGACAGCGTGAACGATGCGGTGGCCGCCGCCCGTGCGCGCCTGCCGCGCGGAGAAAGCGCGCGATACTGCCGTGAATGCGGCGAGGACATCCCCGAAAAGCGCCGCGAGGCTGTGCCCGGCGTGCAGACCTGCGTTGCCTGCCAGTCCGGCCATGACAGCGCCGTGCGCCACTCCGCGATCAATCGCCGGGGTTCCAAGGACAGCCAGCTGCGCTAAGACCACGGATCATGTCGAAAGCTTTCATCGGATTGCAGCACGCGCTGCCGCACCACGCCGTCTCGCGCCTTGCCGGACGTTTCGCCGGATCGGAGACCGGCTGGCTGAAGGACCGCCTGATCCGCCGCTTCATTGATGCCTACGATGTCGACATGAGCGAGGCCGCGCGGCCTGCGGAGGCCTATGCCAGCTTCAACGATTTCTTCACCCGCGAATTGAAAGAGGGCGCGCGGCCGCTCGCCGATGCCGGAAAATACGTCCTGTCCCCCGCCGACGGGGCGGTGAGCCAGATCGGCCGTATCGCGGATGGGCGCATTATACAGGCCAAGGGCCGCGCCTTTACGACGGCGCAATTGCTCGGCGGCGATGCCGGCCTAGCCAGCCATTACGACGGTGGCAGTTTCGCGACGATATATCTCAGTCCCAAGGACTATCACCGCGTCCACATGCCCGCAGCCGGCGAATTGCTCGGCACGGTCTATGTCCCCGGCGACCTGTTCAGCGTGAACACGGTGACTGCAGAAAATGTCGACGGCCTGTTCGCGCGCAACGAACGCCTCGCCTGCCTGTTCGACGGGCCGCGCGGCAGTTTTGCCAGCGTCATGGTCGGTGCAATGATCGTGGCGGGTGTTGAAACCGTATGGGGCGGCCGGGTGCAGGCGCATGCGCGGCGGGTCGACTCGCGCACCTTTGCCGAGGGCGAGCACATTTTCGCTGCCGGCGACGAAATGGGCCGCTTCTTCCTTGGCTCCACCGTGGTGCTGTTGTTTGAGCCGGGCCGCGTCGAGTGGGACGCTGCGCTGCGCCCCGGCGAGGCCGTCCGCATGGGTGCAGCCATCGGGCGCTGGCTCTAACCGAAAGCTGCGCAATACCGCACTTCGCCGCGCGGCTCCGCCCCGCCGAAGCGGAGGCGCTGGAGATATTCGGGCGGCACGCCGGGAAAGGTGAGGTCGGGGTCGCAAGCGAAGCCGAAGCGGGCGTAGAAGGCGGGCTCGCCCAGCACCACGCAGCCCATGGCGCCGTCATCCTTGATGCGCAGCAGGCCGTGTCGGATCAGCGAACTGCCAACTCCGTCGCCCTGCCTCTGCGGCGCGACCGAGACAGGGCCGAGGCCGTGCCAGCCGATGGTACCGTCCGAAATATCGACAGGCGAAAAGGCGATATGGCCGATGATCGCGCCGTCTTCTTCCGCGATTAGCAACAGCACGGGTTCGCGTTCGGCGCGCAGGCGCTCGACGATTTCGGGCTCGGTGCTGTCCGAGTGTTCATGGCCTTCGAAAGCGCGCTCCACCACGTTGCGGATCGCCGCCGCGTCGCCTTCACGCTCGACGCGGATCGCCCACCTCATGTCAGCAAGTGGCCCGCCCGGTCGCGCTTGGTGGCGAGATAGCGGGCGTTGTGCGTATTGGCGGGCAGTTCGTGCGGCACCCGCTCGATCACGCGCACCCCCGCATTCTCCAGCGCGACGACCTTTTCGAGATTGTTCGTCAACAGCCGGACCGCGCCGACGCCGAGCAGATCGAGCATGCGTGCCGCCAGCGGGAAGTCGCGCGCTTCCACGGGCAGGCCTAGGCGGCGATTGGCTTCGAGCGTATCCAAGCCCTCGTCCTGCAGGCGATAGGCGCGCAGCTTGTTGACGAGGCCGATGCCGCGCCCTTCCTGCCTGAGATAGAGCAGCACGCCCCAGCCGCCCCCCGCCGCTTCGCGGCTCATCTTCGCGAGTGCCGCGTCGAGCTGCGGGCCGCAATCGCATTTGAGGCTGCCGAAAATGTCGCCTGTCAGGCATTCTGAATGAAGGCGCACGAGCGGCGGACGGTCCGACGACTGCTCGCCCAGCACCAGCGCGGCATGTTCGCGCAAATCGTCGGGCGCTCGGAAAACGACGATCTCCGCATCCTCTTCCCGCGCGATGGGCAGGCGCGCGCGGGTGGCTATGGCGAGACGCTGCGGATCAGTGAACGCTTCGATGTCGCTTTCGAACAGCATCACCGCCTCGCTTGCCGGATCCGGATCGACGAGGAAGGCGGGCAGGATACCCGCAATGCGCGCCAGTTCGAGCGCCGCTTCGGCGGCCTCACTCCATTCCAGCACCTCGGCGCGGAACGGTCCTTTCAGTGGATTGTCGTTATCGCGCGCCGGATCGGCGACGGGCAGCGCGGCGGCGATGTCGGTCGGCTCGGCGGAGCGGACCAGCACCGGCGAATGCCCGTCCGCCGCCTCCCGCTGGTTCCCCAGCCGCAAGGTCGCAGCG
>JBARVT010000287.1:0-12505 GCA_049646405.1 Alteraurantiacibacter sp.
GACCGACGGCGCGCGCGTGCGCGTGAATGACGAGGCGATCCAACTCATCCCCGGCAACGGCCCCGCCGCGACGGCAGGTTCGGGCTTCTCGGCACCTGTCACCTGGGATGCCAACACCCCGCTCGCCGTGCGCTGGGAATACGGCCTGCGCGGTGCGCGCTCGCTCGCCTTCGTGCCGCGCGGCGGCGATACGAGCTGGCGCGTGACCTCGACCTGGCCGCATCCCAGCTTCACCGGCGGCTCGCTGCCGAACGAGCGCGAGGTTTCGGGCGAGGGCTTTACCGCGATCTATTCCGGCATCACCAATCTCGCACTCGGCCAGCGGCTGATTGCGACAAGCGATTTCGGTTCGACGCGCGGCGAGGCGATGGTCGAAGCTGCGAACTATGAAGGCGCACCTCCGCCACCCGTCGCCCGCGCGCAGAGCGCCGAACCGCTCAACATCGCGCTGGTCGAGCCGGTCGATCTCTACAGTCAGGTCGATCGCGCGGTGAAATACGGCTTTCTCTTTATTGGCTTCACCTTTGCCGCCTTCCTGATGTTCGACATCTTGGGGGGCGCGAGAGTGGCGACGGCGGAATACCTGCTCACCGGCGCAGGCCTGGTGCTGTTCTTCGTCATGCTGCTCGCCTTTGCCGAGGTGATCGGCTTCGCGTTCGCCTATATCGTTGCCGCGGCGGCGGTGATCGGGCTGCTGACCGCCTATAGCGCGGCGGTGCTGGGTACATGGCGGCGGGCGGGCTTTATCGGTGCGATGCTGGCAGGGCTTTACGCGCTGCTGTTCGTGCTGCTGAGCATGGAGACGGTATCGCTCATCATCGGCTCGTTACTGCTCTTCGCCGCCTTGGCGGGGATCATGTACGGCACGCGGAATGTCGACTGGCACTATGCGCGCCGCAGTGGTGAAGAGGCAAGCGTCGCCTGACGCCACTCGCGCGACAATGGGGGGCTGGGTCAGATCACTTCGGCGATCAGGCCCAGCTCCTTCGCCTTTTCGCAGGGGAGGTACCAGTTGTCGGGCGCCTTTTCCTGCACCTCCTCGAACGTGACATCGGTGCCTTCGACGATGGCGTGGAAACCCTGTTCCTCGATCATGATTGAATGCTCGATCTCGTTGAGCGCGGCCTTCAGCTGGTCGGTGCAGCTGCGCAGCGGGCCGTTCAGCTGGATCGTCTTTGCGATCTGCCGCTCGTGAATGAGTACGCTGGTGTCCTCCGTCATGAAGCGGTGGCTGACGGGAAAACCTGCCATGAAGGTCGCCCCGGCAGAATAGACCGCCGCCTTGCCGAGAAAAGCGATGGAACGCCCGGCATCGCGCATCAGCCGCACATCGTCCGCCATGGCGCGCGCGACTTCGGGATTGCCGCCGAGCGTGGTGATGGCGATCACCAGCAGGCCCTCGGTGGGCGCGGCGGCCAGCTGGTTGCGGAATTCGTTATACATCGCCTCGTCCACGCTGCCGATCAGGCGCAGTTGCGGGGCGGAGAGGACATCTTGCGTCGTGGGCGTGTCGGTCATGCAGGGCTAATGCCTCGCAGCGGCGATGGGTCCGCGAATTACCAGCGCAGCAGCTTCGGCCCTGCCAGCCAGCCGACACCCGCCATGGCGAGGATCGGCAGAATATAGAACACGGCGACATAGCCCATGCCGCGTTCTGGGCAGAAGGGCGAGTAGGCCGTCATTGCCACCGCGCCGCCGAACAGTCCGGCGACAAGCCCCGCGCGGCGCAAATTGACAGGGGCGAGGGCTCGCGTCGCAAAGATGGCGCCGGCAAAGGCGATCGGGCTCATCACAAGCATCGCGGTGAGGCATTGCACCCAAGTGTCGCCATAGACGCGCGGGCCGGCGATAATCGTTTCGAGCACCAGCAAGGCGAGGATCGGCACGAACGGCACCGCCACCACCCACATCGCTACGCGCCATGGCCGCCCGGGCTTGCCGAACACGATCAATGTGCTGACTGCCAGTGCCAGCAGCGAGAGCGAAAAGCCCCACTTGATCGCCATCGGCCCGGTGCCGTCACGTGCAATGGTGGCGAAGGCTCCGTCCAGCGCCATGGTCACACCGATGCCGCACAGGGCGGCCACCGTCAGCAAGGGCCAGCCAAAGCGCAGGCGATGATCGCCGACGGGCTGCGCGGCGTCGGCGGACAGGTCGTCGAGAAGGGTGTCGAGATTTGTCATATACGGTCTTGCGATGTAATTTCCTTCAGGCGCAACATTCCGCGGTGTACGCGCAATTTCATGGCAGAGGTGCCAATGCCGATCTCAGCGGCGGCCTCCTTGTTCGTCTTGCCCTCGATATGCGTCATGCGGACCGCCTGTGCTTGCGGCTCGGGCAGTTCGTCGAGCAGCGCGGCGATATCTATCCCGGCGAAACTGTCTGCCGCGACATCCATGTCCGCCTCATCATCCAGCACCAGCAGGCTTCGCCCGCGCTTGCGCCAGAAATCGATCAGCTTGTAATTGGCGATCGCATACATCCACGGCCCTACCGGTCGCCCAGGGTCGAGCGTGTGGCGCTTTTCGTGCAAGGCGATCAGGCATTCCTGCAACACGTCCTCCAATTCGCTGTCGCCCCCGGTCTTGCGCACCAGCATTGCTCGGATCCGCTTCGACGCTTCGACCAGAAATTGCCGGTACGCCGCGCGGTCCCCGCCACGCGCGGCCGCCATCAGACGGTCGAGCGCATCGCCGGAAGGGCTCTGTCGCATGTCGTTTCGTGCCATCGGGGCGCTGGGTTACACATTGCCGGACAAAATACACTCGTCGATTTGGGAGCGCCATTCGTCGCCGCCACATTTGCATTCAAAGGCGGTTAAGTTTACAAGCGTAGTCGTAACGGCAATACGCGACTTGAGGGAGGACGCGATGACGGCCAGAGGTGGGACGAATACAGCGGGTGATGCGCCCGAGCGCATCAGCGAGGCGGAGCACGCTGTGATGGAGGCGCTATGGGCAAGCAGCCCGCAAAGCGCCGCCGAAGTGTGCGATGCGGTCTGCAAGGAACGCGGCTGGTCCATGCCGACAGTCAAGACGCTGCTGTCCCGCCTCGTGGCGAAGGGCGCTTTGGCGACGCAGCCCGATGGTCGCCGGTTCCTCTATTCTCCCAAAATTGCCCGCGCCGATTACGTCGGCACCGAAAGCAAGCGGCTGGTCGAGCGCCTGTTCGGCGGCCGCGCCGCGCCGCTTTTCGCGCATCTTGCCCAGAACGAGCAGCTTTCGACCGATGACATCGCCGAAATCGAGCGCCTGCTGGCGGAGATCAAGAAATGAGCGCGCCGGTAGCCCTGTTCGCCGGCGTCGCCCCGTCCGACTGGCTGGTCGATACCTTCATCTACACCTCGCTGCTGATCGGCCTCGTGCTGCTGGCACGCCGCCGCGTGGCGGACTATTTTGGCCCACAGATCGCCTATGCCCTGTGGCTGCTGCCGCTGCTGCGCTTCATCATGCCGCCGATCATGCTGCCCAGGTGGATGAAGCCGGTCGAGGCGGCGAGCGAGTCCGTCGTCGCCGCGCCCGTTGCAGAGGCCGGGCCTTCCGCTGCCGAACCGCTCGTCTTCGTTCTGTCGGAAAAGCCCGAAGCGGCGAACGAAGCCGCGATGGCTGCCGCGCCGATGGTTGGCATCGGGCTTACCGAGATCGTGCTCGCGCTGTGGCTCGGCGGGGCGGTATTCTTCCTATACTGGCGCGCGCGCGAATACGCCGCGATGCGCCGCGAATTGCTGGCCGATGCGCGGCCCGTGGGCGATGTGGGCAAGGTGCGCCTTGTCGAAACGCCCGCCGTCAGCGCGCCGGTCGCCTTCGGCATTCGCGACAAGGTCGTTGCGCTGCCCGAAAGTTTCATGGCGCTGATCGACAGCCGGGCGCGCGACATGGCAATCGCGCACGAGCTGGAGCATCACCGCGGCCACGATCTTCTTGCCAACATGGCGGCCCAGCCGCTCTTGGCTTTGCACTGGTTCAATCCGCTCGCCTGGTGGGGCTGGAGAGCGATGCGCAGGGATCAGGAGGCGGCGTGCGATGCGCGTGTCGTCGCCGGCCGTGCGCGGTCTGAACGCGCTGTCTACGCGCAGGTTATTGCGGGCTTTGCCGCCGGCGAGCACCTGGCGCTGGCGGCTCCGATGGCCACAGGAATGGCCTGTCCGGTGCTCGGCGAGAAGTCGATCATCCACCGGTTACGGAGCCTCACCATGAACGATATTTCCAGCCGCCGCCGCAAGCTCGGCATTGCAGCGCTGTCCACCACCGCGCTCGCGCTGCCGCTGACCGCCTCGATCAGCTACGCCGCGCCGGACATGCTCGATTTCGAGAGCGACGAAGCCCCGCTGGTCGACGCGCAGGCAGGGTCGGACATGCAGGAATGGGCGGACGCGCATCCCGAGGTCGATCCCGACGCGGAGGTCGATCCCGAAGTCGAAGTTAGCGAAAGCGAGGACGGGCGCACCGTTGTCGTGACGACCGTGACTGACGAGGATGGCGACCGCCATGTCTATCGCCGCACCTACCGGACGAGTGGCCGCGCCGATCCGGAAAGCGATGTCGCGCGTTATCTCGCCGAAGCCGAGGCTATCCGCGAGCGGGCTGACCGCGTTGCCGAGCGCGCGCGCGAGGGGAGCAATTACAGCCGCGATATGGCCGAATACGGGCGGCTGATGGGCGAATACGGCCGCGTCATGGGCCGTTACGGGCAGGCGATGGGAGAGCAAGGGCACCAAGCAGGCCGTGCAGCACGCGCCGCCGCCATGGAAGCGCGTGCCGAGGCCTCCGAAGCGCGCAGCTTGGTCCACACGAGCAGCGAAGCCGTCCGCGCGAGAGCCGTCGCATTGGGCGCTGCCGATTGCGATGACGCTGGTTCGTCGGGCGTCGTGCGCAAGCGCCTGCGCAACGGACGCGAGGCGGTGATCGTCTGCAATCCGGGGCTTGAAGTCGCGCTCGAAAGCTCGCTTCAGGCGGCGATGCAGGCGGTGCTGGCAACGCCGGGCCTGACGGCGGAAGAACGCGCCGAGGCGATCGAGGAGATCGAGGAATCCATCGAGGAAGTGCGCGAATCGCGTGAGCTGACCGGACGAATGTCCTTTCGCGTCACGCCGCCCGCCCCACCTGCACCGCCCGCTCCCCCGCGGGCGCGCGTTTCCTTCCGCGCCAACGGGCAGTTCGTCTCGATGGGCGCGCCGTTCCGTGTCGCCAACGCCCGCGTCCAGCGCGCCGTGCATGTCGAGAACGACACGCATGCGCATGCGGACGTTGAGGAATGCGAGGAACAGGATCGCAAACCGCAGCCTGCGCGGCTCGCCGCCCGCTTCGGTTAGGTCCTACCCGGCACTCATGTAGCGATTGTCGCACTGCACGTCGTCACCCGTTTCCAGGCCCAGCCGCAGCGCTTCCATGCGTTGCTGGCTGGTGCCATGGGTGAAATTGTCGCTGCTCACACGCCCTTGGGTCAGCGTATCGTCCCCGATGGCGGAGGCGGCGCGCATGCCTTCTTCCAGGTCGCCCGGCTCGATCAAGTTGCGATTGCGGCCCGCCCACGCCCCGGCATAGCAATCGGCATGCAGTTCCAGCCGCACATTGAGCTGGTTCGCCTGTCGCGGGTTTTGTTGCTGCACGCTGCGGATCTGGCCGGCCAGCCCGGTTATATTCTGCACATGGTGGCCGTATTCGTGGGCCAGCACATAATAGCGCGCGAAATCGCCGCCGCCGCCCGACATGCGGGCAAGCTGGTCGTAAAACGCGGTGTCGATATAGATCGTCTTGTCCGCCGGGCAGTAGAACGGCCCCATCGCGCTCTGGCCCGTGCCGCATCCGGTGCGGAAAGTGCGGGCGGAGGGAAGGTCGAGATAAGGCTCCTCGAAGCCGCCGATGCCCTGTTCGCGGAAGAGCGTCGCCCACGTCGCGTTGAGCGATTGCAGCGCGTTGCACGCCTCGGTCGCATACTCGCTGCTGGCGCAGATCGCCTGCTCGTTCTGGTTGGCCTGCGACGGGCCTGCGGTCTGCTGCTGCGCCCCTTCGGCCATGCCGATGGTCTGCATCGGGTCCGCGCCGAAGATGAAATAGCCGAGCGCCGCGATCACCAGCGTGCCGCAGCCGATGCCGCCCGCCTTGCCCACGCCGCCGCCACCGCTTGAGCGGACCTTGATATTGCCTGTGTTGAACGGATTGAGACGCACGCTCGAACCTCCCCTTGGCCTCGCCCCATCACGAAGGCGCGTTTCTGGGGTAATCCCCATGTCATTGGAAATGTTCCGCGCGCGTCCTCTGGTAATTCACTCTTGGCGAATCGCCTCGCGATATGACAGGGGACCGGATGGCCCAGATACGCACCAGCGACATTTTTACCGGCTTGACCTTCGACGACGTGCTCCTGCGTCCGGCGGCAAGCGATATCCTGCCATCGCAAGCTTCCACAAAAACGCAACTGACGCGCGGCATCGCGCTCAACATCCCAGTGCTGAGTGCCGCGATGGACACGGTGACGGAGGCGGAAATGGCCATCGTCATGGCGCAGCTGGGCGGTATCGGCGTGCTCCATCGCAACCTTACGATCGAGGAGCAATGCGACGCTGTGCGCCGCGTGAAGCGGTTCGAAAGCGGCATGGTGGTGAATCCCATCACCATCGACCCCGACGCGACGCTGGGCGAGGCACAGGCGCTGATGGACCAGCACCGCATCAGCGGCATTCCGGTGACCGACGGCAGCGGAAAGCTGCGCGGCATCCTCACCAATCGTGATGTCCGCTTTGCCGAAAACCCGCGCCAGCCGGTAAAGGAGCTGATGACGGCAGACAATCTCGCCACCGTCAGCGAAGGCGTGACGCAGGACGAGGCGCGCCGCATCCTCCACCAGCGGCGGATCGAGAAGCTGCTCGTGGTGGACAGCGACAATCGCTGCGTCGGCCTCATCACGGTGAAGGATATCGAGAAGGCGGTGCTCAACCCCGATGCCACGAAAGACACGGGCGGGCGGCTGCGCGTGGCGGCGGCGACGACGGTGGGCGACAAGGGGTTTGAGCGGACCGAAGCGCTGGTCGATGCCGAATGCGACGTTATCATCATCGACACCGCACATGGTCACAACAAGGCCGTCGGCGAGGCGGTTGACCGGGTGAAGAAGCTGTCGAACAGCGTGCAGGTCGTCGCGGGCAATGTCGCCACGGCAGAAGCGACGAAGGCGCTGGTGGATGCGGGTGCGGATGCGGTGAAGGTCGGCATCGGGCCGGGCTCCATTTGCACAACCCGCATCGTCGCGGGCGTGGGCGTGCCGCAGCTGACCGCGATAATGGACGCGGCGAGTGCCGCAGGCGATGTGCCGATCATTGCCGATGGCGGCCTTCGCACCAGCGGCGACGCGGCCAAGGCACTGGCGGCCGGCGCGAGCACGGTGATGGTCGGCAGCCTGCTGGCGGGCACGGAAGAAGCGCCGGGAGAGACGTTTCTCTATCAGGGCCGCAGCTACAAGGCTTATCGCGGCATGGGCAGCGTCGGCGCGATGGCGCGCGGCAGTGCGGACCGGTATTTTCAGCAGGACATCAAGGATTCGATGAAGCTGGTACCCGAAGGGATCGAGGGGCAGGTGCCCTACAAGGGTCCGGCGCGCGACATTGTCCACCAGTTGGTCGGCGGCGTGAAGGCGGCGATGGGCTATACCGGCAGCGCAACGATCAGGGACCTGACCGAGCGCGGCGAATTTATCCGCATTACCAATGCCGGTCTTTCCGAAAGCCACGTCCACGATGTCAGTATCACTCGTGAAGCGCCGAACTATCCGACGCGGTAAATCCTCCCCCGAATGGGAAGGGTTTTGACACCCTCAGCCCGCATCGAGGCCGCGATCGAATTGCTCGACGGCATCATCGCCGCCGTGCGCGAAAACGGGCCACCTGCCGACCGGCTTATCGCGCAATGGTTCCGCGACCATCGCTTCGCCGGGTCGAAGGACAAGCGCGCCATCCGAGAACTGGTCTACGATGCGATCCGAGCTTGCGGACCGGTGCCGTCGAGCGGTCGCGCGGCGATGCTCGGTTTGGCTGAGGAGCGGTCGGAACTGCGCGAGCTTTTCACCGGCGAAGGCTACGGCCCTTTACCAATCCGGGAAGACGAGTCGGTCGCGGCTGGCGGAATAGCGCCCGAGTGGCTGGAAGACCGGCTTATCGCCTCGGGCGTGTCGGAGGAGGAGGCCGACAGCCTGCTCCAGCGCGCGCCGCTCGATGTGCGCATCAACCGGCTGAAAGTCGAAAGTGGCGTTCCTGAACTCCCCGAAGCTTGCGAAACTCTCGCGCTGCCCGATGCCTTGCGCTTCGCCACCGGAACGCGGGTCGAAGACTGGCCAGCCTACGCCGAAGGCCTTATCGAAGTGCAGGACGCTGGCAGCCAGCTCGCCTGTCTTGGCGTGGGCGCGCAACCGGGCGACACGGTGATTGACCTGTGCGCCGGGGCGGGCGGCAAGACTCTCGCGCTTGCCGCCGCTATGCGCAACGAAGGCACGCTCGTCGCTGCCGATACCGACCGCCGCCGCCTCTCCCAACTCGAACCGCGCGCCGAGCGGGCGGGGGCGAAGATCGGCGAGACGATCCTGCTCGATCCGGGCCGCGAGACTGCGGCGCTCGCGGACTGGGAGGGCAGGGCAGACCATGTGCTCGTCGATGCGCCCTGTTCGGGCACCGGCACCTGGAGGCGCAATCCGGAGGCGCGCTGGCGGCTTTCGCCCGATGCGCTTGACCGCCTTACGGCGACGCAGGCGCGGCTGCTCGATCTCGCCGCCACGCTGGTGAAGCCCGGCGGGCACCTCACCTACGTCACCTGCTCACTGCTGGATGAGGAGGGGATGGACCGCATGTCCTCTTTCCTAGACGCAAATCCCGGCTGGCGCGCCGCCACGCCCCACCTGCCGCTCGGCACGCCACACGGCGCGGGCGTGCGCCTCACCCCGCACCGCGACGGCACCGACGGATTTTTCATCGCGCGTGCAGAAAAGGCGTGATACCCTGCTGGTGATGGACGACATTTCTGCCTCGCACCCGTCCAGGCTCAAGGAGTATCTCATGCGTTTCGGACCCGCCGCCGCCGCCCTCTCGCTGCTGTTCGCAATGAGCGCGAGCGTCGGTTACGCGGGTGGCCCGCTGCCCGATCCGCGGGCAGAGGCGCTGGCGTCGGAAGGTCGCGCGATGCTGGCGGCAGGCGATACGCAAGGCGCCATCGACGCCTTCGAAGCCGCGCTGGTGCTCGATCCCGCTTACACCCGCGCCTATATCGACCTCGCCGAAGCTGCGCGGGCCGACGGGCTGCAGGGCAAGGCGATCCGCTATTACCGCGAAGCGCGCGTACGCGACCCCGAAAACCTCGCCGCCATCGCGGGCGAGGGAGAGGCACTGGTGGAAAAGGGGGCGCTGAGCGCCGCGCGCGAAAACCTCGCCGTGCTGGAAAGCCTGTGCGGGGAGCGATGCCTCGAAACGACTACGCTAGCGAGCGCGATTGCCGCTGGACCCTTGGTGCTGACCGCGGAGGCGGTCACGCCGGGCGAAGGCGTCACGCAGAACTAGCCGCGTCAAACCTAACCCGGGATAATCCTCAAATTTTGTCTTTGAACTCCCGCACAACCCGCTCGTAAACCTCGCGCTTGAACGGCACGATCAGCTCGGGCAGCAGGCTCGGTGCGATCCATTTCCATTCGCAGAATTCGGGATGCTCGAAGGCATCTAGGTCGATGTCTTCATTCTCTCCCGTAAAGCGCACGCAGTACCACGCCTGCCGCTGGCCGAGATATTTGCCGCCCCATAGCTTACCATGCAGTTCCGGCGGCAAGTCGTAAAACAGCTCACCCTCCATCCGGGCGACGATCTCGAGATGCTCGCGCCCCACGCCCGTTTCTTCGCCCAGCTCTCGGAACATCGCTTCGTCGAGGTCTTCGCCTTCGTCAACGCCGCCCTGCGGCATCTGCCACCAGTCGCCTTCCTTGTTGTCGATACGCTTGCCGACGAAAGCCTCCCCGCGGGCATTGATCATCATCGTGCCGACGCACGGGCGGTACAGTTTGGGATCAGGATTGCTCATGCCATGCGCGTTAGGATGGTGGACGTTCGAAGGCCAGCTATTGCCCGCGAAACAGAAAAACTTGATTGTGTCGCCCGGGTTGCAGACCTAGGTCGCAGCCACGACAAACGATAGCGCCCGAAAGAGAGGCGCGGCAGGAAGACTATATGGCAAGCCAAACGGCGCCCGCGCGGCCCGACCTTTCGCAACTCGATGCGGTGACCGTTCGCTTTGCCGGCGACAGCGGCGACGGGATGCAGCTGACGGGCGGGCAGTTCACACTCTCCACCGCGCTGGCGGGCAACGATCTGGCGACCTTCCCCGATTTCCCGGCCGAAATCCGCGCGCCGCAAGGTACGCTGTTCGGTGTGTCGGCGTTCCAGATCAATTTCGGCGCGCGGCAGGTGGATACGGCAGGCGACGCGCCGGACGTGCTGGTGGCGATGATCCCGGCGGCGCTGAAGGTGAACCTGCCATCGCTCAAGATGGGCGGGCTGGTGATCGTCGATACGGGCGAGTTCACCAAGCGCAATCTCGACAAGGCGAAATACGATGCGAACCCGCTCGACGACGATACGCTGGCGAAGTTCGACACGCTGAAGCTCGATATCAGCGCGATGACTATCGAGGCGGTGAAGCCCTTCGGCCTTGGCAACAAGGACGCGCTGCGTTGCAAAAACATGTGGACGTTGGGCCTTGCGCTGTGGATGTTCGACCGGCCGCGCGGTCCTCTCAAGGACTGGCTCAATGCAAAGTTTGCAAAGAAGCCCGATATCGCCGCCGCCAACATCGCCGCGCTTGACGCGGGCCATGCCTATGGCGAGACGGCGGAACTGGCGGGACCGCTGAGGCAGGTGCATCTCGACCCGGTGCCAACTGCGCCCGGCCTCTATCGCACGATCACCGGTGCGGAAGCAGTGGCGCTTGGGCTGGTCGCAGGCGCGCGTCTGCTGGACCTGCCGATGTTCTTCGGCGGCTACCCGATCACCCCGGCAAGCGCGATCCTCCACCATCTGGCGCGGTTGAAGGAATTCAACGTCACCACTTTCCAGGCGGAAGACGAGATCGCCGCAATCTGCGCCGCTATCGGGGCGAGCTATGCCGGGTCGCTTGGCGTCACCAGTTCGTCCGGCCCCGGCATTGCGCTGAAGGGCGAAGCGATGGGGCTGGGTATCATGACTGAGCTGCCGCTGGTGGTGGTGAATTCGCAACGCGGTGGCCCGTCCACCGGCTTGCCGACCAAGACCGAGCAGAGCGATCTCTACCAGGCCGTCTATGGCCGCAACGGCGATGCGCCGATGCCCGTCATTGCCGCGCGCAGCCCCGGCGACGCCTTCGAGTGCGCCATCGAGGCTTGCCGTATCGCGGTACAGTACATGACGCCGGTGATGCTGCTGACCGACGGATATATCGCCAACGCCAGTGAGCCGTGGCAGGTGCCCGATCCCGACAGCTTCGAACGCTTCCCCGCCGAATTCCTGACGCAGCCGCGCGGCGAGGAACTGCTGCCCTACAAGCGCGACGAACGCGGCGCCCGCCCGTGGATCAAGCCCGGCACGCCCGGCATGATGCACCGCATCGGCGGGATCGAGAAGGCGGCCGATACCGGCCACATCGACTACTCGCCCGACAACCACCAGAAGATGACCGAAATCCGCCGCGACAAGGTGCTCGGTGTCGATATCCCGGATCAAGATGTCGAGCTCGGCGAGGCTGGTGGCAAGCTGGCGGTGGTCGGCTGGGGCTCGACCTACGGGCCGATCCACCAGGCCGTCACCCGCGCCCGCCGCACCGGGATGGACGTGGCGCATGTGCATGTGCGCCACATCTGGCCCTTGCCGTCCAATCTCGGAACCTTGCTGGCGGGTTTCGATCACGTGCTGGTGCCGGAAATGAACACCGGCCAATTCAAGACCTTGCTGCGCGATCAGTACCTGATCCCCGCGCAATCGCTCACCAAGACGAGCGGCCAGCCATTCAGCATCGCCGAACTCGAAGAAGCCATCGGCCAGTGCATGGACGAACACTGCGGTGGCCGCGTTCCGGTGAACGACGACCAGTTGCCTAGCCCGGTGGGTAAATGACATGAATGAACTGACCAAGATCGAAACCACCCTGAAGGACTGGGAAACCGACCAGGAGGTGCGCTGGTGCCCGGGCTGCGGCGACTATGCGATCCTGAAGGCGGTGCAGCGCACGCTGCCGCAGCTTGGCTGCGACCCGGCGAACACCGTGTTCGTCAGCGGCATCGGGTGCTCCAGCCGCTTTCCCTATTATATCGAGAGCTACGGCTTCCACACCATCCACGGCCGGGCGCCTGCCGTGGCGACAGGTGTGAAAGTCGCCAATCCCGATCTCGATGTGTGGCTGGTGACGGGCGATGGCGACGGGCTTTCCATCGGCGGCAACCACATGATGCATGTCCTGCGCCGCAACGTGAACATGCAGATCATGCTGTTCAACAACGAGATTTACGG
>JBARVT010000288.1:0-16229 GCA_049646405.1 Alteraurantiacibacter sp.
GATCGCCGAACGCCAGAAGCAGATCGAACTGATCGAAGCCGCCAAGCAGGCCGAGCGCGACGCGACCAAGATCCGCGTCGATGCCGAGGCGGACAAGCACGCCGCGGTCAACCGTGCCGAAGCCCAGCGCCGCGAAGCCGAGGGTGAAGCCGATGCGGTCAAGCTGCGCGCCGAGGCCGACCGGCTGCGCTTCGAAGTGGAAGCCGAAGGCCAGCGGGCCGTCAACGAGGCTGCGAACATCCTTTCGATGGATCAGATCAGTCTGCAGACGAAGCTCGCCTTGCTCAAGGTGCTGCCGGAAGTCATTCGCGAGAGCGCCAAGCCGATGGAAGCCATCGACTCGATCAAGATCGTGCAGGTGGACGGGCTGACGCAGCGGACCGGCCCGGCAGGCGCCAACGGCTCCACCAGCGTCGGCGGTGGCAGCGGCAACCTCGCCAACGATGCAGTAGCCGCCGCGCTCGCTTACCGCGCGCAGGCGCCGGTGCTAGACGGGCTGATGAAGGAACTGGGCCTCAACGGTGCCTCACTCGGCAGCCTCGTCGAAGGCGCGACGAAGGGCGATGCGCTCGCCGGTTTCGCTCCGCCCGCGGGTGTGGAGGACGAGGCGAAAACGCCGAGCCTGTTCGCGCAGGATTATGACAATGCTGATGGCAAGGACGCCGAGGCGGCGGAGTAACACTTGGCCGCCTGCAAATCGAAGGCCTCCGGGTTCGCGCCCGGGGGCCTTTCCTATTCGGGATAGCGTAGCGCCACCACTTCCCATTCCCTGGACCCGCCGGGAAGGCGGACCGTGCGCAAATCGCCGACTTCTGCGCCGCGCAAGGCGCGTGCCATGGGGCTCGACCAGCCCACGAGACCCTTCCCTGCATCCTGCTCATGGTCGCCGACGATGGTGAACTCGCGCTCGGTATCGTCCTCGTCCGCAATTTTGACGGTCGCGCCGAAGAACACTCGGCTTGTGTCCGGCTGCTCGCGCGGGTCGACGACGCGGGCATGCTTCATCACCTTGGCGAGGAAGGCTAGCTCGCGGTCGATTTCCCGCATGCGCTTGCGGCCATACAGGTAATCGCCGTTCTCGCTACGATCGCCGTTGCCCGCCGCCCAACTGACGATTTCTACGATCTCCGGCCGCTCCTTGCCGAGCAAATGGTCGTAACGCACCTTCAGCGCGGCGAGCCCGGCGGGGGTGATAGGGTTCGTGTTCGCTTGCACCGCGCCCCGCTACCCCGACATTCGCCGCCGGGCCAGCCTTGGCGACGTTTGCCGATTTACCAGACTCGCCGACCCGGCCAAGGAGTGGGCGATGATCCTGCGCGATCCGATTCGGCTGATACCGCTTCTCTTTCTCGCGCTGATCATTTGTGGGACGCTGGTGCTGTGCCTGCCGATTGCGACCGCCGAAGGTGTTCGCGCACCCGTCCTGACCGGCTTTTTCACCGCAACCTCCGCCGTTTCCGTCACCGGCCTCATTGTCGTCGATACGCCGACCTTCTGTCGGCAGTTTCCACGACGAGACGATCCTTGTGAACTATTTTCTGATGCTTGTTGGCGGCGGAAGCGCGGGCACGGCAGGCGGCATCAAGGTGACGACCTTCGTGGTTCTTGCCGCGATCGTCCTTTCGGAAATCCTCGGCCGACGCGATGCAGGGCTGTTCCAGCGTCGCTTTGCGCCCGGTATAGAGCGGCAGGCCCTTTCGGTTACGGTGCTTGCTGCCATGCTCGTGTTCGCCGCGACGGCCTATGTTGCGTCGATCAGTCCGTTGCCGCTCGACGACATCCTGTTCGAATGCATTTCGGCCTTTTCCACCGTTGGCCTGTCTACCGGCAACACTGCCAATCTGCCGCCCACGGCCCTGCTGGCGCTGTGCCTGCTGATGTTCGTAGGCCGCGTCGGGACCATAACGGTCGCCACGGCATTGGCTTTGGGTCGGCGCGAACGCCATTATCGCTACCCGGAGGAGAACCCTATTGTCGGCTGATTCCCGCAAACCCGTGCTCGTGATCGGCCTCGGCCGTTTCGGAGGTGCCGCAGACGCTGGAGCGTATGGGGCATGAGGTGCTGGGCGCCGATATCGACCCGCAGCTCGTGCAGCAATTCGCGCCCGATCTAACCAAGGGTCGTCGAAGCCGACTGCACCAATCCGGCGGTGCTGGCGGAATTGGGCATAGCCGATTTCGAGGCTGCCGTCGTCGCTATCGGGACCGGTATCGAAGCGAGCGTGCTCAGCGTCCTCGCGCTTTCCGATCTCGGCATGACCAATATCTGGGCAAAGGCGACGAATGAGCGTCACGCCCGCATCCTGGAACGCACCGGCGCGGCGCATGTCGTGTTTCCCGAACAGCGGATGGGCGAACGCGTCGCCCGCCTGCTCAACGAACGGCTGCTCGATTTCATCGGATTTGGAGACGAATTCGCCATTGCGCGGCTCAAGGCGCCGGAGCCGGTCGTCGGCCTGCCGTTGGTGACCAGCGATTGCCGCAAGCGCTTCGATGTCACCGTCGTGGGCGTGAAACGGGAAGGCGAGAATTTCATCCACGCCGTTCCGGACACCATCGTCTTCCCCGACGACGAACTGGTCGTGTCAGGCAGGATCGAGGATATCGAGCGATTTGCGTCTATAACGCTGTAAGTAAGGTTTAGCGCAGGAAGTCGCTAACATCCCTGCTCCGCCCCAAGCTCGCGCGCTCGGGATAAAGCGTCTCGTAGACGACGGCGTTCTCGATCACGCGGTGGATGTAGTTCTTCGTTTCGAAGAAGCCGACTTCCTCGATCCAGCGCAGCCAGTCGCCCGTGCGGCGCGGGTCGCCATTCTCGCGCAGCCAGCGGTTCACATTGCCCGGGCCGGCATTGTAGGCGGCAATAGCGAGCGGGTAGCTGCCGTCGTAATAGCGGATAAGCCGCTCGATATGGTTGGAGCCAAGGCGCATCGCATATTGCGGGTCGTTGATCAGCGCACTGGCGGAATACTGCACCCCCGCGCGGCGCGCCTCTTCCTGCGCGGTGGCAGGCATGAATTGCATCAGGCCGCGAGCGCCCGCATGGCTGATCGCGTTCTCCGCGAACTGGCTTTCCTGCCGGGCAAGGGCGTGGACCATGGTCCAGTTAGCACCCGGTGGTGTCTGCAACGTCGGATAGCCGATGCGGGTGAAGCCCGCATGGCCATCCGCTGCGGCGTAATCGGCGAGGTTCACCGCAAGGTCGCGCCGCCCGATATCGCGGGCAAGTTCGGCGACAAGCATGTGCTCGCCCACCGTTTCCGCCTGGTCGGCGATGGAACGGTAGAAGCGGATACCGGTCGACCACGGCGCGTCGCGCGCCACTTCGGACACGGCGGCGGTGATCGGTGCGGTCATGAAGGCGCGGCGTTCCTCATCGGTCGGCTGGCCTTGCGGCGCGGCGGCATAGGTCGGCAGGCCGCGACCCAGCCGTTCGAGCGCCATCAGGCCGTAGAAGCGGTCCGTATATTGGGCCGCCATCTCGTAATAGCGGTTCGCCTGCGCGGTCTGGCCTGCTCGGCGCGCCGCTTCGCCTGCCCAGAAAAAGCCCTTGCTGCGCGTCTGGCTGGTGCGCGCGCTGGCGCCGTACTGGTAGAACAGTGGCGCGGCGCTCGCTCCGTCGCCAAGGTGCCAGAGCGCATTGGTGCCGCCCGCCCACATCAGCGAGGTAAAATCGTCGCGCAGTTTGTATTCCAAGCCGGAAATGTCCTCGCCCGGCTCGAATGCCTCCATCGCGCGCGCAGCGACGCGCGGTGTGTCGGAGCGGCTGGCAGCGCGCGCCACGGAGAGCAATTCCTCGATCCACAGCGTACGGTCGAAGGGAATCGACGAGAGACGCGGACTGTCGACGATCATTCGCACCGCGCTCTGCGGAGAGCCTTCGAGACGCAGCTTTCTGCTGCGATTATAGAGATAGCCCGGATCGCTCGTCGCGCCCGGAGCCGATGTCGCCCCGTCGCCGCCCTGCAGAATGGCAAGGCGTGCCGCGAAGAGCTGGCGCTTGTCGGGCGAGACGCGGGAAAGCTGGCGCTCTGCCCCTTCGGGATCGCGCTGCCACAGCAAGGCGTCCATCCGCCGGTCATGGTCTTCCTGCGAGAAGGCCCCGCCATAGGTCGCGAACAGTGCAGCTTCTGCGGTCGGCGTCATTTCGCCCCCACGCCACGCTTCGCGCGCCCAGCGCTGCGATGCGCCACGGTCGCTGCCCATCAGGGCGATGGCGTAATGCGCCTTGGCAAAATTCGTCACCGGCTCCCCGCCCTGAAAGAAGGCCATCAGCAACTGCGGATCGACGAATTCCTCGCGCAAACGCCGCTCGGCGCGGGCGCGCAATGTCGTCTCGTCGGGGAAGCCGGGATTCTGGATCAGGAAATTGGCGTACTGATAGAACGGCAGCTGCGCCTGCGTATCGCCCCACAGCCTTTCCCACCGCTGGATTTCCGGCGCCATCCGACCCGGGCCTTCTGCACGCAGGCTCGCACGGTTGCGATCCCAGTCGGCGGCGGCCTGCGCCAGCGCGGTGGCGGGAAGGACAATGGTCGTGGCGGCGGCGAGGGCGAAAAAAGAGGTTCGAAGCATGCTGGACATAGTGGGGATGCGATCCTTATCAGTCGCTGAATAGGCAAGGGCGGGAATGTGTCGACAAGACGCTCTTTTCACCCCGTTACTAATCACAACGCGGGAGCGGCGACAATGTTCACAGGTTCCATTCCGGCTCTGGCGACTCCGTTTTGCGCCAAAACGAGTGGGGGAACGTTCGACGAGGACGCCTACCGCCGCTTCATCGACTGGCAGATCGACAGCGGCTCCTCCGCGCTGGTGCCCTGCGGCACCACGGGAGAGAGCGCGACGCTTGACAATGACGAGCATCACAAGGTCATCGCGGTGTGCGCAGAGCAGGCGGCGGGACGCGTCAAGGTCATCGCGGGTGCGGGCAGCAACGATACGCGAACGGCGCTGTGGCATTGCAAGGAAGCGCAGATCGCCGGGGCTGACGCAGTGCTTCTCGTCGCGCCCTATTATAACCGCCCGTCGCAGGAAGGCTTGCTTGCCCATTTCAGCTACCTTGCCGAACGGACAGACCTGCCCATTGTGCTCTACAACGTGCCCGGGCGCACGGTGACCGACATCCTGCCCGCTACCGTGATGGAACTGCACCGCCGCTTTCCGGGAAAGATCGTAGCGCTGAAGGATGCGAGCGGCGACCTGTCGCGCGTCGTCACCCAGCGCATGGGGGCGGGGCCAGATTTCTGCCAGCTATCGGGCGACGATCCGCTGGTGCTGGCGGGTTACGCTCTGGGGCAGGTGGGCTGCATTTCGGTGACGGCCAATGTCGCGCCGAAACTCTGCGCCGATTTCCACGCGGCCGCGGCTGAAGGCGATTTCGAGACCGCGCGCGAACTCAACGAGCGCCTCTACCCGCTCCACCGCGCGATGTTCGCCGACGCCAGCCCCGCACCAGCAAAATATGCCTTGAGCAAACTTTTCGACTGGTTCGCCTCCGACACCCGCCTGCCGATTGCTCCATGCTCCGACGCGGCGAAGGCGGCGGTGGACGAGGCGATGAATCTTGCCGGACTCACATAAGCATTCGTCATTCCCGCGCACGCGGGAATCCAGCTGGATCCCCGCTTGCGCTGGGGTGACGACATAAAGGACCGATTGACGATGAATCCCAAATTCCTCCTCGCCGCTGCCGCGCTTTCACTCCCTTCGTGTTCGACCATGCCGAACATCGCGCAGCCGTCGGTCGACGACCTCGCACGGCAATATCTCGCGGTGCAGTTGGCTATCGGGGAGAAGGATCCGGGCTATGTCGATGCCTATTACGGGCCGGAGGAGCTGAAGACCGCGGCGGAGGCAGCGGATAATGCCACCACCCTGCCGATGCTGCAATCGCGCGTGCTGGCGCTCGATACGACGCTGGCGCAGCTAGGCACAGCGCCCGGCAGCGTGGAGGAAGAGCGCGTCGAGAACCTGCGCGTCCTGCTTGCTGCCGCGCAGGTGCGGCTGCGTATGCTGCGCGGCGAGGTCATCCCGTTCCAGGATGAGGCCGAGGGCCTGTTTGGCGTGCGGCCCGACTTGCCCGCGCTCTCCTCCTTCGACCCGATCCTCGCCGAACTGGAAGAACTGGTGCCCGGCGAAGGCCCGCTCGGTGACCGGATCGGCAATTTCTCCGAGCAGTTTACCGTGCCCGTCGATCGCACCCGCGCCGTGATCGACCGCGCGGTGGAGGAATGCCGCGATCGCACTTTGCCGCATGTCGCCATGCCCGATGGCGAGCGGTTCACATTGAGCCTCGTCACTGACAAGCCGTGGGGCGGGTTCAACTATTACCAGGGCGATTATCACTCGGTGATCGAGATCAACACGGAGCGACCGATCAATTTGCGCCGCGCGACCGATGTCGGCTGCCACGAGGCATATCCCGGCCACCACGTTTATTCGACAGTGCTCGAACGCGACCGCGTCAACCGCCTCGGCCAGATCGAATATACGCTGATGCCGCTCTATTCCCCGCGCGCTATCATCGCCGAAGGCAGCGCCGAATACGGCGTGAAGCTGGCCTTTCCGGGCGAGACGCAGATGGCGTTCGAGCGCGATGTGCTCGCCCCCATTGCCGGGATCGATGCCAGCCGGATCGCCGACTGGTATGCGCTGACCGAAGCGACCGACGCGCTCCAGCCCGCCTATTACACCATCGCCGCAGGCTATCTCGACGGTACGATGCCGCGTGAACAGGTGATCGCCAATCTCATGCGCTATCGGCTGACGAGTCGCGAAGGAGCGGAACAGTCGCTCCGCTTCCTCGACACCTATCGCAGCTACATCGTCAATTACGGGCTGGGGGAGGACCTGGTCGGCGACTACGTCGAACGCGGCAATGCCGACATGCCCACCCGCTGGGACCGTTTCATCGGCATCCTCAACACGCCGACCCTGCCGGAGGATTTGCAGTAGCGTTCAGTCGCGCGCCTTGCGCACTGCATCCGCGTCTGTCACCTCGCCGTCGCCTTCCATCTCTTCCACCTCGTCCTCGTCCATCATCGGGCGGGCGGGGCCGACGGGTGCATTGGTGCGGATCGCGGTTTCGAGCGAGCTGATGCGGCGGCCGGTGCGTTCGGGGTGATCGACCTCGGCGATGTGGAACAGCGCGTCGCCCTGGTAAACGATGGGCAGCGTCGCGTGGCTGATGACGATGCCGTCGATTGGGCTTATGATCTTTTTCGCATCCTCCCCGAAGATGCCGCCCACCCTGCCGAGGGTCTCGCCGATCCGCACCATGTCGCCCGATTTACGCTGCCGGTGCATCACCCCGCCGCGCGGCGCGCGTACCCAGCGAGTGCTGTTGGACCGGCCGGGCGCGGGGACGGCGGCCATGCTGTCGTCGCCGTCGATCATGTCCAGATGCGCCAGCACGCGCAACACGCCGCGCGTGCCGACTTCGCTGGAAAACCGATCGAACCGCAGCGCCTCGCCCGCTTCGAGCAAAAGCATCGGTGTGCCCCGTTCATGCGCCAGCGCGCGCATGGAACCCCCGCGCAAGGGGCTTTCGATCACGATGGGCGCGCCGAACACGGTGGCGAGTTCGATCAACTTATCGTCGCCCTCGGCAACGCGAATTTGCGGCAGATTGTAACGGTGCACGGCGGCCGAATGCAGGTCAATGCCGAGCGAGCAGCGGCAGATTACGTTATCGAAGAAGCAATGCGCCAGCTGTGAGGCGAGCGAGCCGTTGGGATTGCCCGGAAAGCTGCGATTTAGGTCGCGGCGGTCGGGCAGGTAGCGGCTCTGCGCAATGAAGCCGTAGATATTAACCGCGGGCGCGAGGATTAGCGTGCCCGAAAGCTGCTCCGGGCTGAGGTGACGGACGAGACGCTGGACGATGGCGGTGCCCGTGATCTCGTCGCCGTGGATCGCGGCAGAGACGAAGACGATCGGGCCGGGGCGCACGCCGCGGATCACCTCCAGCATGAGGTTTGCCGAAATGCCGGTCAGCGTGTGGCTGACGGGAAGCGCGACCCGCTGGCGTTGCTGTCGTGCGATGGCAATGCCGCCGATCTCGAAAATGTCCTCGTCCATGCAGGCAATCTGTGCGGGCTGGCGCGGGCGCTGGCAAGCCGTTTGCTGCCGGACCCCGGCGGCGTGTCGCGCGTTGAACCTGCATGAAACATCTCGTCCTGCTCCCGCTCGCTCTCGCTCTTTCCCTGTCGGTGGCCGCCTGCGCTACCTCGCGCAGCATCGCTCCGCAGGTCGCGCCCGCTTCCGTTGATTTCGCGAATGCACAACGTGTCGAGGTGGTGCTGGACGACTTTTCCTTCGCGCCCAATACGCTGCACCTTGTCGCCGGACGACCGATGGTGCTGGCGCTCACGAGCGCGTCGGGCGGCGGACACAATTTCGCGGCCCCCGGGTTTTTCGAGGCGGCGCAGGTCGCGGCAAGCGATGCGGTGGTAATTGCAGACGGCAAAGTCGAGGTTGCGGGCGGGCAGACGGTCGAGATACGGCTGGTGCCGGCGGCAGGCGGCTACGATCTCGATTGCACGCATCTGGGCCATTCGGTTCTCGGCATGAGCGGCTCCATCGTGGTGCGATAAGACTTTCCTAAAAGCGAAGTGGTGCCGTCGAACGGATGCAAGGAGATGAGACAGGCAAGCCCGGCGGGTTTTACTGGCGAAATGTCAACTTCGGTTTTTAATCTTAACCTATTGAAACATAATCCTTTTGTTCGTCGAGCACAGATTAACGCAATGGCAAATTCGTCGGTTTCGACCCGCCCCTTTGCATCCGCTCGCGCCCTCCACTACATCGCATCGCAATGGCCCGCCCCAAACCCGCTACCTTCGACAAGCAAAAGGTCGTCGCCGAGAACCGCAAGGCGCGGTTCAACTATTATATCGAGGACACGTTCGAGGCGGGTCTCGCGTTACAGGGCACCGAGGTCAAAAGCTTGCGCAGCGGCGAAGGCTCGATCGCCGAAAGTTATGCCGAGGTGCGCGACGGACAGGTGTTTCTCGTAAATGCCACTATTCCAGAATTCAGTCACGGCAACCGCAACAATCACGAGCCCAAGCGGCCGCGCAAGCTGCTGCTCCACACGCGGGAGATCGACAAGCTGTTCGGCGCGGTCGAGCGCAAGGGCATGACGCTGGTGCCTCTTTCCATCTATTTCAACGGGCGCGGGCGGGCGAAGGTCGAACTGGCGCTCGCCAAGGGCAAGCAGGCGCACGATAAGCGCCAGACGCAAAAGGACCGCGACTGGCAGCGCGACAAGTCGCGGCTGATGCGCGAAAAAGGGTGACGCGAACGATTAAGCGGACATTGTCATCCGCCGGTCTATTCCCATCTGGAAATCGCGCGCCGACAGTGTAGGGCGCGGGGCCTAGAGGACGATGGCAAATCGAGCGATAAAGTGGCTTTCGGCGAAGATGCCGAAAATGCCGGAGCGAGACGAGATGGCCCGCAATCGCTGGCTTGCGCCCATCGCGCATCGCTTCCTGCGATCGGAGCTCTGGCGCTTCACCCGCCGTTCTGTGCCGCGCGGTGCCGCCCTCGGCCTGTTCGCCGCGTTCATCATCCCGCTCGGCCAGATTTTCCTTGCCGCCTTCCTCGCTTTGCCGGCGCGGGCGAATGTGCCGGTGGCCGCTGTCATCACTTTCGTGACGAACCCCTTCACTGTGCCCTTTTGGCTGGTCGTCGCGAACAAGGTCGGCAAATTCACGTTGAAGGTCGACCCGGCGACGATGGGCAGCGCGAAAGAGGCGCTGGAGCAGGGTTGGTGGAACGAATTTGGCTGGTGGTTGCAGACGGCGGGCGTCACGGCTTTCGGCTTCGTGGTGCTGAGCGTGTTGAGCGCCGCTATCGGCTATCTCGTCACCAGTTTCCTGTGGAGGCTGCTCGTCGCCCGCCGATGGGAGAGGCGACCGGGGCATCGCAAGCTGCTACGCCGCGCGAAATGAATCTCGCCGAATTGCAGAAATCGCGCAGTGTGGTGGACGGGCTTGTGGTGGCCGCCGCCGTTCTCGCCAGCGTGGCGCTGATCCAGTATGCGGGGGGCAACGCCGTCCTTACCTTTGCCTTCACTGGCGGGCTGGTGGTGCTCGGCCTTGTCGCCTTTATCGCTGCGCGGACACCGGCTCGCCGAATAGCGAGCGATACGGTCGACGCGCCAGACTGGTCGGTCACCGTTGCCGCCATCGAGCAGCCCGACCTCGCCGTCGCCATCACCGACCGAGCTAATCGCCTGGTCTGCGCCAATGCCGCGTTCGAGCTGTGGTTCGGATCGAGCAACGGCCCGCCTGCCTTGCCGGTCGACGGGACGAGTGCAGACCAGCTTGCCCGCCTCGCCCGTGCCGCCTGGCGCGACGGGAAGGGCGATACCGTCACCATCGCCGACGAGGACCAGAGCTGGACAGCGAGCGCGGTCAGGGCAGGGCGGGCCGACGACTACCTCGTCTGGCGCATCCGCCCGGTCGTGCGCAGCGAACCCATCGCGGCTATCGGTAAGCATATAACCGGCCTGTTCGGCAGGGTGCTGGGCGCGGCGGGGATCACTGTCGCGCTTGTCTCTCCCGACGGGATGATCCGTGCGGGCAATCCCGCGCTCGCGCGCCGCGCTTTCGGGGACGAGGCGGCGCGGATGACAGGGCAGCAATTTGTCCAGCTGCTGCGCACGGACGAGCGCGAGCGCATCTATTTCGCCCGCGAGGGTCGCAAGGGATCGCCGCAGACATTGGTGCAGATCCCGCTTGCCGATCCGGAAGAAGTGGCGCGCGAAGCTGTGCCGGGCAAGGCGGCGGCAGAGGCACCCTCGCTCATGCTGCTGATCGACGCGGGGATCGGCATCGGCGGCAGCGGGGTGGAAGCAAAAGGGCAGGCCGCACAACTCGAAGCGCTGCTGGAGCAACTCCCGCTCGGACTCGCCACGACGGATCGCGACGGGCATTTCCTCTTCGCAAACCCCGCTTTCCGTCGCGCCGCCGGCTTGGAGCGGGCAGGCGACCTGCCGCCTTATCCCGGGGACATCGTTGTGCCTCGCGACAAGACCGCGATGTCCGACGCGGTGCGTCGCTATGGGCAAGGGCCAGCATCCAGCGGCGACATCGCGGTGCGCCTGCGCGGCGACCCGGACGAGCCGGTCAGCATGGGCCTTGCCGGGGTACGCGGACTGGGCGAGGCGGCGGTGCTCCTGAGCCTCGCCGATACCACGGAGGAAGCGCGGCTGAAACGACAGGTGGCGCAGGCGACCAAGATGCAGGCGGTCGGCCAGCTTGCGGGCGGAGTGGCGCACGATTTCAACAATGTGCTCACCGCCATCATCGGCTATTGCGACCTGATGCTGCTGCGCCATACGCCGGGCGACAGCGATTACGACGACATCCAGCAGATCAAGGCGAACTCCAACCGCGCCGCCAGCCTGACGCGCCAGTTGCTCGCTTTCAGCCGCCAGCAGACGCTGCAACCCGAGACGATCCAGCTGCCCGATATCATTTCCGAAGTCAGCCAGCTGCTCAAACGCCTGCTCGGCGCGAAGATTACTTTGAAGGTCCGGCACGACCGCGATCTTGGCCCGGTGCGCGCCGATCCGCGCCAGCTCGAACAGGTCATCGTCAACCTCGCCGTCAATGCCCGCGACGCGATCCAGAGCGCGGGCGGCGGAGAAGGTGCGGCAGGCACGCTCGCCTTTGCCACGCGGCGGGTCGAGGCGAAGGACATTCGCCGCATGGGCAGCGAGATCATCCCGGCGGGCGATTACACCGTGCTCATCGCGGAAGATACCGGTGGGGGCATCCCGGCAGAGATCATGGGCAAGCTGTTCGAGCCGTTCTTCACCACGAAGGAGCAGGGCAAGGGTACGGGCCTCGGTCTCTCCACTGTATACGGCATTGTGAAACAGTCGGGCGGCTTCATCTTCGCCAGCAATGCCAAGGGGCCGGACGGCAAGGTGAAGGGCGCACGCTTCACCATCTACCTGCCCGTCCACCACGTCACAGAGGAAGAGCTCAACAAGGCCGAGGTGGAAGAAAGCCAGCGCGAATGGAGTGGAGGCGGCTGCATCCTGCTGGTCGAGGACGAGGACATGGTCCGCGCAGTGGCCGAGCGCGCCTTGCAGCGCGAAGGATACACCATCGTCACTGCAAGCGACGGGGACGAGGGGCTCGATAAATTTGCCTCCGATCCCGACAAGTTCGACCTTGTCGTCACTGATGTCGTGATGCCGAGCATGGACGGCCCGGCCATGGCGAAAGATATCCGCAAGACACGCGCCGAACTGCCGATCCTGTTCATGTCGGGCTATGCCGAAGAACATCTGCGTGGGGAGATCGACATCGACGCGATGTACTTCATCCCCAAGCCGTTCAGCGTGAAGCAGATCGGGGAAAAGGTGGGCGAAGTCATGCGCAAGGGCGCGCGGCGCGATTCGGTTTCGTGACGCGTTCACCCACTTTCGGACAAATGTTTCGTTCCGCTCTTGTTCTCATGGAACAAAGTGGGTACATGGGTGCTGTTGAAGAAACAAACACGACCCCTAGCGAAGTGATGGAGCCCATGTCATGGCGAGTGCGAACCTGAAGCTTGTTGAAAAGGAATCCAACGTGGACCGTCAGAAGGCGCTGGACGCCGCACTCGCGCAGATAGACCGCGCCTTCGGAAAGGGCTCGGCGATGAAGCTGGGCAGCAAGGAAGCGATGAATGTGGAGGCGATTTCCACCGGCTCGCTCGGCCTCGATATCGCGCTCGGCATCGGCGGTCTGCCCAAAGGCCGCGTCATCGAAATCTATGGGCCGGAGAGTTCGGGGAAGACGACGCTGGCGCTCCATGCCATTGCAGAGGCGCAGAAGGCGGGCGGTACGGCGGCCTTTGTGGATGCCGAGCACGCGCTTGACCCGGTCTATGCGAAGAAGCTGGGCGTCGATATTGACGAGCTGATCGTATCGCAGCCCGATACGGGTGAGCAGGCGCTCGAGATTACCGATACGCTGGTGCGCTCCAACGCGGTGGACATCCTCGTGGTAGATTCGGTTGCCGCACTGGTGCCGCGTGCAGAGATCGAGGGCGAGATGGGCGACAGCCATGTCGGCCTGCAGGCGCGCCTCATGTCGCAATCGTTGCGCAAGCTGACGGGTTCGATCAACCGTTCGAAGTGCATGGTGATCTTCATCAACCAGCTGCGCATGAAGATCGGCGTGATGTACGGCAATCCCGAAACCACGACCGGCGGCAACGCGCTCAAGTTCTACGCGTCCGTCCGCCTCGATATCCGCCGCACGGGCCAGATCAAGGATCGCGACGAGGTGATCGGTAACTCTACTCGCGTGAAGGTCGTCAAGAACAAGGTCGCCCCGCCGTTCAAGCAGGTCGAATTCGACATTATGTATGGCGAGGGTATTTCCAAGATCGGTGAGATCCTCGATCTCGGCGTGAAGGCCGGAATTGTCGAGAAGTCCGGATCCTGGTTCAGCTATGACAGCGTCCGCATCGGCCAGGGGCGCGAAAACGCCAAGACCTTCCTGAAAGAGAATCCAGAGATGTGCGCCAAGTTGGAAGCCGCAATCCGCGGCAAAACCGATGAGGTCGCCGAGGAGATGATGACAGGCCCGGACGCGGAGCCCGAAGACTGATCCTCAAGAAGGTGTGCGCCGGGACGCTTTTCGTCCTTGGTACAGTGTAAGACCTGTAACACCTTGCGAAACCGGAGCCGGCGAAGCGCGGATGCCCGTCCGCTACCGCCGGCTTCTTCGCATTTGCCTTTCTTATACCATTGCCTTGCTACTGCATCTTCATCACGCGAGGGGGCATGATGACTGATATCAGCGAATGGCAGGGCCGCACCGGCAAGGCGTGGGCCGAAGAATGGCGCCGGACCGACCGCAGCTTCGGCCAGCTGACCGAGCGCCTGCTTGCCGATACGCGTAAATTCGCATTCCGCCGCGTTATAGATGTCGGTTGCGGTGCTGGCGAACTCTCGCTCGCTATCGCGCGGGGCCGGTCCGATGCGACGGTAAACGGGATCGATGTTTCCGATGCCCTGATCGACGTCGCGCAAAAGCGTTCCGCGTCGTTGGCGAATGTCGCGTTCGAATGCGCTGATGCTGCACGGTGGACATCGGACAGGGCGTCCGCGCCAGACTTCGTCGTCTCGCGTCACGGCGTCATGTTCTTCGCTCAGCCGGCCGACGCCTTCGCGCACCTGGCAAAACAATGCGCCGCGGATTCCGGGATGCTGTTTTCCTGCTTCAGGAAACGAAGCGAGAACCCGTTCTTTAGCGAGGTTATGCGCCTTTTGCCCGAGCCTCCCGATACCGCAGATGCCACCGCGCCAGGCCCGTTTGCTTTTGCAGACCCTGATCACCTATGCTCGATCCTCGCCAATGCCGGCTGGACCGACATAGTGCTCGTGCCTTTCGACTTCCCCATGATCGCCGGAGCGGGGGAAGACGCCGTGTCCGATGCGCTTGCCTACTGGCAGCGCATCGGCCCTGTCGCCCGCGCCGCTTCCGAATTGGATGTCCTTGCGCGCGAACGCCTATTTGATCGTATCCGCAGGCTGGCCGAGCGACACGACCACGATGGCATCGTCGCGCTGCCCGCCGCCGCATGGATCGTTACTGCGCGAAGGGCGTGACGCTTATCGAGCCGCTCGCTTTGCATAAGCGGCGCAATGCGCTTGTCGCAAAGCCGCGCAGCGCCTAATTCGCACCCCATGCACTCGACCAACGACCTTCGCCGCGCCTTTCTCGACTATTTCGCGTCCTCCGAACACGCGGTCGTGCCGTCCGCGCCGCTCGTCCCTTACAACGATCCCAGCCTTATGTTCGTCAATGCGGGCATGGTGCCGTTCAAGAACGTCTTTACCGGCGTCGAAACCCCACCCGCGCCGCGCGCGACCAGCAGCCAGAAATGCGTGCGCGCCGGGGGCAAGCACAACGATCTCGACAATGTCGGCTACACCGCGCGTCACCTGACCTTCTTCGAAATGCTCGGCAATTTCAGCTTCGGCGACTATTTCAAGGAACGCGCCATCGAACTGGCGTGGGGCATGGTCACAAAGGAGTTCGGTCTCGACCCCGACCGGTTGCTCGTCACCGTCTACCACACCGATGATGAAGCCTGCGCCCTTTGGCGCAAGGTCGCTGGTCTGCCGGACGAGCGGATCATCCGTATCGCAACCAAGGACAATTTCTGGGCAATGGGTTCGGACGGTCCTTGCGGTCCATGCTCGGAAATCTTTTGGGATCACGGTTCGGATATCCCCGGTGGTCCTCCCGGATCGCCAGAGGAGGATGGCGATCGTTTCGTCGAGATCTGGAACCTCGTCTTCATGCAGAACATGCAGGCGAACGACGCGATCGTCGGTGATCTTCCGCGCCCCAGCATCGACACCGGTATGGGGCTCGAACGCATCGCTACCGTCATGCAGGGCGTGCATAACGTCTTCGAAACCGACATATTCCGGACCATTGTAGAAGCGGGCGAGGATCTGCTGAAGGCCAAGGCGAATGAAGACAGCATCGCCAGCCACCGCGTTATTGCCGATCATTTGCGCTCGACCAGCTTCCTGATCGCCGACGGCGTGCTGCCTTCCAACGAGGGGCGCGGCTACGTGCTGCGCCGTATCATGCGCCGCGCCATGCGCCATGCGCACCTGCTCGGCGCGGAAAAGCCGCTCATGCACCGCCTCGTCCCGACCCTCGTTGGCGAGATGGGACAGGCCTATCCCGAACTCGGCCGTGCGCAGGCGCTGATCGGTGAAGTCTTGGAACGCGAGGAAACACGATTCCGTCAGACGCTGGAAAAGGGCCTGCGCTTGCTGGACGAAGAGTCCGGAAACTTGGGCGAGGGCGACAGCCTGCCCGGCGAAACCGCTTTCAAGCTCTACGACACTTTTGGCTTCCCTTACGATCTCACAGAGGATGCGCTTCGCAATCGGGGCATCGCGGTCGATCGCGAGGGTTTCGATGCCGCGATGGAGCAGCAGAAAGCTGCTGCCCGCGCTGCATGGAAGGGGTCGGGCGCCGCCACCGACAGCGAAATCTGGTTCGATATCGCCGAACGCGAAGGTGCGAGCGAGTTCACCGGCTATGCCGCCACCGAAGGCGAGGGGCGGGTCGTCGCGCTCGTCGTCGATGGCAAGGAGGTGCAATCGGCGGATAGCGGGCAGGCCGTCACTGTGCTCACCAACCAGACGCCGTTCTACGGTGAGAGCGGAGGGCAAATGGGCGACACCGGTT
>JBARVT010000289.1:0-5242 GCA_049646405.1 Alteraurantiacibacter sp.
GGCCGAGGCAGCCGATCATCGCCGCGAGGATCAGCGCCTGCCCGTCGCTCGCCGCGATCCCGTAAAAGCCTCCACCCAGCACGCCCGCCGCCAGCCCCGCCAGCGTGCAGGCCCCGACGACCCGCGAGGGGAGCGCATAGCGCACCGGTGCATTTGCAGGCGGCTGCTCGACCGACTCTGGCTCTCCCTCAAGCTCACCGACGAAGCGGTATCCGTGCTTTGGCACGGTGCGTATGAAACGCGGATTGGCGGCATCGTCGCCCAGCGCGCGGCGCAGCGTGCGGATACACTGGGTGAGCGCCTCGTCAGTGACGGGGATGCCACGCCACACTTCGTCCATGAATCGCTCCTTGGACACCAGCCCGCCGCGCTCCTCCACCAGCAGCACCAGCGCGTCGAAATAGCGGCTCCCGAGCTCCACCGGCACGCCGTCACGGCACAGCCGCCGGTCGGCGGTGTCGAGCGTGAACGCGTCGAAGCGGTAGGTGGCGGCGATGTCGCTCATGCGCGGACGGATAGAGCGCGCCTTGGCCCGCGCGGCAAGGTTTTCAGCCATTCCTCACATATTGCTCATGCCGCTCACGCAGGGTTCGGCACACAAACAGGCATCGAAAACACAAAAGGAAACATGATGTGACCCACGAATCTCTTACCGTCCTGAATGGCTGGCGAATCGCCGGATGGGGCAGCCTGCTGTCCCTGCTCCTCATCCCTGCTTTCGCGATGCAGGTTACGAGCGAGGTGAACTGGACCGGCAGCGACTTCGTCTTCGCTGCGATGCTTCTGATTTTTCTCGGCGGTGCGATGGAGTTCGCGCTGCACGGCGCGCGCAGCGCGCCTGCGCGGCTCGGCCTTGCGCTGGCTGGTGCGACGTCGTTCTTCACCTTGTGGTCCAACGCGGCCGTCGGCATCATCGGCGCGGAAGACGAGCCGCTCAATGTCGGGTTCTTCTTCCTCATCATCGCGGGGATCGCCGGAGCCGCGCTGCTCCGCTTCCGCCCGGCGGGCTTGCAAAAGGTGACCGCGGTGCTCGCCGTTTCGCAGCTCGTCATGGGCACCATCGCGACCCAAGTCATGCCCGGCCACGGGTTTGAATGGGGCATCCTCGCGGTCTTCGCCGCGCTGTGGAGCGCCGCCTCTTGGCTGTTCCTGAAGGCCGCACGACAAGCGGGCTAGAGCTTCGCATGCCCCCCTGTCGAGCCGAAACCGCCTGCGCCGCGCGCGGTCTCGTCGAGATCGTCGACCTCTTCCCACTGCGCCTGTGTGACGGGTGCGAGGACGAGTTGCGCTATCCGGTCGCCGCGCGCGATGGCGAAGTCCTCCGTTCCGTGATTGATGAGGATCACCTTCAACTCGCCGCGATAGTCGCTGTCGATCGTGCCGGGCGTGTTGGGGAGCGTGATGCCATGCTTCAAAGCGAGGCCGGAGCGGGGGCGGACCTGCACTTCGTAGCCTGAGGGAATGGCAAGGGCGAAGCCGGTAGCAACCGCGTGCCGCGCGCCGGGCGCGAGCGTTACGTCCTCGGCGGAGAGCACGTCCATCCCCGCCGCGCCGTCGGTGGCGTAGGCGGGCAATGCCAGCCCCTCGCCATTGTCCAGCCGCCTGATCCGCACCGGCACGCGGCCCGCCGCGCCCTCAGGCATCGACGGTCAGCCGTTCGGCAATCTGGGTGACGAGCTTCATGGCGACATCCTGCTTGGTCATCGCCTCCCACTGCTCGACAGTGTTCTCCCGCACAAGGTGGACCGCGTTGTCGTCCCCGCCCATGACATCGCCCGACACATCGTTGGCGACGATCCAGTCGACGCCCTTCGACTTGCGCTTCTTGCGGGCATTGTCGACCACGTCGTTGGTTTCCGCCGCGAAGCCGATGAGCAGTTCGGGCCGCTTCTCGCTCGCCGCGACGCTGGCGAGGATGTCTGGGTTTTCCGACAGGATGAGCGCAGGCGGGGCGTTACCGCGCTTCTTGATCTTCTTTTCGTGGAAATCGCGCGGGCGCCAGTCGGCGACTGCCGCGACCATGATCGCGACATCGGCGGGCAATGCGCCGCGAACCGCATCTGCCATCTCCTGCGCGCTGCCGACATCGAGTCGATCGACACCCAAAGGCGTGCGCAAATTCACCGGACCGGACACCAACGTCACCTTGGCGCCCGCGGCGGCGGCGGCAGCAGCGATGGCATAGCCCTGCTTGCCGCTCGAGCGGTTGGCGAGATAGCGCACCGGGTCGATCGGTTCATGCGTCGGTCCGGCTGTAACGAGCACGTGCTTGCCGTAGAGCGGGCGGTGCTCGATATCCTCCTCGAATCCCGGTTGGCCCGCGAGCGGATCGAATGCGTCGAAGGCCTGCACGACCGTGCCCGGCTCGCCGCTTTCGGACGGCGCATCGACGGGATTGACCAGCCGACCCACCGGCGCGGCGGCGTTCTCGCCCTCGAAAGGCTGCGGGGCCTGCTGGCGGGCGTTGACCTCATGGTTGATCGCCTCGCGATCGGTCGGCGGGGCGGCGCTGGCCTTGCCCTTCTTCGCGAAGAGATGCTCGGCCCCCGTCAGGTCCGGCTCGGGCAGTTCGGGGCCTTCCACGAGGCCTTCGGGCAGCTCCATGTCCGCGAATTCGTCGTCGTCGAAATCTTCGGCCTGCTTGGCTGCGGCGCGCGGGATGATCGAGCCGAGCAGACCGCCAAGGCCGAAGCCCCCGCCGCCGCCGCTGTCTTCCTCGTGCTCCTCCTCGCCCCATTCGGCATCGTTGTTGCGGCGCGCCAGATAGGCGGCGATGTCAGGGTTCGCCGCCCCTGCGTCGAGGCTGACAGCCTGCGCGATTTCCAGCCACACCGCTTCGGGTTCGGGCAGGCGACCGGGGCCGAATTCGCCGCAGGCCATGTCTCCGAGGTCCGGCTCCAGCACATGCACGCCGTCATTGCGGAGCGCGGCGACGTTACGTGTCGTCGCCTCGTGCTGCCACATCTTCACGTTCATCGCGGGCACGGCCATGACGGGGCGATTGGTGGCGAGCAGCAATGTGGTGGCGAGGTCATCCGCAATGCCGGTCGCCATCTTGGCGAGCATGTTGGCGGTGGCGGGGCAGACGACGACGATATCCGCCTCCCGGCTCAGCTGGATATGGCCGATCTCGGCCTCGTCCTTCAGATCCCACAGCGTTGTGTAGACGCGGTTGCCCGACAGCGCGGCGAGCGACATGGGGGTCACGAACTGCGCCCCGCCCTCGGTCAGCACGCAGGTGACATCGGCCCCGCCGCGCCTGATGAGGCGCACGAGCTCGCACGACTTGTAGGCCGCGATTCCGCCGCTCACGACAAGCAGGATCTTCGGCTGGGTCGTTCTATCCTCCCGGTCGGGTTCGATGCGCTCTTGGAGCAAGGTTCGTGTCCGTCAATAGTCCGAACATGCGCCTTGGCAAAGGATGGTTAAGATTGCTTTGAGGTTGGTGGCCGTACTGTGCCTCGCGCGGAGGCGAGACAATCGGCGATGGCGCGCGGGACGAAGGCGTATCCGGCGCAATAGGCAGGCAGCATCATCTGCGCCCAGTAGAAGTTCTCCGGCCGGGCGAAGAGCGCGATGGCGGCGGAAAACCCAGCGAACCAGAACGTGGCGAACAGGCCGAGTCTGCCGCCGAGCGCGAGCCAGCCGACCAGCGGGAGCAGGGCGAGCGCCGCGGCTAGCCATGTGGGTAGCAGCAGAAGCGCGGTAAGTTTCGATAGCGCGAGGATCGGCAAGCCGAGGCCAGCCATCGCGTCCCAGCCTTGCGAAGCGGCGTCGTCCGGCAACTGATACACCTCGACACCTGCGTAGTGCGCCCCCATGCCGAGCGCGAAGAGGGCGAGCAGCAGAGCGAGCGCGCCCACCTCGCCCCAGCGCCGCTCGATGGCGGCAAAGGCGAGCCACAGCAGGACGAAAGCCGCAGCCAGTTCACGCACCACCAGCGCGGCGGCAGCGAGGAGCAGCGCGGGCCACCATCGCTCCCGGCGATATGTGACGAGCGCGAGCGAGAGCAGCAGGCCAGCCAGCAGTTCGTGGATCAGCGGCGCTTGCGGTATGGCAACCGCCGCGCCCCCGAATATCGTCGCAACGACGATGCCCAGACGCTCGCCCATCGCAGCCTGCTTCGCGACGGCCAGATATGAACAAAGTGCCGTCAAGATGAGCAGTCCGCCAAGCAGCAATCCGACACCGTCCCGTCCGATCCAGCGATGCAGCATGGCCAGCGTCGGCAGGCGCACAGTGACAAAGGGTCGCGTCGGATAATTGCCCGCGCGTTGTTCGCTCAATGCGGCGGCGTAGTAGTTTTCGCCCGCTTCGACACGGTCGAGAATGCGATCATAAAGTGCGATATCGCCCTCGTCTTCTGCCAACTCGACAGTGCCCGCTGCAGCTTGCGGCCACCCTCCCTCGCCCGGCAGAAAATGGACTGCGCTCCACGCCATGGCCAGCGCGATCATCGCCAGCGCCGCCCAGCCGAGCGGCCGAGAGAGACATCGGAAAGGACGCTCCATGCAAGTCCACCAGCCGAGCGGATCGTGCCATTGACCCATCCTAGCGTCCTCGCGCCGAGAGCCAGAGGCTTGCCAGCGAGGGTCGCACGAAGGCGAGGCCGACGAACCAGACGGGCAGCACGATCAGCGCCCAGTAGAAATTGTTGTCGCGCCCCGCGATCATGAACATGATGCCGTAGCCAAGGCACAGCAGGAAGCCGGTCACTCCGAAATCGCTACGCCATCCGGCCCATCCTATCAGGGGCAGCAGCACCAGCGGCGCGGCAAGCCATGCAGGCAGGTGGCGCAGGATCGTCGTCAGCGTGAAGTTGGATGTCCATCCGGTCAGTCCGCGCAGTGCGAGCCATGATGGCGATTGCGGGTCTGAGGCTTCGATGTAACCCTGCACTTCGGCAAGGTGGAGCCAAAGGACGACGGCGAACAGCACAACCAGCGCACCCCACGCCAGCGCCTCTCGCCCTCGCCCGCGCACCAAGGCCAGCGCGCCCATTAACAGCACGAAAGGCAGCACCAGTTCGCGCACCGCCAGCGCCAGAGCTGCCGCCAGTACGGCGGGCCACCAGCGGCTTTTACGATAGATGCCGAGCGAGAGCGCGATCAGCATCCCCGCCCAGACCTCGTGCAGCAATAGGTATTGCGGCTTGAACCCGCTCACTGCGCCAAGCACGACCAGCAGCAGGATGATGCGCAAGTTTCCCGGCCCGCCCGGTACGTCGCGCAGCCGGTAATGC
>JBARVT010000290.1:0-11764 GCA_049646405.1 Alteraurantiacibacter sp.
TGACGAAGCCGACCAGGAACACGTCCAGCATGGCGATGCGGGCGTGGACGAAGAGCAGGTAGTTCGTGCCGACGAACAGGCCCGTCAAAAGGCTTGCCATGCGGGTTCGGCTGGAAAACCACGCGCCGCGCATCGCCGCGAACAGCGCGAGCGTGCCGAAGGCGAGGCTGGGCAGGCGCCAGCCCCACGGATTATCTCCGAACAGCGCGATCCCCAGCGCCATGATCTGCTTGGCGAGCGGCGGGTGTTCGACATTCGTCGCGAGCTGCAGATCCAGCACCGCGCGCGCGGCGGGCAGGTAATGGATTTCGTCGAAATAAGGGGCGGTCGGGATGCCGAGCCGCCACGCGCCCAGCGCGAAAAAGGCGAGTGCAACGCCCGCATTGAGCGCGATGGGGTCGCTTTGCTGTTCGTGGGGCGCGCTCATGGACAGGAGGCAGGGGTAGAGCCGCGCGCCGCCAATCGCAATTGGCAAAGCGCGCCTGTCCCCCTACGACCCGGCCCATGAAGAAGACCACCGGCATGAACCCCGAAGCCAGCGCAAAATGGCGTCCCGCGACACGGGCGGTGCGCGCGGGCACCTGGCGCAGCGAGCATGGGGAGACGAGCGAGGCGCTTTATCTCAACAGCGGCTTTACCTACGACAGCGCCGAGGAGGTTGCCGCGCGCTTTGCGGGCGATGCGGACGGGATGCAATATTCGCGCTTCAAGAACCCCACCGTAGAGATGGCGCAAGCGCGCATCGCGGCGATGGAGGGGGCCGAGGCGTGCCTGATGCAGGCGAGCGGCATGGCGGCGATGACGAGTTCGCTGCTCTGCATGCTGTCGGCGGGCGATCATGTGGTTGCGGGCCGCGCGGCGTTCGGCAGTTGCCGCTGGATCCTCGACAACGTGCTCAACCGCTTCGGCATCACGCATACGGCGATCGACGGGACGGACAATGCCGCTTGGGAAGCGGCGGTGCGGCCAGAGACGAGGGCGTTCTTCTTCGAAACCCCCGCCAATCCGACGATGGACCTCGTCGACCTCGAATTCGTCTGCGGCCTCGCGCGCTCGAAGGGTATCACGACGGTCGTCGACAACGCCTTCGCCACCGCCGTCCTGCAACGCCCCCTGGAATTCGGCGCGGATGTCGTCGCCTATTCCGCGACCAAGCTGATGGACGGGCAGGGCCGGGCAATGGCAGGTGCGGTGTGCGCGTCGAAGGAATGGATCGAGGAGAAGCTCAGCCCGTTCCAGCGCAATACCGGCCCGATCTGCGCGCCGTTCAACGCCTGGGTGGTGATGAAGGGACTGGAAACGCTACCTCTGCGCGCGTCTGCGCAAAGCGTCAACGCGCTGAAAGTCGCGCAATTCCTCGAGGATCGCGGGTTGCGCGTGCTCCATCCCGACCTGCCGAGCCACCCGCAGCACGAGCTGGCGCAGGAACAGATGGACGCTGCCGGTCCGATCTTCGCTTTCTTCGCGCCGAAGGGAATCGGGCAGGCCATGGCGCTGTGCAACGCGCTGGATCTCATCGACATTTCCAACAATATCGGCGATTCCAAGTCGCTCATCACCCATCCGGCAAGCACCACGCATTACAATATGGGCGCGCAAGGCCGCGCCGAGGCGGGCATCGCGGACGGTATGCTGCGCCTGAATATCGGGCTGGAAGACCCGCTCGACCTGATCGAAGATCTCGACCGCGCGCTGGGGCGGATAGGGTTGTGAGGCGAAGCGCGGCGGGCCTTGCGCCTTTCGTGCTGCTTTCCGCCATTGGCGGCTTGAAGTTCATGCCTCACTCGGAATGACCTTTGTCGATCCGGCGGACGCTTCGCCGCGACACCGATGCGCAGGGAGTGTAAGCGGGCGGCCGGTCAGTAGCTACGGAATATCCTGCGCACCTGGTGGGCGGTCAGGTCCGGTCGGCGCAGCGCGGCAAAGGCGACGAGCGTCGGCTCGAAGGCTCGGCGCGCGGCGATGGCATCGGCGCGGTGGGTTTCGTATTCGGCGATGTCGGGTTCGTAGAGGTCTTTGAGATAGGCCCGCCACTGCGCATCGGTGACAGTCGCCGCTTGTACCAGCGTATCTTCCGCAGCGAGCCCATCGCCTTTGGGCTCCTCGACGCGCGGCGGCAAGGAACGGCCTTCGGCAAAAGCGAGCAGGGCATCGGCGAAGCGCGCCTGCATCTCCTCCGTGCCCGATAACACGCAGGCTGCGTGGAGCGTGCCGCCCCAGCAATTCATGCCGTTGGCGGCGGAAGCATAATCTTCGAACGCGGCGAGGGTCTCGCGGAACGCCGCGCGCTCGGCGGCGGGCCACCGGGCAATCTGCGCCGCCTGCTCCACTTCCCGCTCCTGCGCGGCAAGCGCGCTGAAGGCAGCGGTGCAGACCCCGCCCGCGCGCCCGCTGGTGATCCAGTCGCACATGGCGAACTCTTCGCTTCCCACCCCGCGGCGCATCTCATCGAGCGCGGTGATCCACAACTCCATCTCCGCCGGCGCGCCCTGTTGCTCGCACGCCATGTGCAGCGCTATGTCGAGATCGCGCTCCGCCCCCTCGCCATTGGCATAGGCCATTGCGAGGATGCCGGAGCCCGACAGGATCGGGTAGGGCGAGACTCCATCGGCGGCGAAGGTGTCGGCATCCCGCTGCCGTTCCAGCAGCGCGCATTGCAGCGCCGCCACGCGATCCTCCTCCACGCCGATGCCGTACCACAGGTCGCGGCTGCTGCAGCCCGCCAGCGCCTCGGTTTCGTGCACGCCGGGAAAATCGACCGACGGCGGCTGCGCCCCGCGAACGCTGGCGCAGATCGCCTGCGATTGCGCGTAGTCGCCGGTATCGCCGAGCCACGACAGGTCCGCATCCGCCCAGTTGGGCAGCGCGGAGTCCGGATCGCGCAAGGCCTGCGCCACGGCGGCGGGCGCGATTTCACAGGCGGTCAGCGCCAGAAGCGGCAGAAGGATGGCAAATCGCATTGCCCCGCATCCTACGCCCCTTGTGACGCCGCGCAAAGCCGCTACCTTTGCATTCATGACCACAGACGCCATTGCATCCCTGTTCCAGCATGTCGCCATCACCGATCGCGTGACGGTGCGGGTGGCGGTGAATTTCATGCCCGAGCAGTCGCGCGTTGGCGCGGGGCGGTGGTTCTGGGTCTATCACATTCGCATCGAGAATGGCGGCGACGAACGCATCCAGTTGCTGAAACGCCACTGGCGCATCACCGACGCGAGCGGGATGGTGAACATCGTTGATGGCGAAGGCGTGGTGGGCGAAACGCCGGTGCTGAAACCGGGCGAAACGCACGATTACGTCTCCGGTTGCGAGCTGACGACCAACCTCGGCAATATGGAAGGCTTCTACACCTTTACCCGCGCCAACGGGGAGCCGTTCGAGGTGCGCATACCGTTCTTCCCGCTCGCGGCTCCGGCTGAGTTTGCAGGGTAGAACGCTTGTTTGCGAGCCCGCTCGCTGCGGGCGGGCATTTGCCCTTGCCGACCCTTCGGGTCGGAGCCCCGCGACCTAGCCGATAGGATTTGCGAAGATCGGTCGCGACCAGCGATCGGCAGCGCGCGAATGCGCGGCCGCAGGTGCCCCGCAGGCGAGGCGCCGGATCGGATAGCACCGAGGACGAAGCGGCGGAGGCCTATTCGCAAACAAACTCACCTCACCTCACCTCACCCGATTGGGCGCCACGATCACCGCATTCGCCAGCAGCAGGTCCAGCCCGTCGAGATAGCCTCTTACCGCCGGATCGTGCGCGAAGCCGATCGCCAGCCCGCGTCCGCTCGCCTGCGCAATCATATAGGGCTTGAACGCCATCTGCCGCCGGTTCTCGTCCCAGACATAACCTGCTGCGACCAGCTCGTCCGGCCCGGCATAGCGAACCACGTTGACCCCGTCCGACAAGGTCAGCGGCGTCAGGATCAGCGATCCGTCGGCGAACACCACGGGCGCGGCATCGTCGTAACCGGCGGCGAGGAAGTTCTCGCCATCCACCACCGTGTTGATGAGCGCGCCGGGCAGCGTGTCCGGGCGGCGCGATCCGTCGAGAATGGCTTTTCGGTAATCGGCCTCGCTTTGCAGCGCGGTGCCGGGCGCGGTGTCGCCCTCTTCCTCGTCCTCCTCTTCTTCGCCGCCAAGCACGGTTTCGCTCTTCGTCGTGAACAGCGCATCGTCGCCGCTAGCGAAGCTCGCCAGCGTGTCGCCATAGGCCACCAGCACGCCGCCGCCCCGCACGAAGCGCGCGATCGCGGCGCGCTCGCCCTCGCCCAGGCCGAAACTGTCGGGCGCGATCAGCACGTCGAAGCCGGAAAGGTCGGCGCTTGCCACGCTGTCTACGCGGATCGGCGCGACGGGCAGGCCGAAACGCTGCTCGATCACATAGCGGGTCGCGCCTGCCGAGAGCGGCGAGACGCGCCCGTCCCACAGCATGGCGAGGGTGGGTTCGGCGAGCAGCGCGAAGCTGTCGGAACCGGGATTCGGCCCGCTATCGACCCAGCCCGATTCCATCGACACCGTCTCTGCCCCGATCTCCCGCGCGAGCGCGGTCAGCGCGGAAAGCGAGCCGCCATTGTCGGCATTGGTGAAGATCACCGTCCCGCGCGGGAAAGTCCGCCCGCCGGTGCTGAACGCGGTGTCGGTCGAGCGTCCACGCAGGCCAGCGCGAAGAGCACGCCCGACCAGTTGCACCTGCCCGCTATCGGTCCACGGCACCGCCAGCCCGAACGTGCCCGCCGCCGCGACCTGCGCCGGGATCGGCGCATCGGCGTACAGCGGCATGCCGCTGGCGGCGGAACCGCATTCGGCGATGTCGAGCCCGCTCATCTGCCCGACGGACCACGCGGTCGTGTCGTAAATCTCGTGCGGCAAATCACTTGCCCGGCGTGCCTCCTGCGCGGCGATGAAATCGGCAGGCAGTTCCACGTCGCGGTCCAGCAAACTGCGGATAAGCCGCGCGGTCGGCTGACGCATGGAAATCGAGAGATAGCCTACCGGATAACTGCGACCGCAGGCACTCGCGGGACCGTTGACGCGGCCGACGGCAACGCCCTGATGGACCAGCCGCCGCCCCAGCGCCTCCGCATTCCAGCGTCTGTCCGCAAGGTCGATCACGAAGCTGCCGCTGCCCGCCGCACCGGCATTCGCGCTGCGCCGGTATTCGGCATAATCGGCGAGGAAGGTATCTGCATTCTTGGCCACCGTTTCCGCGGTCGCCAGCGTGGTGACGAAATGGTTGCGCACGCCCTCGCCATAAGTGAGCGTCTCGCCGTCGCGCCGGTCCCAGACGAGACCGCGCGCAGATGATTGCTCGAACGTCATCGCAATCGCGCCGTTCAGCGTCGGCCAGGTGTCGCCATAGCCGGGATAGAAGGCGTCGAAGATCTCGCGCGTGTAATAGGGCACGCCCAGCCGATCGAGCCAGGCGGCGTTGTTGCGCCCAAGCAGCCCCTGCTTCGCGCGCTGGCCTTGCGTGATATAGGGATTGAACGGGTCCGCGCTCGGCGGGAAGAAATAGGTGCTGTCGCCGCCCATTTCGTGCGCGTCGACCAGAACCACGGGGTTCCAATCGCGCACCGCGGCGACCTTGCCGCGCGTTTCGGGCTGGGTTAGCGCGAACCAGTCGCGATTGAGATCGAACAAGTAGTGATTGAAACGTCCGCCCGGCCAGGGCTGGTCATGCCCTGCGGTGTAGCGATTGCCCGACGGCGCAATGCCGGCTTGTGCGTAATAGCTGTTGGTGAAGCGCGCGCGCCCGTCCGGGTTCTGGCTCGGGTCGATGATGACGACGCTGTCGCGCATGATCTGGTCCACCAGCGCATCGCCTTCGCTGGCGAGCAGGTGATAGGCGAGCACCAGCGCTGCATCGCTGCTGCTGATCTCGTCGCCGTGCACGCCGTAGCTGAGCCAGGTGACGGGCACGCTGTCCGGCCCCGGCGCGCCGCCATTGGCGATGCGCTGCATGTCCGCCCTGATCGCGTCGATCCGCGCCATGTTCTCGCGGCTGCTGACGATTGCGTAAACGAGCGGGCGGCCTTCCCAGCTTGTCGCATATTCGACGATCCGCATCCGGTCCGGCGCGGCGGCCTCCAGCGCTTCCATGTAGCGCAGGATCGCATCGGGCCGCGTGATCTGCTCCCCGCTCGCATGGCCTGCCGTCTGTTCAAGCGTCGGGATGGCCGGGTCGAAATCGCCTTGCAGGAAACTTTGCGCATTTGCGGGTGTGGCGCAGGCGAGCGTGGCGAACAGGCTGGCGAGCAGCAGGCGGATCATGCGTGTCTCCGGTGGCGGGAATCCCTCCCGCGCTGTGTGCGGCGGCACTATCACGCGGTCAAGCGGGTTGCGAGGCGGGGCCAGCGCAAATAGAGGCGGCATTCGATGAAGCGCACCCACCTGCCTCTGAACGCCTTGCGCGTGTTCGACGCCGCCGCCCGACATCTGAGCTTCACCCGCGCGGCTGACGAGCTGGCGGTAACGCCCGCAGCTGTCGGCCAGCAGATCCGCGCGCTGGAGGATGTGCTCGGCGTCGTGCTGTTCCGCCGCACGCCGCAGGGGCTGGAATTGACCGACGAGGCGGGGGCGGGGCTGGACGCTTTGCGCGAAGGCTTCCTGCGGTTCGAGGAAAGCGTGCAGGCGATGCAGGCGGGGCAGGCGAGTTCCAACTACGCGATCGCCGCGCCGCGCGAATTCTACGCACAGTGGCTCGCGCCCCGGCTGGCCGAATACCAGCGCGCCCATTCCGACATTACCGTGCAGCTGACGGCGGACGAGAATGCGGACTTTACCGAGGCCAATCTGGATCTTGCCGTGCGGCTGGTAGAGGGGCCGGACGAGCTGGAAGGCGCGCGCCTGGTGGGCGGGTGCAAGGTCTGCGTCGCCGCTCCGGGCGCCGGGGAAGGCTGGATCGCGTGGCCGACCTACGAGCCGCCCGAAGGCGCGCGCGTGGTGCTCACCGTGGGCAATGCCGGGCAGGTGCTCTCCAGCGCCATCGCCGGCATCGGGCGCGCATGGCTGCCGCTGCCGCTGGTGGAGGAGGCGCTGGCCGACGGTCGGCTCGAGCGGCTTGGCGATCCCGAGGATTGCCGCCGCGCCTACTGGCTTCTCGCCCCGCGCCCGCAATGGCGGCAGGCCAAGGTCCGCGCGCTGGTTGCGTTCCTGACCGGCGAGGACTGAGCATTCATTCGCTGGAAAGCGCCGTGAGCGGACGCTACTGATGAGTACAAACAGGCTGAAGGGGGATTCTGACATGCGATTCGGTTTCACGAAGACGGCGCTTCTCGCGGGCGCGGCGGCGCTGCTGGTACCGGCAAGCGCTGCAGCGCAGGACGTGCGCACGCTGGACGGCAATATCGACGGGGAGGCCGCGACCTTTACCGTCGATATCCCCGCGGGCACCGTGATGACGATCGACACCATGGCGACCTCCGCCGATCTCGACACGATCATGACCGTCACCGACGCCGCGACCGGCGAACTGCTGGCCGAGGACGACGATGGGGGCGAGGATCTCAACAGCCGCGTGCGCATCCAGGGCGGGCCGCAGGGGCGGCGCGTCACCGTGTCGGTCGACAGCTTCGATGCCGAATGGGTGGAGCCAGGCGAAAGCTATGGCGGCACGTTCGACTTGCGTCTCTCCACCGCCGCCTACACCCCGCCCGGGCCGGTGACTTACGGCGCGCGGGAGACGGGCCGGATCGACGGCGAGGCGCAGGAATACAGCTTCACCGCACGCGCGGGCGACACGGTGGAAATCGCGCTGATCACCGAAGGCGAGCTCGACCCGTATCTCGAACTGCGCGACATGACGGGCAATGTCGTGGCGGAGAACGACGACGGCGGCGACAGCCTCAATTCCTATATCCGCCACACCTTCGCCAGCGCGGGCACCTACACCATCGCCGCGATGGGCTTCCACGATAGCACGGGCGATTACACGCTGCGCATCCGCGATCGCAGCGCACCTATCCCGGCGCAGGAGAGCTTGCAGGAAATCGGCCTCGACGCCGCAATGACGGGATCCCTGCGCGGCCAGTGGGCGGAGGGCGAGAGCGACCTGCCGACCAGCATCGACTACCGCCTCAGCCGGGCGGCCATCGCCGCCATCCGCCGGGGCGACGGCAATGTCACCTTCGACATGACAAAGGGCGATGCGGGCGACCCAGATTTCGGCGGCGGCATCGATCCGTATATCCAGGTCGGCTTCGACACCCCGCTGGGCTTCGCCATGGTGGACGAGGACGATGACGGCGCGGGCGATCTCGATGCCCGCCTGCCGCTGGCGTTGGGCGTGCTGGACGACCATCCGAACCTGCTGGAGATGCTGCGCATCCGCGTGCAGGCCTTTGGCGGATCGGGCGGTTCCTACACGCTGCGCATGACCGAAGGGCTGCTGGAGCGCATGGTGATGGACGACATGGGCATGATGGCGGCCGAGGCGGCGATGGCCGACGCGATGGAGGCCGAGGCGGAGATGCTGGAAGAGGTCGACTGACCGCTTGCCAAAAGCGCGCCATATGAAACGGGCGGGGGCAACCTCGCCCTTCGCGCATCTAGTCCACCTCCGCTCCGCGCACCCCGTCCTCGGCCATCAGCTTCTTCGCTGCGATCTGGCGCTGCCTCATCGCCTCCAGTTTGCTCTTGAGGCTTTCGAGCACCTTCGCCTCGTCGCGCTTCCTTGCCCGCGCATGGTCGCGCAGCACCTCTGCCTTGATCTTCTCGTAGAGCGGGTGGCCCGCCGAGATTTCGGTGCCATAGCGGTGCGCGCGGCGCTGGCGCAGGAAGAACATCACCAGCGCCTCGTTATGCCGCCGCTCCGTGGCGACCACCTGCCCGGCCGAAACGATCTTCCTCTCCTCCCCCTCGATCGCGCGCTGCAGGGCGCAGTCCTCCAGCCGCTGCATCCCGCGATCCACCGCCGCATCCCACGCCGCGCGAAAGCCCTGTGCGCCGGGCCGCTGACGCAGCTTGTAAAGCGCCTCCAGGCTGGCCCCGATACTGAGCGCCGCCTGCTTGACGATGCCGGTGGCGGCAAGATGCGCGATGAAGCGCCGCTGGCGATCGGGCGTGATCGAATTGCGCCGCGGCGCGACATGCGGGACGGGATCGAAATCGAGCAGCGGATCGGAATCGGGCAGCGGGGCGGAGGCGGCAGCCGTGACATAGGACGTCGCCCGCGCCTTTGCCCGCGTTGCGGGATTTTCCTTGCGCGGAGCGTCAGGCGAGGACGGGGACGAGGGCGGCGCAGCATCGGCGGGATCGGCCGGAGGCGGCCCCTGCGGCTCCTCCTTCGCGGGCCAGTGGTGATCGTCGAAGGCTTTGGCGGGGGCGCGAGTCGGATGGTCCATCCACCAGTATGGAGCATGGGGGAGGGGCTGTAGGAAAGGGCTTCTTCGGCTTGATCACTTCCGCATTCGGCGCGTTGTTGCTAACTGGCGCGCGTGAAACCCGCCTTGCACCCGCTTGAAGATGATCGACTGCAAGAACTGCGTCGTTATGGAATCCTCGACACCGACAGGGAGCGCGAGTTCGACGAGCTGGTCGAGATAGCGTCGGAAATCTGCGAAGCGCCCGTGTCGGTCATCAATTTCATCGATGATGGCCGCCAATGGTTCAAGGCAGAGGTCGGGCTGGGCGTCCGGTCAACCCCGCTCGAAACGAGCCTGTGCGGCCACGCGATCCTGCAGGGCGATTATATCGAAATACCTGATACCCTGAACGATGCACGGATGGCGGACAATCCGCTTTGCACGGCCGATCCGGGATTCCGTTTCTACGCCGGTTCGGTCCTCAAGGGAGCCAACGGTCTTCCGCTAGGCACGCTGTGTGTCCTGGACCACAGGCCGCGAGAATTGTCAGAGCATCAGCGCAGGGTGCTGCGCGTCCTGTCGCGGCACATCATGCGCGAACTGGACCTGCGAATGGCTCTGGATCAGGAGCAGACGCTACGGCGAGAAGTGGATCACCGGGTCAAGAATTCGCTCGCGTCGATAGGCGCCTTGCTCTCGATGAAGGCTAGGCGGGAAACCGATGCAGCCGTACGACGCGCGCTGGAGGATGCGAGCAGCCGCATTCGCTCCCTGTCATCGCTTCATGCAGAATTACACGAGCTGGGCGGTCAGGAGCTGATAAGCCTGCAATCGCTGTTCACCCGTATCGAGACCGACCTGCGCCTATTGCTCCCCGAAGGGATCCAGCTCACTATAAACGTGGATGATGATCGGATTGGTCCGAAACTGGCCAATTCGCTGGTCCTGATAGTGAACGAGTTCGTCGCCAATTCCACCAAGCATGCCTTCGGATCAGGTCACGGTTCGATTACTGTCGAGATCGAAGTCCGGTCTGGACGATTGACGCTGGTCTGCCGCGATGACGGGACTGCTGGCGCGGAAGAAGCCGAACGCGCAGCTGCAGGATCGGGCTTGGGCACGCGGGTGATACAGTCCATCGCCTCCTCAATGGATATCGTTCCTCAGTGGCGAGCCAGTGGCAGCGGAATGGAATTGAGGCTGGACGGCACAATCTCAAGCACTTCGAGCTGAAAAGAACCAGCCTGGTTCGGAGTAAGCTAAACGGCTTTCGGCGGGCCGAGTCTCTCCATCACAACCCAGCTCTCCGGTCGAGAGTCCCGCGGACAAAGCCGGAATTGTGTCCGCATGAGGCGTTCGGGAGGGCATCCTCCTGTCGCTTTCGGTCGCGCGGCTTTGCGCAACGCCTTTTTGGGTGGGATTTTGGCTAAGATCCTCAGTCGGTGGAAACATACGATGCAATCAGCCATTTTAACATTATGGACAAGAATATCGACATGGTAACGAACACCCAGGGACGCGGGCCGAAACTTCTTCTGATTCATGGCCTGGGTGGAAACGGGCGATCCTGGTCGCCCATTATCCCCAGCCTGACCAAGCGACGCGAAGTCATCACCGTCGACTTGCCCGGGCACGGCGACACACAAGCTCGCTCCGACAGCGGAACCTTCGAAGGACTGGCCAACGATCTGCAGGCATATATCGAGGGTAACGGGCTCGCCGATGCCGACATTGTCGGGTTTTCTTTGGGAGGGCGGCTGGTGCTCGAAATGGCACGCCGCGGCTGTGCGGGAAATGTCGTCGCTCTCAATCCGGGCGGTTTCTGGCGCGGGTGGGAGCGGACTTATTTCAAATGGACGCTGACTGCTTCGAAAAAGCTTCTGCAAACGCTCAAGGGACAACTGGGTGCGCTGAGCGGATCGTCCGTTTCCCGCACGGCATTGCTTGCCCAATTGTCGGCTCGGCCTTGGGCGCTCGACAAGACGATGGTCGAAAAGGAACTGGTGTCCTTCGCCACGACGGCCACGGTTGTTCCGTTGATAAAGGATTTGGCGGACGGCCCCCTACAGTCAGGACCCGCATCGCCGGATACGGGGCGCGTCACCATAGTGTGGGGTGACAAGGATCGCCTGTGCCCGCCGCGCCAGGCGCCGCGGGCGCGCGCCGCCTTTCCCGAGGCCGTGTTCCACTGTATCGAGGGGTGCGGCCATTATTCGATCTGGGACAAACCGAAAGAAGTCGCAGACATCATACTCGCAGGGACGGGGCCGGACTAGGTCTGTTTGTGGGGCCGGTTGCGGTCTAACTGGTTCTGGACGCCAACAACGTGGAAGCGGCCTGACTGTAAACGACCCTAATAACGGACGTGTCTGTCAGATAGCCGATGATCTTAAAGCGGACGTTCTGTGCTTGCTGTCCAATTCCAGCGATGCAACATTAACGGCGAAGATTTTCAGTATCAGATGGGGATGATT
>JBARVT010000291.1:0-13294 GCA_049646405.1 Alteraurantiacibacter sp.
GATTTTCCTCGACCCAATATTTGCGCGGGGGGTGGCAAGTCTTCATGGGGCGCCATGTCCACACTCACGAACCGCACGGGGTCGGACACCCCGTCATCATGGACGCGACGGTCACGCAATCGGCCCCGGCAGGAAATGGCCACGCCTATCGCTTCGTCTATATCCTTCCGCTGGGCGCGCACGACGTGTTCGTCGAAGACACCTATTACGCCGACAAGCCCAATCTCGACCGCAACCTGCTATCGGGTCGGATTGACCGCTATTGCCACGCCAACGGACTCGACGGCGAGCCGGTGCATTTCGAAACCGGCGTCCTGCCCGTCATCACCGGCGGGGACTTTGCCGCTTTCCAGAACGAGCAGGCGATCCCCGGCGTGGCGATGGCGGGCGCGAAGGGCGGGTTCGTCCACCCGCTCACCAGCTACACCCTGCCAGTCGCGGCGAAGATAGCGCTTGCGATTGCGCGCGATGCGGACTTGCCGGGAGAGCAGCTCGCCGCGCGCCTCGCCGCGCTGGCCAAGCGGCACTGGAGCGCGACCGGCTTCTACCGCATGCTCGGGCGGATGCTGTTCCACGGCGGTCCGGCGCAGGATCGTTATCGCATCTTCGAGCGTTTCTACGGCCTGCCCGCGCCGCTGGTCGCACGGTTCTATGCCGGACAATCGACCTTTGCCGACAAGGCGCGCGTGCTGAGCGGCAAGCCACCCATTCCCCTCCATCGCGGCATAGCGGCGCTCGCCGCCTCATCGCCGCCACTTTTCGCTCCCGACAAGGACCACACATGACAACTTCCGAAGGCAAGCGCGCCTGCGTGATCGGCGCCGGTTTCGGCGGCATGGCGCTCGCCATTAGGCTGCAGAGCGCCGGCATCGCCACCACCGTGGTGGAAGGCCGCGACAAGCCCGGCGGCCGCGCCTATTTCTGGGAGCGCGAAGGCTTCACTTTCGATGCCGGGCCGACCGTCGTCACCGATCCCGATTGCCTGCGCCAATTATGGGAAATTTCCGGCCACGACATGGACGAGGATGTCGAGCTGATGCCGGTTACCCCGTTCTATCGTCTCAACTGGCCCGACGGCACCAACTTCGATTATTCGAACGACGAGGAAAACCTGCGCAAGGAGATCGCCAAACTCGATCCCGCCGATGTTGCCGGATACGACCGCTTCCTCGAATATTCCGCCGCCGTGCATGAGGAGGGCTACGTCAAGCTCGGCACCGTGCCGTTCCTCGACTTCAAGAGCATGATCAAGGCCGCGCCCGCGCTGATGAAGCACCAGGCGTGGCGCAGCGTCTATTCGATCGTGTCCAAATACATCCGCAACGAGAAGCTGCGCGAGGCATTGAGCTTCCACACGCTGCTGGTCGGCGGCGACCCGATGAAAACGTCGAGCATCTACGCGCTCATCCACAAGCTCGAAAAGGATGGCGGCGTGTGGTGGACGCGCGGCGGCACCAACCGCCTGATCGCAGGCATGGTTCGCCATTTCGAGCGGCTGGGCGGCACGATGCGTGTCGGCGATCCGGTCGTAAAGGTGGAGACGCTGGGCGACCGCGCAACCGGCGTCGTCACGCAAAGCGGTTGGCAGGCGGATTTTGACGCGGTCGCCAGCAATGCCGACATCGTCCATTCCTACAAGCACCTTTTGGGCGAAAGCCATCGCGGCAAGACCGAAGGCAAGTCGCTGTCCAAGAAGCGCTTCTCTCCCAGCCTGTTCGTCGTGCATTTCGGAGTCGAGGGCAGCTGGCCCGGTATCCCGCACCACATGATCCTGTTCGGCCCGCGCTACAAGGGCCTGCTGGAAGACATTTACGATCGCGGCGTGCTGCCGGAGGATTTCTCGATCTACCTTCACCACCCGACCGTCACCGATCCGAGCATGGCACCCGATGGGACGAGCACCTTCTACGCGCTGGTGCCGGTTGCGCATCTGGGCAAGATGCCGGTCGATTGGGACACAGTCGGGCCGGAGCTGGAGAAGCGCGTGCTGGACGAGGTCGGGCGGCGGCTGATCCCCGACATCCATGATCGCATCGTCACCAAGTTCCACTACGCCCCCACCGACTTCGCGGCCGACCTCAACGCCCATCTGGGCAGCGCCTTCAGCCTCGAACCCGTCCTTACCCAGAGTGCTTTCTTCCGCGGCCACAACCGCGACGACGTGATCGGCAATTTCTACCTCGTGGGCGCAGGCACGCATCCGGGCGCGGGCATTCCGGGTGTCGTCGGCAGCGCGAAGGCGACGGCGGGATTGATGATCGACGACTTGTCTTCCTGACGCGGCGGGTTAGTGCAGGCTCATGTCAGCCACAGTGAAACGCCTTGCCGTCTATTGCGGGTCCGCCACGCCGGAGGATCCGCGCTATATCGAACTCGCCCGCGAAGTCGGGGCGACGCTGGCGGAGCGCGGGATCGGTGTCGTCTATGGTGGCGGCAAAGCCGGACTGATGGGCGCGCTCGCCTTTGCCGCGCTGGAAAAGGGCGGCGAGGTGATCGGCGTCATTCCACAGGCGCTCGTCGACATGGAAGTCGCCAATCATGCATGCACCGAGCTGCACGTGGTCGACACCATGCACGAGCGCAAGGCATGCTTCACCGACCTCTCCGACGGTTTCGTCACCCTCCCCGGCGGGGTCGGGACAATGGACGAGTTGTGGGAAGCGATCAGCTGGGCGCAGCTTGGCTATCACAGCAAACCGGTCGGCCTGCTCAACGCCTTCGGCTTCTATGATGGCCTCGTCGAGTTCAACAAACATATGGCGAAGGTCGGCTTTGTCCGCCCGCAGCACACCGGCATCATGGTTGTCGCCGATACGCTGCCAGACCTGCTCGACAAGATGACGGCGCACAAACCCGCGAAAACAATCGTACAGATGAGCGTTGACGACCTGTGACACCGAACAAGCCCGTCAGGATCAGGCCGCGCCCGCTGGTCTCCAGCCAGATCATGCGATCAACGCCGCGGCAGATGGGCGGCGGGCGCAACCGCCAGGCGTTGGTCCGGCGCGCTCGCGAAAGCATCCGCAAGGGCAGCAAGAGCTTCGCCGTCGCCAGCCGCATTTTCGACAAGCGCACGCGCGAACGCGCGCACCTGCTATACGCCTGGTGCCGCCGCTGCGACGACATCGCGGACGGGCAGGATCACGGTGGCGGGCTGAAGCTGGACGAGGCGAGCGCGAAGGACCGCGTGGAAGCGATCCGCATCCTCACCCACCGCGCTCTCGATGGCCAGCCGACCGCCGACATCGCCTTTGACGCGCTCGGCCAGGTCGCCGCTGAGACCGGCATCACTCGCGAAATGTGCGATGACGTGATCGATGGCTTCCAGCTCGATGCCGAAGGCTGGCGCCCCCGCACCGAAGCGGACCTGATGCGCTATTGCTATCACGTCGCGGGCGCTGTCGGCGTGATGATGGCGCGGATCATGGGCGTACCTGCCGACGCGACCGATACGCTCGACCGCGCGTGCGATCTCGGCCTCGCCTTCCAGCTCAACAACATCGCGCGCGACGTGGCAGAAGATGCGGCGGCGGACCGCTGCTACATTCCGGAGGAATGGCTGGCCGAAGCCGACATCCCGCCTGGCGAGCACATGAAGCCGCAGCACCGCGATGCGCTGGTTGCCATCGTGCGCCGGATGACCGACATGGCTCGCCGCCATGATGCCGCCGCGCGCATAGGTGCGGGTCGCCTGCCCTTCCGGCGACGCTGGGCGATCCTTGCCGCCGCCAATATCTATAACGAAATCGGCACCGAAGTCGCCGCGCGCGGGGCGCATGCGTGGGACAGCCGCGTCTACACACGCTTCGGCGTGAAGCTGGGACTGGTCGGCGCGGCCTTGCGGGAGGCGTGGTCCGGCTCCTACGAACCCTCGACCATGCCCGAATGGACGCGGGGCAAGCTGATGGTGATGGCACGCATGGCCGGGCCTGTGGCGGGCTTGCCGCAGACTCCGATTGCCGACGAGGATGTCCGCCGCAAGGAGGACTAGGTTGCATTTGCAACCGGGTGGCGGCATCGCTTTTCCTCGAGGAGAGATGCGATGAAGACACTGATTGCCGCACTGTTCGCCGCGCTATTCGCGGTCGGGTCACTCGGTGCCACGCCCGCTGCGGCGCAGGATGCGCAGACTGAAGAAGCGCGCGTGCTCGCTACCGTCACCGCGTTCATGGCCGCTTTCGACGCGAAAGACGCAGACGCGATGATGCCGCTGCTGGCCAATGGCGCGCATCTCGCCATGGTGGAGGAACGTGAGGGCGAAGATCGCTCCAATGTGCTCGGGCTGGCCGGGCTTGTCACCTCGCTTTCAGCCGCCCCGATGATTATTGCCGAACCGCTCGACGTAAAAGCGGTGATGGTCGGCGGACCGGTGGCGATGGTGTGGGCCGATTACGGATTCTACATGGACGGCGCACAATCGCATTGCGGGGTCGACATCTTCACCCTGATGCGCATCGACGACGAATGGAAGATCGCGACGATCACTTACAGCCATATCGAAGACGCCTGCGACGATGCCCCCCTCCCGTGATCACAAAACTCCTCATCGCCAACCGTGGCGAGATCGCCTGCCGTATCATCCGCACCGCGCGCCAGATGGGCGTGGCGACCGTCGCGGTCTATTCGGATGCTGATGCAAAGGCGCTGCATGTGCGCTTGGCGGACGAAGCGGTGCATATCGGGCCGTCGCCTGCGGCGGATAGCTATCTTGTCGGCGAAAGGATCATCGCGGCGGCAAAGGAAACCGGTGCGAAGGCTATCCATCCGGGCTACGGCTTCCTGTCCGAGAACGCCGGGTTCGCGCGCAAGGTGAAGGAGGCGGGGCTGGTCTGGGTCGGCCCGCCTGCCGAGGCAATCGAGGCGATGGGCCTGAAGGACGCCGCCAAGAAACTGATGCGTGCCGCAGGCGTGCCCGTGACGCCGGGCTATGAGGGCGAGGATCAGTCGGTCGAGCGGCTAAAGGAAGAAGCCGACACCATCGGCTATCCCGTGCTGATCAAGGCGGTCGCGGGCGGCGGCGGCAAGGGGATGCGCAAGGTCGACGCGCCCGAAGACTTCGAAGTCGCGCTCGAAAGCTGCCGTCGTGAGGCCAAGGCCAGCTTCTCGAACGATGAGGTGCTGCTGGAAAAGTGGATCACCTCGCCCCGCCATATCGAAGTGCAGGTGTTCGGCGATACCCACGGCAATGTCGTCCACCTGTTCGAACGCGACTGCTCGCTCCAGCGCCGCCACCAGAAAGTGATCGAGGAAGCCCCCGCCCCCGGCATGGACGAGGCCACGCGCGAAGCCATCTGCGCCGCCGCCGTGCGCGCCGCCAAGGCGGTCGATTACGAAGGCGCGGGCACGATCGAATTCATCGCCGACGCTTCGGACGGACTCAGGGCCGACCGCATCTTCTTCATGGAGATGAACACCCGTCTGCAGGTCGAGCACCCCGTGACGGAAGAGATCACCGGGGTGGACCTCGTGGAGTGGCAGCTGAGGGTGGCGAGCGGGAAGCAGATCCCGCTCAAGCAGGAGGAACTGAGCATTGGTGGCTGGGCCATCGAGGCGCGCCTTTACGCGGAAGACCCGGCAAAAGGGTTCTTGCCGAGTACCGGTCCGCTCGAGCATCTCGAACTCGGGTTAGATGGGCGCGTGGAAACCGGCGTGGAGGAAGGCGATGCGATTTCGCCCCATTACGATCCTATGATCGCCAAGCTGGTAGCGTGGGGACCGACGCGCGACGATGCCATCGACTTGCTGCTCGACATGACCGAAAACGCGCAAATATGGCCTGTCAGGACCAATGCGGCTTTCCTCGCCAACTGCCTGGCAGATGCAGACTTCGCCAACGCCAATCTCGACACCGGCTTTATCGAACGCAAGGGCGATGCAGTGCTGGGCGATAGCGAACCGGACGATGCGATACGTGCTGCTGCGGCGGAACTGGTGCTGCTTGCCGCCGACCAGCCACATGACGAGCTTGCTGGCTTGCGCCTCAATGCTGCGCCGCGCCTTTCGGTGGCATTGGCGCATGGCGGGGAAACGAAGATCGTCGCGCCGCACGATGCTCTGCCGTTCGAGCCGCTGCACGGATTTGCCAGCGGCGAGCGCGTGGTCGTCTTTGCTGACGGTCTGGCGCACGAATTTGGATTGGCCACTCGTGGCGGCGGCGCGGCGGCTGCGGAGGACGGAGCGATCCTAGCGCCGATGCCGGGCAAGGTCATCGCGGTCGACGTGGCGCAGGGCGATGCGGTGAGCGCAGGCCAGCGGTTGCTTGTACTCGAGGCGATGAAGATGGAACACGCCCTCACCGCGCCCTTCGACGGGACGGTGGCGGAGCTGTCCGCCAGCGAAGGCGCGCAGGTGCAGGTGGAGGCGCTGCTCGCGCGGGTGGAGGCAATAGCAGATCAACAAGACCTTTCGGTCTGAGCCTATCGAACGGCTGCTTTTTTCGCCCGCTCCGTTCACGAGCGAAAGGGCAGCCCTTCGACAAGCTCGGGGCAGCCGGATAAAGGGCGTGGTGTGAGTGAATACCTCCCCCTCCCCACCCGCCGCATGTTCGGCGAAACCGGCATTCACACTGGCCCGCTCGCATGGGGCATGTGGCGTTCCGAAGGTTCGCCGGACGATGTCGCAACGCTACTCCATGCGGCGCTCGATGCGGGGATCGACATGGTCGACACCGCCGACATCTATGGCTGGAACGGCAGTAGCGGGTTCGGCGATGTCGAGCGCATGCTCGGCAACGTCCTGCGCCGCGATCCGGCGCTGCGGCAGCGCATCATGCTCGTCACCAAGGGCGGCATCCGTCCGCCGCTGCCCTACGACCAGTCGCGCCCTTACATGGAACGCGCGCTCCACGCCTCGCTCGAACGATTGGGGGTCGAACATATCGACCTCTACCTGATCCATCGCCCCGATATCTTGACGCTTCCGCAAGAGCTCGCAGGGTTCCTCGATGGCGCGGTGCAAAGCGGCAAGGTACGCGCCGTGGGCGTCTCCAACTTCACCACCACACAAATCGAAGCCTTGCAGGCTGCGCTCGATACCCGGCTCGCCGCAACGCAACCGGAAATTTCTCCGCTACGGATTGGGCCATTCGACAATGGCGAACTCGACCAGGCGATGCGGCTGGGCCTCCTGCCCATGGCGTGGAGTCCGCTCAGCGGCGGTCGGTTGATGGCGCCCGAAACCGCGCGCGACCGCGCTGTCGCCGCGGCGCTGGACGAGGTCGCGGAGGAGGCCGGCGTCTCCCGCGCCGTCGCCGCCTATGGCTGGCTGATGGCACATCCGGCACGCATCGTGCCCATTATCGGCTCGCAAAAGCCGGAGCGCATGGCCGAGGCTACGCAGGCGCTGGCCATGCTCTGGACACGCGAGGCTTGGTACAGGGTCTTCACCGCAGCCCGCGGCACGCCGCTGCCCTAACCGCCGAAATATGCCGCAACCGCAGTGTACTGATCTGCATTCAGGCGAAGGCCAAGCTTGCTGCGTCGCCACAGCGCATCCTCGGCACCCGCGGCCCATTCCGTGTCGCGCATATAGACCAACTCGGCCTCGCTAAGCCCGGCCCCGAAATTCCGCCCCAGGTCGCTCCAGTCGCGTGCGTCGCCGAGCCAGTCGACCGCGCGCGTGCCATAGGCGCGGGCAATCCGCAGCGCATCCCGGCCGGAGAGAAACGGATAGTCGCCAGTCAGCAGCGCCACGAGATGGTGCTGCGAGCCCCGGCCGAAATCGCCGCCGGGCAGCGGCGACCTGGCCGTCCATGCCAGGCCGGAAAGCGCGTCCAATCGCGGCGCGAGCCGGTCCACCGCATCTTCCGCTATGTGGCGGTAAGAGGTGATTTTCCCGCCATAGATACCGAGCAGCGGTGCGCCTTCGTCCGCGTCGCTGAGCACGACCTTGTATCCGCGGGTGGCAGCCTCCGGCCTGCCCGATCCGTCATCGACCAGCGCCCGCACGCCCGAATAGGTGTGCAGGACATCGCCCGGGACGATATCGCGCACGAAATAGCGGTTCGCCGCATCGCACAGATACCGTATCTCCGCCTCGCTGGCCTCGGCCGCGAACGGATCGCCGGAATGGTCTGCGTCGGTCGTGCCGATCAGGGTGAAATCCTGCTCGTACGGGATGGCGAAACAGATGCGCGTATCGGGTTGCTGCAGCAGATAGGCGTAAGGGTGATCGAAGAGTTTCGGCACGACGATGTGCGATCCGCGCACACGGCGCAGCGTGTATGTCGGCGCTTCACCGGTCAGCCCTGCCACGTCGTCCGCCGCCGGGCCTGCGGCGTTGACGAGCGCGCGTGCGAGAAATTTGCCCTTCGGCGTCTCGACCGCCCAGAGTTCTCCCTCGCGCCGCGCGCGTGTGACCGGCATGCGCGGCATGATCGTCGCCCCGCGCTCCGCCGCGTCGAGAGCGTTCAGCACCACGAGACGCGCGTCGTCGACCCAGCCGTCCGAATATTCGAAGGCGCGCCTGCACGCACTTTCCAGCGGCGCGCCTGCTGCATGGCTGGCCAGCGCGATCGATCTGGCGCGCGGAAACGCACCCCGTCCGCCGATCATATCGTACAGCGCCAGACCGGCGCGAAGCATCCAGCGCGGTCGCATTTGCTTCGTGACCGGCAGCACGAAACGCAACGGCCAGACGATGTGCGGGGCGATATCCCACAGGATTTCGCGCTCCCCCAAAGCCTCACGGACGAGCGCGAATTCATAATATTCAAGATAGCGCAGACCGCCATGCACGAGCTTGGTCGATTTGCTGGAGGTTCCACTGGCCAGATCGCCCTGTTCGAGCAACAGCACCTTCGCGCCGCGCCCGGCGGCATCGCGCGCGACACCAGCCCCGTTGACCCCGCCGCCGACGACGACCAGGTCGAAAACGGTGTCCGCCTTCATTCGGCGTAGGGCTGCGGAGGGCCGAACAGTTCGCCGCGTTCCGAAAATAGCACAAAGGCGAGCGTCAGCACCGCCGTGATCAGCAGCGCCAGCGCAAGCGGCTCCGCCGTGCCGTCATAGGCGAAGCCGATCAGTGCCCCCAGCGCTGCCCCACTCGTCAGTCGAAGGAAACCCTGCGCCGAGCTCGCCGCGCCTGCGATATGTTTGAACGGCTGCAAGGCGATGGAGCCGAAATTCGCGCCAATGAAGCCCAACAGGCTCATATTCGCCGCCATCAGCGGGACGAAGGTCCACAGCCCTTCGTCCGGGCGGCTGGCGAACCAGTATTGCAGGCCAGCGACCACGATGAAGGCGAACAGCGCAGCATGGCTCACCCGACGCGCACCGAAGCGTTCGACGACGCGGCTGTTGGTCCAATTGGCGACCGCCATGCTACCCGCGCACAGCCCGAAAATCAGCGGAAAATAGTCGCCAGCGCCGAACGCCTCGCCGATCAGCTGCTGGCTGGAATTGATGAAACCGAACAGCCCGCCGAACACCAGCGCGCTGCCGAGCGTGTAGCCGATCGTCTCACGCAGGGTAACGGCGCTCGTCATGTTGCGCACGATCAGCGGGATGCGGATTTCCTGCCTGTCGGCATCGTGCAAGGTTTCGGGCAGGCGGATAAAGACCCACGCCGTCATCGCGATGCCCGCCACCGTCATCGCGACAAAAATCCAGTGCCAGTCGCCGAGCAGCACCAACACGCCCTGCCCAATGCTGGGCGCGACGGCGGGTACGAGCAGGAAGATGACGAAGATCAGGCTCATCATGCGTGCCATCTTGTCGCCGCCCACCCTGTCGCGGATGATGGCCGGCGGCAGCGCGATGATGCCTGCGGCGGAGAAACCCTGCAGCGCGCGCAATGCCACCAGCACATCGAACCGGGTCGCCAGCGCGCAGGCAACGGAAAGCACGATATAGCAAGCGAGCGCTACGAACAGGACGGGACGCCTGCCGTAGCGGTCGGCAAAGGCACCGGGCACGAGCATGCCGATGCCGGCGGCCAGCAAGTAAGCGCCGACCACGAACTGACGGCTATTGCCCTGTGCGCCCAGATCGCCCGCCAGCGCGTCGAGCGCGGGCAGGATGGCGTCGATTCCGAAAGCGTTGAGCGCCATGAGCAGCGCCAACATCCAGATCAGCTCGCGCTCGCCGATGGGGCGGCGCGTCGCCTTTTGCGCCGGCGGACGCATGGCCTCCCCGCTGGCTGGTTGATCCGTTCGCATCTGCACAAAACGCAGGTGGAACGGAAGGTTCCGGTTTGCAACCTCTTTGCCTATCGTCGCGCGCAGCAATGGACGAAGCAGAAAACGAGTCGGACGAAAACGAAGCGGAGGCGGCGGGCCTGCGCAAGATCATCCATATTGACATGGACGCGTTCTTCGCCAGCGTCGAACAGCGCGACAATCCCGAACTGCGCGGCAAACCGGTGGCGGTGGGTGGATCGTCGGGTCGCGGCGTTGTGGCAGCGGCCAGTTACGAAGCGCGCAAGTTCGGCGTGAAGAGCGCGATGCCGAGCGTCACGGCGAAGCGCAAATGCCCCGACCTGATCTTCGTGAAAAGCCGCTTCGACGCCTATCGCGCGGTGAGCGAGCAGATTCGTGCAATCTTCCATCACCACACACCGCATGTCGAGCCCCTCAGCCTGGACGAAGCCTATCTCGACGTGACCGAGGACATTCACGGCATCGGCAGCGCGACCGCCATCGCCGAAGCGATCCGCAAGGAAATCCGCGGCGAAACGCAGCTAACCGCGAGCGCGGGGGTGAGCTACAACAAGTTCCTCGCCAAGCTGGCGAGCGACCAGAACAAGCCCGACGGGCTGTGCGTTATCAAGCCGGGCCATGGCGCGGCCTTCGTCCAGTCACTGCCCGTGCGCCGCTTCCACGGAATAGGACCGAAAGGCGCAGAGAAGATGGCGCGGCTCGGCATCGCGACGGGGGCAGACCTTGCGGCGAAGGATCGCGAATGGCTGCGCGCGCATTTCGGCAGCTTCGGCGACTATCTGTACCGCGCCGCGCGAGGGATCGACCTGCGCCCGGTGCGCGTTAATCGCATTCGCAAGAGCATCGGCGGGGAGCGGACGTTCCATGAAGACATTTCGGCGGACAAGGAATTGCGCGACACGCTTGAGCGGATCATCGACATCGTCTGGGAGCGGATCGCCGCGAAGGAGGCGCGCGGGCGGACGGTGACGCTGAAACTGAAATTCAACGACTTCCAAATGGCGACGCGGGCGCGCTCGCTCGATCGTGCGGTGGGGGAGAAGGCAGCGTTCGCTGCACTGGCGCGGGAGATACTGGAAGGAGAATTGCCCTTGCCGATGCCGATTCGGCTGATGGGGCTGACCTTGAGCAATCTGGAGCGAGAGGCAGGAGAGGAACGACGGCGCGACGATGCGCAGCTATCGTTGTTATGAACCCTCCTCTCAACCCGGTGAAATTCGCTCAGAGCCAGCCGAACCTCCGCAGCCTCCCCGCTGTCACCCGCGTCAGCACCACCGCCGCCAATTTCCCTCTCTCAAACCACCGTGCCTCCAGCAGCTCACGCCCGTCCACCCGCACCTCGCCGCGAGGCTGCGCGGTGTAGACATGCGCCGTATGCGGAGCGCCGGACAGAATTTCCTCGATCTGGTCGAGAAGTTCCAGCCCGTCCAGCTCCACAGCCAGCTCCTCGCGCATCTCGCGCCTTGCTGCCTCCGCCGCGTCCTCCCCGCTTTTCAACCCGCCACCAGGCATCGCCCAGCCCTCCGGCCCATAGCTGTGCCGCACCAGCAGCACGCGCTCGTCGCCGTTGTGGAGCAGAACGGATACGCCCGCGACATGCGGTTTCGCCCAGCGCCGGAAACGCCGCCGGATCGCATGCGCCACGCGCAGGCCCAGCCGGTGCGCGGGCGGCGGGATCAGGTGAAACACGTGACCTTCTGTGTGGAAGCGCCCAGCAGCCGCGCGATTGGCAGGTCGCTCGTCCCCGCAGCAGCCGCGTCGAACACAGCGCGCTTGTCCTCACCACGGATGACAAACATCAGCGCGTCGCTGTCGAGCAGCGCGGGCATGGTGAGCGAGATGCGGTCGAACGGGGCCTCGGGCGGCAGCGGGTCGGGCGTGAGGCGCGTAATCCGCTGCGGCGTTTCGACCTGCGGGTCGGTGTTGGGAAACAGGCTGGCGATGTGCCCGTCCGCGCCCATTCCGAGCCAGACGAGGTCGAAATGCGGCACCTGCTCCATCACGGTGAGCGTCACCACCTTTGCCCCGACCGGTTCGAGAGCTGCGCGGATCTTGCCCGTATTGCTGGCCGGATGGTCTTCCGGCACGATCCGGTCGTCGCCCGGCCATACGGTGATGCGCGACCAGTCGATGTCGGTCTGGGTCAACGCCTTGAAGATCGGGAACGGGGTCGACCCGCCCGGCACGCTGATTGCCACGGGAGCATCGTTTTCGGCAATGCGGCGGGAGAGGAAATTCTCGAGAAAGGACGCGATCTGCGTGTCGGATGCGTGTTCGATGATGTCGATATCGGCCATGTCGTAACACTAGACGCAAAACCGCCGCCGGGCGAGGCCGGGAGGCGGCATAAGCTGAATATGCACGCGGTTACTTCAGCGTGGATTTGAGAAACCAGACGCGCTCCTCAGCCATGTCGGTCCAGTCGTCGAGCAGGCCGTCGGTGGCGTTGTCGCCCGCAGCCTCGGTGTATTTCTTCAATTCTTTTAGTCGTTCGACCACCTTGCGGTTGTCGTCGTGCAACTCCTTCACCATCGCATCGGGCGTGATCGTCGTATCGTCCTGATCGGCAATCTGTGTCGCTTTTGCAACCGAGCCGATGCTCGTCAGCGTCATAGCATCGTTCTTGCGGACACGCTCTCCGATGGCGTCGATCTGGTCGCGGATTTCGATTGCCTGCTCATCGAACAACAGGTGCAGGTCTCGGAACCGCGGGCCGGTGACGTGCCAGTGGAAGTTCTTGGTCTTGAAGTAGAGCGCAAGATGATCGGCCAGCAAGCCGTTCAGCCCGTCTATGAGCGCCGTTTTCGAATTGTCGCCGGTTTCGGCCATGGGAAGTATCCTTCGTCGTGTCGCTATCTGCCTTGGAACGCGCGAAAGGACGGCGCGGTTTCGCGCTTTCCCTCAATCGCAGAAATCGCCTAAAGCGATTACGATAGCACAGAGGGCGGGGAAAAAGCGATCAAAGCCGCAGCGGCGAGGAGAGCGATGCCGACGACCCAGCGCAAGGCGGTGCGCGGCAGCCGTTCCCAGTCCTCCCCCGCCAGCGCGGCGGAAACGAGCACTCCGCCCGCGCCGAGCGCGCCGCCAATAGCTGCCAGCACGGCCTCGCCGGTCGCTACCGCAAGCGAAATGACAATC
>JBARVT010000292.1:0-9878 GCA_049646405.1 Alteraurantiacibacter sp.
GGTTTGCGCTGCGAGCGCGTCGACGACTACGCCCAGGTCCTCCGCTCCGGGGCGGAAGGCAGGCGTTACGACGGAGACGAGCGTATCGGCGCTCACCGTGCGCCCTCCCGCTTGGCAAACAAGTTGCGATAGGCCTCGATCATGTCGCTCGCCGCCTGCTGCCACGAATAGTCCCGCTCGACCAGCGCGCGACCTCGCGCGCCCATCGCTGCCAGCGCGGCCGGATCGGCAGCGGTCGCCTCCCGCAGCGCGGCTTCAATGGCATCGGTCTCGGGCGCGACCCACCAGCCGCAATCTTGCTCCTGCAATTCCTGCCATGGGGTGCCGGTGGTGGTGAGGACGGGTATGCCGAAAGCGAGCGCCTCGGCCACCACTATGCCGAAATTCTCCGAATAGGTCGGCAGCACGAAGAGGCTCGCGCGGCAAAACAGCGTATCCTTGTCCGCGCCGTAACTCGCCCCGGTGATGGCGATGCGATCGGCCAGGCCATGCTTTGTGACGAGCGACTGCAGGCGCGCGGTCTCGCCAGCTTCGTCGGGTCCGGAAATGTGCAGGCGCCAACCTTCGGGCCTCGCTTTCGCCCACGCCTCGACCAGCATGGACAGGCCCTTCTTCGGGTGGATACGCCCGATATAGAAGGCGAGGCGCGGATCGCTGTCGCGCTGCGCTTCGTCCACGCTCGCCGGCAAGTCCACCGCATTGGGCACCGTCACCATTCGCGCACCGGGCAGCCACGCGGCGACCGCCTTCTCTTCCTGTTTCGCGGTAACATGCAGCAGCGCCGCCTTCTGCAAATCGCGCTTCTGGTAGAGATGCCACGCTAGCCGCTTCTTCAGCGCCTTGTGCTTCATCGACCACGGCTCCAGCATGCCCCTGATGCTCACTACGCGGGACAGGGCGCGCTTCGCAGCCAAGTTCGCCAGCGTGTGGCTGTAGGGCAGCCAGATGCCGTTATCGTGGAGCAGGTCCGGCTTGTAGCTGTCCAGCGCATCCTCGGCAGAGCCTTCGAAAAGCGTCACGCCACCAGGCAGGTCGAACCGCTGGCGCAGTAGAGACGCGCTCCCGTCGGGCGCCCAGAATCCGACCTGCCAGCCCTGCCGCGCCACCTCGATGCCGAGCCGCGGCACCGATTGCGCCGGCCCGCCGAAGGATGGGTCGAAGCCCGCCGTCGTCAGCAGCAGGCGCGGCGTCGTGGAGGCATCAGCGCGGGACAAGGTCGATCCCGTAGCGCGCCTGCAGCCGCTCCTCGTCGCATTCACCATCCGCGGAATAGAAGTCGATCCCGAACGCCTGCATCGTTTCCAGCGTGCGCGCGATTTCCTCCCCGGTCAGCCGGTGCCGCCACGACTGCGTGGCATCGCCGCCGGAAACGACATTCGATTCTGCGCGCGTCGTTCCGCTCGGGCGACCGGTATCGACCGGCGCGGCCTGTATGTCAGAGCAGCCCAGCCGCTCGATCAGCGCATCGAACAGCGCGCTGTCGGCGTAGAGCGATTCGTAAGTGACGAAGGTGCAGGTGGCTGCGCCCTGCTCGTCGGACAGCGGCATAACCGTGTCGAGGCAGGCGCGCACCATGACCTCCTCGATCTTGGGCACTTCGCGCTTTTGCATCAGCGGTATCTCGGCGAAGCGGGCGCGCAATTCGTCGGGCAGGTAGAGAGGGACTATATTTGCGCTCCAGTCCGCGCCGCGCGGCTCCATTGCCTTAAGCGAGGCGACCAGCGCCAGCGGGTTGCGCAGAAGCACGAAGCCGCGATTGTCGAACGTGCGCCCCAGCCACGGGACGAGCCGTTGCGCGGCGGTGAACTTCAGGATCGTGACCGGCGCGCTCGCGATACGCGCGAGGTTTGCTGCCTGGCCAAGTTCGGTATTGCGCGCCTGCCCGAGCGAAAGCGGCACGCCGTTATTCATGATATCTGCCAGGAAAGGCACGAGCTGCGGATGCTGTGCTGGATGCGGCATCAGCGGGCGCAGCCCGCCGTGATAGGCGGAGATCGGCGGATGCGCGGCCTGCAGCGCCTTGATCGGCTCCCAATATCGGCGCGCCGTCAGCGCCCGCTCCAGCGTCTCGAGCACCCAGGTCGTGCCCGAACGCGGTGGGCCTGAGATGAAGACCGGCTTGCGGTCCTGCCGTGCCGTGCCGAGCTTCCACGCCGCGCGAAACGGGATGGCTTCGTAGAACGCCATGTCGCGGTGGGCCCGTTCAGGCGCGCTCATCGGTGACCTCCATTGCCTCCAGCAGCCATGCGAAGGGCGTATCCTCCAGCACCGCGATGGGCGGGTCGCCATCCCTCGTGGCGAGGGCGGCGGGCAGCGCCGCGACGATCTCCTGCACATTGCGTGCCGGTGTGACAAGCGGATGCTCGTGCAGCTCGCGGTAGAAGGGCGCTTCCCAGAAACGACAATTGGTGCCTGCTGCCGCGTCGGGGGCGTCGAACAGGATATTCACCACCGGATGGCCGAACGACAAAAAATCGCGTGTGACGGTCGAACTGATCGAGACGTTGGCGGCGGCATGAGCGACGGTGGAAATCCATGTCCGGCAGTCGTCCGGCGTCGGGCAGGACCAGATCGCGGCGCTGTCCCAATCCCAGTCGGGACGCTGGATCGTGACGGATTCACTCGCCATCGCATGCCACGCTTCGGGATCGTCATCCATCGGGTTAAGGCGGATGAGAAGCTGGACATCGCGCAAGGCTTCCTCGCGCGCCATCGCGAAGATCAGGTCAGCGACAATGGCACGCTCGTGTGAGACCGCACGCGGCGCGGCGGCGGTGTAGCAGATGAAAGGCTTCGCCGGATCAAGACCGGCAGCGCGGCAGAATTCCTCGCGGCCCATGCGATACTCGTCGCGGCGGAACGTTTCGGCGTGCAATGAGGGGATGACGATGGAGCGGCTGGCGACGGTATCGTTGAATTGGTGGAGGTGATTGCGCGCTGTTTCTGTTTCGCAGGCGAGAAGTTTCGCCGGAACCGGGACGGAAGGTCGAGCGAACGCGTCTTTCCACGAGTTCAGCGCCACGATCGTCGCGATATCCAGGCCGCGCGCCGTGCGGATGGTTTCTATGGCAAGCGGCGTAGCGGCGTTGGACAGGACAATGCGCTCCGGTTTCACCTCGCGCAGCAATGCGTCGAGCTTCGCGTTCGGCGCAGCCCTGGCGATTGTCCGTGCTGCCAGTTTGCGCTTGCCGGGGATCGGCAGGGCGAGGGCGGCATCGCGCAAACGGCGAACCAGACCACGCTGCGCCTCGTGTCCGGCGAAGTTGAGCCACCGCTCGCCGCCCGCGCGCTGCACCGCATGCTCGGTCCACAGATCGTGCAATCGCGCCGCGCGGGCCACTTTCGCGGGCGGGGTGGAGATATGAGCGTCGCGGTCGAACACGCGGAACCTGTCGGGAATATAGGCGCGCGCAACACCCTCGGGCGCGAGAAAGGCGACCTCGCCGCGCTCCGCCAGCGCCTCGGCGAAGCCCGAATAGACGAAGGCGCGCAGGTCCGGGCCTTGCTCTATCAGGAAGAGGGTGTCGACATTCACGTCTAATAGCTCAGTCGTCGAGCGCGAAGGGAGACCACGTCGATGCGCGGCAGGTATCGCGGAAAGCGGTGACGCTTGATCGCTGCGCTGCACCATCAGTAATGACCGCCTGCGCCCGTGCCGGATCGAGATCGCCGAGCCGCGCAATGGCATGCGGCACGCCCGAATCGCGGGCAAAGGCCTCCGACTTCTGGCGGTCGGTGATCGGCAGCAGGGTGCATTCGGCGATGGAGCCGAGGATCAGGCAATGGAGGCGGTTTGTGACGACGAGGCTGCTGGCTTTCAACTCCGCAATCATCTCTTGCCAGGTCAACGGCGCGCGATAGGCGATGCCGTATTTCGCGGCGACGGCGGTGAAAGCGGGGCGATCCTCCGGGTCGCAGGTGGTGAGCAATTCGACGGGGCGGGCATCGCCAAGCCGCTCGACTGCTGCGCTGAGGGTAGCCTCCAGCGCGCGGCCTGTGCCTTCGGTGGCGACGAGGAGGATGCGCGAGGCATCGCGCTTCGCCAGCGGCTCGATTTCGCCCGCATGATCGTGCAGCGAATACACGCAATCCGCGCCGAGATGCGCCTCGATACCCATGCGCGCCAGCACGCCCTGTGTGATGCTGTCGCGCACGACCGGCGGCTGCTTAAGGCGTGCGAAATAGCGATGGAGGTCGGCCTGCCGGTTGAAATCGAACACCTGCGAATTGACCGAGAAGGGATACATGGCAACGCGCTGTTCCGCTTCGGCCACCGCGCCGGTGGTCGCGAACATGGCGATGCCGAGATCCATGCTGTTGAAATGGTCGCCGCCGACCGACACGACCGCGTGGTATTCCGCGAACTTCGCCGCGTCGGTACGCGATGCGGCTTCCAGTTTCACCACAAGCCGATGCTGGAGGTGCGGCCAGATGCCGAAGCGGTAGAAGCTCTTGAGCCTTGGCCAGACGGGCGCGAAGAAAGTGCCGCCTTTGACTTCGAATGCGGGCACGCCCGCCGCTTCGAACGCTGCCGTCCGTTCCTCGTCCACCGGCAGGTGCGCGTGCGGATAGACATGCAGCGGGTGCCCCGGAAAGCGCGCCGAGCAGTCGCGCAGTGCCGCTTCAAGCAAGGCGAAGTCGCCGAGATTGCCTTTGAGGTTGGCGAAGAGGATGGCGATGGGGGCGGGCATGGTTCTCAGCTGTCGAAAATGAAGCGCGCGCTCGGCCAGGCGGCGCGGATCGCGTCTCTGCCGAACCTTTCGGCGCAGGCGATGTAGGATGGGCGGAAGATGCCGGCGATGTGGCGCTGCGTATCGTCGGACAAATCGCCGGTCTTGTGCGTGACGTTGACGCGGCGTTCGGCATCAATCGCGACGCGCGCAATGCCGAGCATGGCGCAGATCGCACCCACGGTCTCGGCTGTGAAAAGGTTCTCGTAAAGCGCGGCCAAGCGGTTCTCTCGCGCGAACACCGCGTCCATCCGCGTGAGGACAGCGGCGTAGTCTCCGCGAGCGCGATAGGAGGGCAGGTCGACGAAGCGGCGGATTTCTTCCTCGTCGCTCGCCCGCTCGTGGCGCATCAGGTTGCGCTCGTCGAACGCGCGCTTGTTCATGCGCAGCGCGCTCCATGTCCGCTCGACAGGATCGCGCATGACGAAGACCGCTTTCGTCGCCACGCCCCGCGCGGCGAACCCGTCGACGATCCGGCGTAGCACCTCTTCCGACAGCACGCCATACGCCGGAGTCAGGTCGCCGGTCAGCGTCGTGCCATCTTGCGCCAGCAAGCCGGCGAAGTAATCGAAATAGGAGTCGGGCGAGGCGGCGAGGGCGGCGCGCTGGCGCAATCCGCCGAGCTTGCGGAGCCGATCGAACCACCATGCGGGATTGGCGGTCGGCCGTGCGAAGTGGTTCGTCAGCGTCGGCTTCCACACGGCGAATTCCGGGTCGGTCAGCCCATCCCAAATATGGTATTCCTTGGTGAATCCCATATCGGCCTGCGACGATGCGGCAAGCATCTCGTGCAGCCAGCTCGTCCCGGCCTTCTGCGCGCCGAGACCGAGGGCAAAGACCTTGGCGGTCTTCTCTCCTTGGAATGTCGGCGGGTTCATGCCCTGCGAATGAATTGCGGGAATTTGGTATAGACGCGGCGAATCTTGTCGAGGGCCGCACCCGGCTCTCTCACGGCGCGGGTTAAAGTCAGTCTGCTCTTGCGCTTCAGCTTGGGCGAGCCATGCGCGTGATGCACCTGCGTAAGTATCGACATCGCTTCATCGAAATCGCCCTTGGCACCGATCATGTCCCAGAACTGCGCGAAACCTTGGTGCGGGTCTTCGATAGAAACATTCACTTTCCTGGACTTGTCGGCAAGGAAAGCACGAATGTTATTGTTTACGGTACGGACGTAGTCGCGGCAAAAGTCGATCGGGTCGTGTTCCTCGCCTTTGTCACCCGGCAAGATCACGTGGTGGTAGGCATGGATGATGCTCTCTGCCTTTTCCGTGCGCCGGTTGAAGCTGCGCGCGACTGCATCCGGGTCGCGCGAGAGGTGCACATAGGCAGCATCGTCGCCAAACCGTTTCTGCAGCGATCCGAGAAACCATGACAGGCGGTTATCCACCTCGATATGATTGTCGGGATAGTCGAAATGCGCCTCTCCCAGCAGTTTCGAACACGATTCGTGCGCCGCGGAATAGTTCACAATGGGCGCGCAGGCGTTGGCGAAGGTCAGCGATCCGCAACGCCCGGTATTCAGTACGAAAACATGCATTATCGAGTGGCTCCCCCCGCCGCAGTCTGCAACGCGCCGATTATTTCGTCGTAAGTTCCGATGCCCGAGATCCTTCCTTTTTCAAGCCGGATGATCGTATCGCAAACGCGCAGCGTCTCCAGCCTGTGAGCAATCATGACCATGGTCGTGTCGCGGCCGACCGTATCAAGATTTTCCATGATCTGCGCTTCGGTTGCCGAATCCAGCGCGCTCGTCGCTTCGTCCAGCACCAGCAAATCGCGGGTCTGGTAAAGCGCCCTCGCGATTCCGATCCGCTGTCGCTGGCCGCCCGAAAAACGCACCCCGCGTTCTCCCATCATCGTGTCGTAGCCATCGGGCAGTTCGGAAGCAAAATCGTCCACGCCTGCCAATCGGGCCGCATGTAACACACGCTCCATGTCGATCGAAGCATCGTCGGCCGAAAATGCGATATTCTGGCGCAGCGTTGCGTCGGCCAGGAAAACGAATTGCGGAACATGCGCGATATGCGCCTGCCAGTCGGCAACATTCGATTCCGTCAATACATAGCCGTCGATACTGAGTGTTCCCGTACTGGGGGTCAGCAAGCCCATCAGCAAATCGATCAAGGTGCTCTTCCCGCTTCCGGTCGAACCGATCAAGCCGATCCGCGAGCCTTTAGGGATGATTAGATCGATTTTCGAAAGAACCGTTTCGCCATCGGAATCGTACCGAAAGCCGACATTCTCGAACGCGATAAGCCTGCGGAATGGCACCGCGGCCGCATCGCCTTTCGGGCGCGCGTGCAGCGGCAGTTGCAGCATGACACGGATATCGTCCACCACCTGCCCGCTGGCCTTGATCTTGGTCACGGCCGCATTGATCTGCTGCAAGGTAGGCAGGAGTCGCTGCGCGCCAATGGCGAAGGCCGCAAGAATCGGCACCAGACTGACGAAATCGTCGCCCGACAGCAGAATGGAAAGCGCAAGGCCCGAGATGAGCAGTAGCGTGACCCCTTCGACGACATATCGCGGGGTTATTGAAAGTATCCGTACGAATGCCTGTGCGTCGCGGAAACGCGACTCCACCGTCCCGAAACGTTTCACATGCTCGTCGGTCCGTCGGTCGAGGATGACGTCGCGTATAGCACCGATGCTTTCCTGCAGATATTGCACGCGCTCCTTCTGGGCGGTCGCAATGACGGTCCTGATCGAAAGCAGGCGCTTGCGTGTTGCCAGTCCGATCAGGATATAGACCAAGCCGATGGTCAGTCCGATGAGAGCAGCGATTTGCCAGTTCACGATGAGGAGTGCGGTCAGAATTCCCAGTGAGACGATCACACCGTTTATGACATCGAGATAGGAAAGAAGGAATTGCTGCGTCAGGATTTGCGTCTTGTTGGTCGCGGCCAGCGTTTCGCTCGAATTCGATTTGACATGGAAGGAATAGGGTTGCGACAATATGCGCCGCACGACAGCAACGCTGAGATCGTGTCCGATGCGAAAGACCACGCGCTTGGAATAAAATTCAATGGCAATCCGTAGCACTGCGCTGAAAAGCACTGTCGTTGCGAATGCGACGGTGATGGCTATCGCGATCTCCCGCTCGGTTTCCTGTCCGAAAGCAGCAAGGCTTTCCATTACGAAGGGGACGCGGGAAAGCTGGCTTGAATCGACCAGTAGGCTGATGAAGGGTATTGCAAGGCCGATCGTCGCCATATCGGCCAAGGCTCCCAGCAGCAAAATCGGCAAAAGCAGGTAGGCTTGCCGTTTGCGCCTTGGCGGCAGCGATGCGAGTATGAACCGCGCCGTGCGGAGGCTTTCCTTCAGGGCGATCATGCAATTACTTCTTTTAAAACGCCTGGTTTCTGTCTGCCGCCAGAGCGTTCGCGACAAGACGATATTGCGTATTTAACCGGATGCCCAGAAGACCGGACGTTGCCAGCAGGGCCTCCGGACGCAGCCCATACACGCATCCCGCACCATTGGAAGGGATGAGTTCTGCCTGGCGATCTCCAGTCCGCTCCAGTTTCGTTTGCGAAGCGTCCGGGATCGCACGGCTATGCCCTGCGCCGCAAGGATACCGTGGCGCTCACATGACGGCGCATTGCGTCCGGTAATGGTGGCCTATAAGCCAGGCCGGTCCCACGATACTCGAGCGCTAAAATGGTCGGGGAGAGAGGATTCGAACCTCCGGCCCCTGCCTCCCGAAGACAGTGCTCTACCAGGCTGAGCTACTCCCCGACCGGTGCATTGCAGGGGCGGACCCCTGCGAGGCAGAGGCGGCCCTATAGGGGGCGCGTATCGGGCTGGCAAGGGGATGAATCGCGCGGCTCGGTCGCCATTGCGATGCTCGGGCGAAGGTGCCACTAGACACGGCATGACAAAGGGCAGGACGGCGACATCGTGAGGGTATTGGTCACCGGTGCGGCAGGCTTCATCGGCGCGGCGGTGAGCGAGGCTTTGCTGGCGCGCGGCGACGCTGTGATCGGCATTGACAACCTCAACGACTATTACGATCCGCAATTGAAGCGGGATCGCATCGCGCGGGTCGAATCGGCGGGCGGGGACTTTGCCTTTCACCAGCTCGATTTTGCCGACATGCAGGCTCTCGGCGGAGCGCTGGACAGCTGGAAGTTCGATGCGATCTGCCATCTCGGGGCGCAGGCGGGCGTGCGCTATTCGCTGGAGAATCCGGCGGCCTATGTGCAGTCCAATCTCGTCGGTCATGCCAACATGCTCGAACTCGCCCGCCAGCGCGAGGTGGGGCACATGGTTTATGCCAGCTCGTCCAGCGTTTATGGCGGCAACGACAAGCTGCCCTTCAGCGTGGACGACCGCGCGGATCACCCCGTCAGCCTTTACGCCGCGACCAAGCGCGCGGACGAGATGCTGAGCGAAAGCTACGCGCATCTTTTCCGTATTCCGCTGACAGGGCTTCGGTTTTTCACTGTCTACGGTCCGTGGGGGCGGCCAGACATGGCGATGTGGATCTTCACGCATAAGATCCTCGCCGGGGAGCCAATCCCGGTGTTCAACGAGGGCCGGATGTGGCGCGATTTTACCTTTATCGACGATATCGTGGGCGGAGTATTGGCGGCGCTCGACAAGCCGCCCGCCGATGACGGCATGGTAAAGGCGGGCGGCTCGGCCAAGCCGCATGCGCTCTACAATATCGGTAATAACCGCTCCGAAAAGCTGACACGGGTGATCGATTTGCTGGGCAAAGCCTGCGGACGCGAGGTGCATATCGACTGGCAGCCGATGCAAAAAGGCGACGTGCAGCGCACCTACGCCGATATCGATGCGATCCGGGGCGACCTTGGGTATTCCCCGGCCACGAGTATTGACGAGGGCGTGCCACGCTTTGTCGAATGGTATCGGGGGTATGCTGGCGGGTGATGGTGGCGCGGTCGTTACGCGGGTGGTAGCACCGATGCCATGACAGCCTTACCCCGCAACCCGGAATGGCAATATCTCGACCTGATGCGCCAGATCTGGGAGCATGGCGACGAGCGGATGGACCGCACCGGCGTCGGCACGCGATCGGTGTTCGGCGCCATGCTGCGCTTCGACCTGTCGGACGGTCGCATCCCGCTGCTCACAACCAAGCGAGTCTTCTGGAAGGCGGCGGTAAAGGAGATGCTGTGGTTC
>JBARVT010000293.1:0-13220 GCA_049646405.1 Alteraurantiacibacter sp.
GGCCTGCCGGGCAGCACTGACCTGTTCTTCGACGATTTCGTGACCGTGGACCTGCGCACCTTCGTCGATCTCGGAGAGCGGGACTGGCTGGTCGACGCTGTACCGTTTTTCAAGGACACGCGCGTCAGTTTCGATGTCGAAAACATCCTCGACGCCCGCCAGCGCGTGACCGACAGCAATGGCGACGTGCCGCTGCGCTACCAGCCCTTCCGCGTGGACCCGGTGGGCCGCAGTTTCGAAATCGAGTTTCGTAAGGTTTTTTAGGTGTTTTTTTGCGATCCGGCTTCCGCCGGACCGTCCCCGCTAGACGCGCAGCGCAGCGATGCCCGCGAAGTTTATCCTGAGCGGCTGCTGCAAGCAGCCAGCCGGAGGGGGCGGGCGTTCACCCTTGCCGGCCTGCGGCCGGTTCCCTCGCGCGATCCACACGACCCCGCTCAGAGTGCCTGCCCAGCCGCATAGCCGCTGGCCCATGCCCACTGGAAGTTATACCCGCCGAGCCAGCCCGTCACGTCCACCGCCTCACCGATGGCATACAACCCCGGCACCCGTTTCGCCTCCATGGTCTGCGAGCTGAGTTCGGCGGTGGAGATGCCGCCCGCCGTCACCTCGGCCTTGGCGAAGCCCTCGCTGCCATTCGGATCGAAACGCCACGCCGCCAGCTGCTCTTCCGCTGCGCGCAGCCGCTTGTCGGGGACATTGCCAAGATCGCCTTCCACGCCAAGCTGGTCGGCCAGCACATCGGCGAGCCTGTCCGGCAGTTCGGCACGCAGCAGGCTGTGCAGATGCTGCGAAGGCGCGTAGCGCTTCGCATCGAGCAGCCAGCCGCGCGGCTTGTCCGGCAAGAAGCGGATCGTCACCGGCTCGCCCGGTGTCCAGTAGCTGGAGGCTTGCAGGATCGAAGGGCCGGACAGCCCGCGATGGGTGAAGAGCGCTGCCTCGCGAAACGTGGTCTTCCCTGCCAAGGCTTCCACATCGGCAGAGACTCCCGACAACTCGCGGAACAGCACCTGCTCGCCGCCCAGCGTCAGCGGGACGAGGGCAGGTCGCGGCTCAACGACCTTCAGCCCGAATTGCCGCGCCAGCCGGTAGGCAAAATCACTCGCGCCCATCCTTGGAATGCTCGGGCCGCCGGTCGCGATGACGATGCTCGGGGCGGTGAAACTGCCATATTGGGTGTCGACCCGGAAAATGTCGCTGTCGCGCGCGACAAGGTTGACCTCCTCGCGGCAGCGGATGACGACCTCGCCCGGACCCGCCGCGCATTCGGCCAGCAGCATGTCGACGATCTGCCGCGCGCTGCCGTCGCAAAACAGCTGGCCGAGCGTTTTTTCGTGCCAGACGATACCATGTCGCTCCACCAGATCGAGGAAATCGCGCGCGGTGTAACGGGCAAGCGCGCTCTTGGCGAAATGCGGATTGGCGCTGAGATAGTTTGCCGGACCTGCGCCCAGATTGGTGAAATTGCATCGCCCGCCGCCCGAGATCAGGATTTTCTTCCCGACCTTCTCGCTGCGTTCAAGCACCAGCATGCGCCGCCCGCGCTGCCCCGCGTGTGCGGCACAGAACAACCCGGCGGCCCCTCCGCCAAGTAGGATAGCATCGAAAGTCTCGGCCATCAGCTGATCGGCAGTTCGGTGGCCGGTTCTCTCCGCGCTGCGACGAAATAGAGCAGTGTGCCCAGCACGATGAGACCTGCAAACACCAGCACCGCTTGCCCGCTCACCTGCAACGCGACGAACACACTCACAGCGATAGCGAGCACGGCGCATAGCGCGTGGAGCAGGTTCAGCGCTCCTTCGCGATGCTCGAGCACCGGCAGCGCGGCGGCGCAGATGCAATAGGTGACGAGGCGGATCAGCGTGCCTGCCACTGCCAGCACCGCGAAGCCTTCCCACATCCCGAACAGGATCGAGGCCGCGCCGGTGAACAGGATCGCGTTGCCTGGCGTGCCGTAGCGTTTGGAAATGCCCTCGAACCAGCGCGGCAACATGCCCCGCTGCGCCATCCCGTAGATCAGTCGCGGCTGGGTGGTCGATCCGTTGAAATTGTTCGCCGCTATGCTGAATGCGGCGGCAACGACGATGGCCACCGCGCCGATCTCTCCCATCGTCTCCAGCGCGGCGCCTGCCAGCGCGTTCTCCTCGTTCGGAACGTCGGGCGCAATGGCGAGATAGGCCCAGATCACCGCCATGTAGAGCGCCGTCACCGCCGCCACCATCGTAACGATGGCGAGCGGGATGTTGCGGCGAGGCTCCTGCATCTCGCCCGCCGGCTCGGTCACCGCTTCGAAGCCCATGAAAGCGTAGAATGTGAGCAGCACGACCGTCTCGACCTCGCTGAACTCGGGGATGGCGAAGCCGATACCGGCATCGCCCGCGAACAGCGCCGATACAACTAGCGCGACCAGCGGCAGCACCTTGATGATCGTCATTACGCCAAGTGCGCCCACCGCACGCCTCATGCCGACAAGGTTCACCCAGGTGATGATGGCGAGGATGGTCGCAATTGCGCCAGCCTCGATCACCGGGTCCGCCATCCACGGGAACAGCGCGGCCATATAGGCGACCATGACGCTGGTATTCGCCGCCGCCGTCACGATGGCACTGGCATAGCGCGCCCACCCGGCCTGAAAACCCACGAAGCGTCCGAATGCCGCCTCTCCGTACAGCACCGGCCCGCCGCTGTTCTCGAACCGGCGGGCGAGCCAGGCATAGCACAGCGCCAATGGCATGAAGGCGATCCCGCCTGCCAGCATCAGCCACGGCGCGAAGCTGCCAACCCCTGCCGCCAGCACTGCGGGCAAGGCGAAGATACCCGCGCCGATCATGCCATTCACGGGGAACAGCGCGGTGCCCCAGAAGCCGACCGTGCGTGGCGGAGTTGCGAGTGTGTCCATGCGGCGAGGGGATGCCCTTGTGCGCAGGCACTGGCAAGCGCCGAAGCAACCGATTGAGATTGGGCCGTCCCCCGCCTATCTCCGGTCCCATGTCGCGCAGCGAAGCAGGTTCTCCGCCCGATCCCCGGGGCAAGGAGCGGTTCAACGAGGAGAAGGCGGCCAACACCGTCAAAGGCAGTCGAGATCAGGGCGCGCAGCCGGACATCGAGGCCGGGGTTGCCGCGATCCGCGAGACGGTGCGCACGCTCAGGCCCAAGCCCGGCGTCTATCGCATGCTCGATGCGCGAGGGGATGTACTGTATGTCGGCAAGGCGCGCAGCCTGAAGTCGCGGGTGGCAAATTACACACAGATCAAGGCGCTTTCCAACCGGTTGAAGCGGATGGTCAGCCAGTGCCGTTCGATGGAGATCGTGACGACGAACAGCGAGGCTGACGCGCTGCTGCTTGAAGCGCAATTCATCAAACGTTTCCGCCCGCCTTACAATGTGTTGCTGCGCGACGATAAGAGCTTCCCCTTCATCCTGCTGAAGGAGGCACACGATTTCCCGCGCATCATGAAGCATCGCGGCGCGCGGCGCTCGAAGGGCAGCTATTACGGCCCGTTCGCCAGCGCAGGCAGCGTCAACACGACGATCAACGCGCTGCAGAAACTGTTTCTGCTCAGGTCCTGCACGGACAGCTTTTTCAGCCGCCGCGACCGGCCGTGCCTGCTTTACCAAATCAAGCGCTGCAGCGCGCCCTGCGTCGGGCGGATCGATGCAGCAGGCTATGATGAACTGATCCGCGAGGCGAAGGATTTCCTGGGCGGAAAGTCCGGCGCGGTGCAAGCGCGGATCGAAAAGCAGATGGCCGAGGCTGCCGAAAACCTCGACTTCGAGACGGCCGCCCTGCTGCGCGACCGGCTGCGCGCGGCGACATTCATCCAGGGATCGCAGGCGGTGAATGCTGACGGGGTCGGCGATGCCGACGTCTTTGCGCTCCACGCCAAGGGAGGCCAGATCGCGGTGCAGGGCTTCTTCGTGCGTGGCGGGCAGAACTGGGGCCACCGCGCCTTCTTCCCCAAAAACACCGGCGAGGTGGACGAGGGCGAGGTGCTCGCCGACGTGCTGCTGCAATTCTACGAGGAAGTGCCGCCGCCGCGCCATATCCTCGTCGACCGCGAACTGCCCGAGCAAGAGCTGCTTGACGAGGCCTTCTGCAAGCTGGCCGAACGCAAGGTTGAGATCAGCACACCCCAGCGCGGCGAGCGGCGGCGGCTGATGGAACAGGCCAAGCGCAACGCCGTCGAGGCGCTCGACCGCCGTCTCGCCGAAAGCGGCACACAGGCGAAGATCATGCGCGAGATGACCGAGTTCCTCGAATTGCCGGAGGTGCCGACGCGGATCGAGGTATACGACAACAGCCACATCCAGGGCGCGAAGGCAGTCGGCGCGTTCATCGTCGCGGGGCCGGAAGGCTTTGTGAAGAACCAGTATCGCAAGTTCAACATCAAGACTGCGCAGACGAACGACGATTTCGGCATGATGCGCGAGGTGATGCAGCGCCGTTTCAGCCGCGCGATGAAGGACGATCCGGACCGCGAGAAGGTGGGCGTATGGCCCGACCTCGTCCTCATCGACGGCGGCAAGGGGCAGATGTCGTCGGTGCGCGACACGCTGGAGGAGCTGGGCATCGAGGACGTTCCGCTTGTCGCCATCGCCAAGGGGCCGCATCACGGGCGCGAAGGGCGCGAGGTGTTCCATTTTCCCGACGGGCGCGAAAAGACGCTGCCGACGAATTCGCCGGTGCTGTTCTACCTCCAGCGCCTGCGCGACGAGGTCCACCGTTTCGTGATCGGCGCCCACCGCGCCAAGCGCAGCCGCGCCATCACAGCCTCCCCGCTGGACGAAATTCCCGGAATCGGTCCGGCGCGAAAGCGCGCGCTGTTGCTATATTTCGGCACGGCGGGAAAAGTGCGCGCGGCGGCGCTGGAGGACTTGCAGCGCGTTCCCGGCGTGAGCGACAGCGTGGCCCGCAAGATCTACGATTTCTACCATGCAAGCGGGTGAGGATGCGATGAGAATGTTGGTTTTTCTGGCGGCGTCGGGATTGATGCTGATCGGCTGCGCAGCAAGCCAAGCCGATCTGTCTCGGGGTGTGGCGCCGATTGATCAAGGTGAGTGGGCAAGGCAAATTGCGCAGTCCTATCCAGCCAGGGCGCTCCGGCGATCGGAGGAGGGCAATGTTTCGCTGACTGTGGCGGTCGACAATTTCGGTCGAGTGAAAGCTTGTAGCGTTACAGCCAGCAGTGGATATTTAACCTTAGACGAAGCGGCTTGCATTGGTGTGACCCGTTATGCCCGCTTCGATCCTGCACTGGGCCGTGATGGTGATCCGGTCGAGGACGAATGGTCTACCACGGTCGCTTACCGCATACCGCGATAACATAAGCCGACGACAAGCCGATCAATCCTTGTCGGATCAACCGATCTTCGCCGATGCTTTCTTCGATCAGCGGGATTCGCCTTTTCACCTCGAATGGCTCGTCTTCGATCAGATAGATGCGGCGCTCGCCGCTTATGCGGGTTCTCCCTTGACGCGGCGCATCGCGCGTTCCTGAAACGCGAAGCGCGCGGCCTTGCCGACATCGCCTTGGAAGGAAACGTTGATGATGCCGCCCACGGCAGAGCCGATGACGGGCACGATCATGCCAGCGCGGCTGCGAAAGCCGTTCAATGCGATGGCGCGCGAGACACGCTCCACGGCCTGGTCGACCACCGGCACGATGCGCTTGTGATCGGCCACGATCAGGTCGCCGTCCGGCCCGATCATCGCTTCGAGCGCGGCGATGCGTTTGCGCCGTTCCTCAACCTCGTTGATGGCGGAGAGTTCGAGCACTTGCAGGCGGAACAGCTTTTCGCGCGGCCCTTCGCCGTCGTAGCCGTAAGCGCGGCCCGTATCGCGGATCACGCGCAATGCGATGGCGATGGTGGCGGGAATGTCGAGACCCGCCGTGACGATGCCGCCGAAACCCGCGGCGGCACCGCTCGCACCGCTGATGCCGCGGGCGGCATTGGCGACGCGCTTCGATGCGTCGCGGGCGGCGGCGATGTTAGTCGTGTCGTGGTCGAACTTCACCAGCGCGGGCGTGCCGACGGCGGCGTCTATGCCCTTCAGCACCGACTCCACCGCCGCGCGGGGGACGATGTCGGCAATGACCTTGCCGACGGGGTTGGTCAGCCGCTCGATCCCGCGCCCGAGGCGCGAGGGTTTCGAATTGCGGTAGCGTTGCTGCTCTCTTTCAAAGTCCATGACGACCGAACGGCGCGGCGGCGTGGACGGTTCCGGCGCAGCGTCAGACGTGGCGTAGCATGCCTTCCTGGCTGGCGCTGGCGACGAGCCGGCCGTCGCGCGTGAAGACCTGTCCGCGGGCATAGCCGCGCGCACCGCCGCTCCACGGAGCCTCGGTGACGAAAAGCAGCCATTCATCGACCGCGAAATCCTCGTGGAACCAGATCGCGTGGTCAAGACTGGCGGCCTTTACCTCGCCCTTGTGGATGCTCTTGCCGTGCGGCTGGAGCGCGGTGGCGAGAATCTGGAAGTCTGAGATGAAGGCAAGAACGCTGCGATGCGTGGCGCGCTCGTGCGGCAAGGGGGCGACCGTGCGGAACCACACATGGCTGACGGGCGAGCGCTTTTGCGGCATTACCCAGTCGCGCGGCTCGACCGAACGGAAATCGACCGGGAAAGGGCGCTGGAGCAGCGTCTTCATCTGCCCGTCGGGCAGCATCTTCGCGATCTTGCCGCGAATTTCGACATCGGGCGTCAGCTCTTCGGGCGGCGGTACATCGGGCATGGCGGGATGCTGGTGGCCGGGCCCGTCAACCGGCTGCTGAAAACTCGCCACGAAGTTCAGGATCGGCTTGCCCTGCTGGCTAGCCACCACGCGGCGGTTGGAAAAGCTGCGCCCGTCGAGGTCGCGCTTCACGCGGTATTCGATCGGCAGGTCGTCGCTGCCGGGGCGCAGGAAATAGGCGTGGAGCGAATGGACTTCGCGGTCCGGCTCTACCGTGCGGCTGGCCGCGCCGAGCGCCTGGGCGATGGCCTGCCCACCAAAGACGCGGCCCGTGCCGTCAGGGCGGCGGCGGCCGACGAACTGGTCCGGCCCGCGTGCCTCCAGATCCAACAGGAAGACAAGGTCGGCGACGATCTTTTCGGGCGTCGGCCCGGTATCGGCAGTCTTGGCAGTATCGGCACTATTCATCGCGCCCGCCCATGCGCGCGGGCGCTGCGCGCGTCAAGCGAGGCCCGGAATCCTGCGCGCGAGCCGCATCTCGCCCGCTTTCATGCGATTGGATGCCGGCCAGCGCCCAGGCGCGCCCGGCGACATGCCGCGTCGTCGCAGCAAATGGTTGAACGCGCGCGCATCCGCCTCGGCATAGCTCCACTCGCTGCGCCATGTGATCGAGAGCGAGAGCGACACCCGCGCTCCATTGCGCACGTAATGCGGGGCCATGACGGGCACATAGACGCCGTCGCCCCGGCGCAGGTCGAAGGGCACACCATGATCGTGGAACTCGTCGTGCCAGCCCAGCTCGCGCGGGCCGCCGGTGTGATAGGCCTCGTGCGCGGTGTCCGGCGCGAAATATGGATCGCCTGCGGGGAACACCGTCATCGTCTTCTGGCCGCGCAGTTGCAGCAGGATGTTGTGCTCCGGATCGAAGTGGTAGGGCGTCACGGCGTTGGGGCTGGAGATGAAGACGTATCCCTGCGGCTCCATGATCCTGCCCGTGCATTTCTCGATGATCGGGCGCAGCTCGTCGATCAGCTCGCACAGCAGCACCGCATAAGGCTTCTTCTGCTCGATGTTCTTCAGCACCGCCCAGCTGTTCGATGTCTCGATATTGCGGATGGTGGTGCCGATGGAGAGGCCGTTGCCCTCTGGCTTGCCGGTCACGCCGATGGGCAGGTCGCCGCGATTATATTCGACGCTTTGTGCCGGCAGGGATTCGCCGAGCAGCGCGAGCATGTCGAGCTCCAGCAGTGAATTGCGCGACAGGTTGTGCTCCAGCTTGTGCGCGCCTTCGGGATAGGAAGCGCGAAAAAAGCTGCGTGCCTGTTCGCCGAACACGCGCTTTCCGCCGAGCGTGCGCTTGTGCAGGGATCGCTGGATATAGCTCACACGATGCCCCCTGGCGCGCGGCCGATCTCGCGGGCGACGATCGCGGCAAAGGCGCGGCGGCGCAGCGGGCCGCCGATGGCGATGGAATGGCGCGCGATGGCGCGGCGCTCGCGCCAGAAATGGGCGATCATCGGGTGGCCCTGCGCAGCGCAGCTATCGGCCCATTGAACGCCGTCGCGGCGAAGAAGTTCGAGGTTTTCGACCTGCAGCAGCACGCCGGGAGAATATTTCGCATAAGCCTCATCGAAAGCGGTCTTGAAGGAAAAGGCGCCAGGCGGGCACAGGAAATTGGCGAGCATGGCGATGGGCTTCCCGTCGAGCCGGTAAGCCAGCCGCTCCAGCCGTCCGCGCCGCGCCGCGCCTTCGAGAGATCGGGTAAACAGCCGTGCGGTCGCTGCCTTACAGGCCAGCGCGGACCCGGCATCGCCCTTCCAGCCGCGCGCTTCGAGCTGCAGGAAATCACGGCACCAGCTGTCGAGACCGATATCGTCGTCCTGCCGGTGAAAGGTAAGCTCGCCTTCGTCTTCCAGACGGCGTTGCTGGCGGCGCAGTTCCTTGCGCTTTTTCGCCGAAAGCGATTCCCTGAGATAACATTCCGGCCCCGCACGGCTGACGAGCGCGGCGCGCTCCTCGCAATACACGGTGGCGGCGATGCGCTCCTGCCCGGCAAGCGTGGCGGCGAGCGATACGCGGATGGGGCCGGTGGCTGGCACGTGCGCAATGTGCAGGAACAGCGCGCCGCCTGCACATGCGTCCGCCCAGCCGAAGACATGCTCCCAGAAAAGCCGCTCGAACCCCTTGGCGATCAGCGGCGCGCCGAGGAAACAGTTGTCGTGCGTCCAGTTGCGCAAGTGCGGCAAGACGTGGCGATAATAGCGGCCGAGGCGCTGCACTGGCATGAGGCCCGCCAACTGGCCGTCGGCCTCCAGCGTGAGCAGCTTCACGCCGCCTTTAGGGTCAAACGCCTTGAGCGCAGGCAGCAGCGACCAGCTTTCGTAGAACGGATTGGGTTCGGTGGCGAAACGCGCCAGCGCATCCCAGCGGGCGATGCGGTCGCTGCGTGTGAAATCGCGCCAGTCGCGGGCATAAAGCTGCAGGACCGGGCCGGATGCAACGGCCGACGCAGGCAGCGCACGCACTGCGCCGCTCGCGAAATGCGGGGCGTTGCCGGTGAAGGAAAGCTCCTGACCCAAAAAACGTTAACCCCTGCAGACAGTTCGGTGCGGTGCGCTACCGGACCGGCACTAGGGCAGGGCTGACAAGGATTGGCTAAGGCGATTGGTAAAAAAAGCCCTGCCATGCAGGTGCAGGGCAGGGCTTTTCGCTAGTTTAACGGCAAATGGCGCGTCAGGCGGCGCCCCCTGCCAGTGCCGCGAGTAACAGCAGCGCGACGATATTGGTGATCTTGATCATCGGATTGACGGCAGGGCCGGCGGTGTCCTTGTAGGGGTCGCCCACGGTGTCGCCGGTAACCGCGGCGTGGTGCGCGTCCGAACCCTTGCCGCCGTGGTTGCCGTCTTCGATATATTTCTTGGCATTGTCCCACGCACCGCCACCGGCGGTCATGGAAAGCGCCACGAAAAGGCCGCCGACGATCACGCCCAGCAGCAGCGCACCGAGCGCGGCGAAGGCGTTTTCCTGACCTGCGATGGCGTAGATCACGAAGTAGACGACGACCGGTGCCAGCACCGGCAGCATCGATGGGATGACCATCTCCTTGATCGCCGCTTTGGTAACGAGATCGACGGTGCGCGCGTAGTCGGGCTTCTCGGAATAATCCATGATACCCGGTTTTTCCTTGAACTGCGCCCGCACGTCCTTGACGACGTCGCCTGCCGCACGGCCCACGGCGGTCATGCCCATGGCTCCGAAGAGATAGGGCAGCAGCGCGCCGAGCAGCAGGCCGACGATGACGTAGGGGTTTTCGAGACTGAAATCGACGTCCGCATCCGGGAAGAACTCGGCGAGGTCGGTGGTGTAGGCAGCGAACAGCACCAGCGCGGCAAGGCCCGCCGATCCGATCGCATAGCCTTTCGTCACGGCCTTGGTCGTGTTGCCCACCGCGTCCAATGCATCGGTCTTCTCGCGCACGCTCTCGTCGAGGCCGGCCATTTCGGCGATGCCGCCGGCATTATCGGTGACAGGGCCATAGGCATCGAGCGCCACGACCATGCCAGCCAGCGCCAGCATCGAGGTGGCGGCATAGGCGATGCCCATGAGCCCGGCGAGCTGGTACGTGCCGATGATGGCCGCGACGATGGCAAGCGTCGGCAGCGCCGTGGATTCGAGACTGATGGCAAGGCCCTGGATCACGTTCGTGCCGTGGCCCGTTTCCGATGCCTTTGCGATGGATCTCACCGGGCGGAAATTGGTGCCGGTGTAATATTCGGTGATCCAGATGATGACGCCGGTCAGAACGATGCCGACACAGGCCGACAGGAACAGGTCCATGCCGGTGAACGGCGCGATCGCCGAGGTGCCTTCTTCGGCGATCGGCGCGCCCGGATCGATGTTGCCGAGGTTCTCCGCCCCGCCGATGGTCGCGAACATGTCGCCTAGCGCATATTGCATCACGACGAAAATCAGCGGGATGGAAAGCACGGCCGTGACGCCAAATCCCTTGTACATGGCGCCCATGACATTCGTCCCGCCGCCGAGCCGCACGAAGTATGTGCCGATGATGCTGGTCACGATGCACGCACCGCCGATCAGCAGCGGCAGCGCCATCATCGGCATCAGCAGTTCGCCGAGACCGGAAAGCAGCAGCGCGGTCAGAACCATGGTCGCACCCACGGTGACGACATAGGTTTCGAACAGGTCGGCAGCCATGCCTGCGCAGTCGCCGACATTGTCGCCGACATTGTCCGCAATCACGGCGGGGTTGCGCGGGTCATCTTCCGGGATGCCCGCTTCCACCTTGCCGACCAGATCGGCGCCGACATCCGCGGCCTTGGTGAAGATACCGCCGCCCAGGCGCGCGAAGATGGAGATGAGCGAAGCCCCGAAGGCGAGCGCAACCAACGCGTCGATCACCTCGCGGCTGTCGGCTTCGAGCGCGAGCGGACCGACGAGGACGTAGAAGAACACCGCAATGGCAAGCAGGGCGAGGCCCGCCACCAGCATGCCGGTGATCGCGCCCGCGCGGAATGCCAGCGTGAGGCCTTCCTGCAAGCCCACCGACGCGGCCTGCGCCGTGCGGACATTGGACTTTACGGAGATATTCATCCCGATATAGCCCGCCACGCCCGACAGCACCGCGCCGATGACGAAGCCCAAGGCCGAGATCCAGCCGAGGAACACGCCGACAAGCACTGCAACGACAACGCCGACGATGCCGATGGCGGTGTATTGGCGGTTCAGATAGGCCGTCGCGCCTTCCTGGATCGCGCCTGCGATTTCCTGCATCTTGGCGTTGCCGGGATCGGCCCCGAGCACTTGGCGGCTGGTAACGAAGCCGTAAACCACGGCGAGCAGTCCCAGGACAATAGATATGACGATAAGGTCCATGACCTGTCGTTCCCCTCTCCTAAAATGAAAACGACCCGGTTTCGCCCGGGTTCGTGTGCAGCAAGGGCTAGCAAATCGCGGCGGCAGCACAAGCGCAAAGCAGCAGCTTTTCCCCGTAAGGAGCCAGAACGGAACCTATCGATGCATATAGCCGAGGCCGGTCGCGTTAGTGACGGGTTCTCCGTCGACGAAGATCGGGGCGAAGCCGCGAGGCTCGATTTTACCGATGCGGGTCGCCTGCACCGGCGGGAAGGTGCCGTCTGGAAGGGTGAAGAGCAACTCGTAATCCTCGCCCCAGGTGAGGCAGTCATGCCGGCGGTCGGGATCGGCGACGGGGGCGGCGGCGGAGTCGATGGCGATGCTGGCCTCGCTTGCCTCGGCCATACGGAAGGCGTCGAGCAAGAGGCCATCGCTCACATCCATCATCGCGGTGGCGAGCGGGGCGAGGTCGCGCCCTTCGGCCAAGCGCGCCATCGGTCGCAGGTATGGCGTGGGATCGGCGTCGCCACCGCCCTTCACCGCTTCGAACCCCAGCATCGCCGCGCCAAGCGTGCCGGTGACCCACAGCGCATCGCTATTGCGCGCCCCTGCGCGGGACGGGACGGGCGTATGCGTCGCGCGCCCGATAGCGGTCAGGCCCAGCGTGCGCGGCCCCTCCGCCGCGACGGTATCGCCGCCTAGCAGCGGGACACCATAATGCAGCAGCGCGTCTTCAAGCCCTTCGAGGAAAGCCTCGTTGTGCTCACCAAGCACGTGGCCGAGCAGCACGCCAACCGGCTCCGCGCCCTTCGCGGCGAGGTCGGAGAGGTTCGTCGAAACCAGCTTCCACGCGACATCGGCCATGTTCTGGCCCGGCAACCAGTGGCGACCTTCGGCCATGACATCGTGCGTGAGGACCAGCGTCTTGGAGCCGAAGGCGAGCACGGCCGCATCGTCGGCCAGCCCGCGCGCCGCCGCATGCAAGGGCAGGCGACGGAGCGCGGCGATGAAGTCGGCTTCGTTCACGCGCTTCTATCTCCCTGATGGAACCCGGACTGAAGGAAAACTAATCCCGCACATCCTTCGCCACCGCGTCAAGGATGCCATTCACGAACTTCGCCTCGCGCGCGTCGAAAAACGCGTGGGCAACATCGACATACTCGCTGATCGCGGTCGCTTTGGGCACGTCGGCGCGGGCGATGAGTTCGTAACTGCCGCAGCGCAGAATCTGCAGCATCGTCTTGTCGAGCCGGGCCAGCGTCCAGCCTTGCGCCAGTTTGCCCGCCAGCCGCCCGTCGATTTCATCCTCGCGCGCGGCGACGCCGGCAACGAGGTCGTCGAAGAAATCGACCTCGGCCTCCTCGTATTGCTCGTCCTCGATTTCCGCGCCGAGGCGATGCTGGTGGAACTCGTCGAGCAGGCGGGCGAGCGCGGTCTTTTCCATGTGGCGCTGGTAGAGCGCCTGGACGGCGGCGAGGCGCGCGGCGGAACGAGCGCGGGAGCGGGCGGGGGTGTTCATTTCAATCTCACGGTGACGCTGCGGGCATGGGCGGGCAGGCCCTCGATCTCGGCCAGCGCGGCGGCGGCCGGACCGATGGCGGCGAGCGCGGCCTCGTTCGCCTCGATAAAGCTGGTGCGCTTCATGAAATCGAGCACCGACAGCCCGCTGGCAAAGCG
>JBARVT010000294.1:0-6239 GCA_049646405.1 Alteraurantiacibacter sp.
GTGCAGCAGCCGGCACCGCAACCGCAACCGCAACCGCAACCGCAACCCGCTCCGGCACCGACACCCGCGCCCACTCCGGCTCCAACGCCTGTGCCGACCCTGATACCGACACCTACCCCGGCCCAGCCCACGCGCGAGGCGACCGGTGAACTGCCCGCGCTCGGCATCGCGCAGACTGCGCAAAGCAACCCGCTTCCCGTTTCGCAAGTGCCGCCGCCGCCCGCGCGTCCGCCATCTCCCGTGGTCGCCGCGACGATGGAAGCGGAAGCTGCCGCTGACGCACCGCGCCCGTCTTTCTCGATCGCCGTGCCCGAACCCGAGCCCGAACCGGCGCGCGAGCAACTCGATCTTTCCGAGGCCTTTGCCGATTTCTCGCTGCCGCCCGGCGGCATGAGCGTGCCGAGCAATCCCGACGCGGTCGACATCACCACGATCCAGCCCGCGCGCGAGGTTCCGCCCGAGCCCGCCGCTCCGCCGCCACCCGCGCATCCGAGCCGCCACTGGGTGCAGGTCGCGACGGGTCAGGACATCGCCGCGTTCCGCTTCGACTGGCGGCGCTTGCAGCGGGGTGCCGAAGGGTTGCTTGATGGGCGCGATGCCTACACCGCGCCGTGGAACCAGACCAACCGCCTGCTCACCGGCCCGTTCGAATCGCAATCCGCCGCGCAGGCGTTCGTCACGCGGCTGGGCGAGGCGGGCGTCGACGCTTTTCGCTTCACCAGCGCCGAGGGCGAGGAAATCGCCGCGATCGATTGACTATTTTGCGCCCTCGGGCGGCATGCGTTTTGCACATCTTGTGAACAGGCCAGATGAGTTTTGCCCCGCAGTTTCGGCGGGTCCGATTGCGTGAATTATCCCTGCCGTCGCAGTAAGCGTTCCATGATTTCGACAAGCCTTCGCCAGCCATGAACACGCAGCGCGCCGTGATGGACGAATCGCAGGATGCCGCGCCGGTGGAAATGCTCACCGCGCTTTCCGAAGCGCATGGCTGGCCGTTCGAACATTCGGGTGAAGACGAAATTACCGTAGAGATTCCCGGCAGCTGGACGACTTACCAGCTGCGCGCCGTCTGGCGGCGGGAAGACCATGTACTGCAACTGCTCTGCCTGCCGGAAATCCGGGTCGGCGAGGACAAGCGCCACGCCGCGCACGAGCTTCTCGCGCTCGTGAACGAACAGCTCTGGCTCGGCCACTTCGACGTCTGGTCGCAAGGCGGCGTGCTGCTGTATCGCCACGGCATGATGCTGGGCGATGACGGGATGCTCAGCCTCGACATGGCGCATCACGCCATCGAATCCGCCGTCGCCGAATGCGACCGCTTCTATCCCGCCTTCCAGTTCGTGCTGTGGGGCGACAAGTCCCCGCGCGCCGCGCTCGATGCCGCGCTGGTGGATGCTGCTGGCGAGGCTTGATTTCGCGCGCAGCCGTGCCAAGTCCGGCTGCATGAAGATCCCGAACATGCTGATCATCGGCTGCGGCAACATGGCAGGAGCCATGCTCGAAGGCTGGCTCGCCGCCGGATTGCCGCGCGAGAACTTTACCGTCGTCACCCCGACACGCGAGAGCGTGCCCGGCGATGTCGAATTGCTGCGCGAGGTGCCGGAAGGGCGGAGGTTCGACGCCGTGCTGCTCGGCTTCAAGCCGCATATGCTCACGGACATCGCGCCGACGCTGCAGCGCGTGGCGAGGGAGGGCACGAGCGTATTGTCGGTGCTTGCAGGCGTGCAGCTCGACACCCTGCGGGAGAAATTCCCCGAGGCGCATGCGGTGGTGCGCGTGATGCCCAACCTCGCCTGCGCGCTGGGGAAGTCGCCGGTCGCGCTGGCCGAAGAAGGGCTAAACGATGCCCGACGCGATGCGGTGTTCGCGCTGATGGAGCATCTCGGCACGCCGGGCTGGGTAGGGGAAGACCGCTTCGACCTTGTTACCGCGCTCGCGGGAAGCGGCCCGGCCTTCGTCTACCGCTTCATCGACGCGCTGAAGGTCGCTGCCGTGCGACTGGGGCTGGAGGAGGAGCAGGCGCGCGAGCTTGCCATCGCCATGACCGAAGGTGCCGCGACGCTCGCCGCGCAGTCGGAGCACGATCCGGGCAAGCTCGCCGACATGGTCGCCAGCCCCGGCGGGGTGACGCGCAAGGGGATGGATGTGCTCGACGAGGGCGAGGCGATCAACCAGCTGATGACGAAAACCCTGCGCGCTGCGCGCGACCGCAGCGTCGAAATGGCGCGAGAAGCGCGCAAATAGGCGGTTTCGAGGGTTAATGGACCGCCGAGCGAAAAGCGCCCGGTTTCCCTTGAAAATCGCCCGATTTATGCCGATATTGGTGACGATCCGGCCCGCCTGTGGGTTCGGGCAAGGGAGTTTTGGGTAAATGGCAAACTGGAACGACAACCGGACCCAGGCGGGCCTCGGAGTGTCTCCGGGCCAGACGGGTGATGTCGCTGGCCGCACGACCTTCGACGCGGGCCTGCGCGGGCATATGCTTTCGATCTACAATTACATGACATCGGGCGTGCTGCTGACGGGCATCGTCGCGATGCTGACGGCGCGCAGTGGGCTGGCGGTGCAATTCGCCAGTGGGCCGCTGATGTGGATCGTCGCGCTTTCGCCGCTCGCCATCGTGTTCGCGATGAGCTTCGGGCGCGAGAAATTCTCGACCGGCACGCTGCAGATGATGTTCTGGGGCTTCGCGGTCCTGATGGGCCTATCGCTCTCGACGATCTTTCTCGTCTATACCGGCGCATCCATCGCGACGACTTTCTTCGCGACGGCTGCTGCCTTCGCAGGGCTGAGCCTGTTCGGCTACACCACCAAGAAGGACCTCAGCGGTTGGGGCAGCTTCCTCATCATGGGCGTCGTTGGCCTGCTTGTGGCGATGGTCATCAACTGGTTCCTCCAGTCGCCAGCGCTGATGTATGCCATCAGCTTCATCGGCGTGCTGATCTTCGCGGGCCTCACCGCCTACGATACGCAGCGGCTGAAGACCGAATACCTGATGGTGCAGCAGGCGCGGATGACCAATCCGTCGATGGCTGCGGCCTATCCGCTGGGCAAGATGGTGATCATGGGCGCGCTGTCGCTCTATCTCGACTTCATCAACATGTTCCTGTTCCTGCTGCGCTTCATGGGTGCCTCCCGCGAATAGGAGCAACCCTTGTGGCGGACTCGCTTCGCCGCGCAGGAGATTCGCTTGCACGTGCCCGGGGTGCATATCTGCATTCCGGGCATTTTCTTTGTCTTTTTCGCAGCGTAGTCAGCCGGGCTTAAGCAATGCGGGGGGCATTATCCCGCCTGGAAGGATTAACGCATCACATGACCAAGGCCACCGGATCGCGGCCCCCGCTCACCATCCGCTCTATCGCGAAGAAGGCGACTGCAGTCGCAGCGGCCACAGCCATTCTTGCGGCTTGTGCAACGCCGCCACCGCCGCCGCCTCCGCCACCCCCACCGCCGCCGCCGCCGGTTGTCGAGGCGGTGCCTTATCGCCCCGTTCCGCCCGCGCAGGCGGCATACCGGATGGATATCCCGCACGAAGACGCTTTCGGGGTGCGCCACACGATCAACTCGCTGCTTGGCGAGGACGAGACGATCTGGCACTTCCGCTCCGGCTGGAATGTCGCTGCGCTCAACTGTTCGCGCCCCGAGGAGCTGCCCATCATCGACATCTATGCCGCCATGCTGCGTGACAATGCGGCGGTGCTGGGCCGTGTGAACACACGTCTTGATGCGCGTTTCCGGGAGGAGGCAGGCGGCGACCGGCGCGGGGGATTGCTCAAGCGCGAGACGCACTCGACGAGCCTTTATAATTACTTCGCGAATCCCGGCGCGCGCCGCGAATTGTGCCATGCCGCGCTCGACGTCGCCAATCTCTATGCCGCTTCCCAGCCCGAGGATTTCCCATATTTCGCGACACTCGGCCTGCAACGATACGAACTTGCCTTCGACCGGTTCTTCACGGCTTATGAAGCGTACGAGGTCGCATCGGCGGAGTGGGATGCGCGTTACGGTGCCCGCTACGGTGCATCGCAACCGGGCTGGGTCGCGCTGTACGGCACGGCGGCGCAGCAGCAGGCGGCTGGCGTGGCCAATCACGGCGTGTTGCCAAGCGATCCGGTCCGCGTGCCGGATGGCGAGACGGGAGCGGGCATACCGGTCGTGCCGCTGAACAACCCGGGTTCACGCACGCCAATCGTGCAGCCGATCCCCAACTCCGGCGCCATCGTGGTGCCAGGGCCGGAGGACGAGGACGACAGCACGCAGGGCTGACTAAGCGCGGCGCGTGAGGGGGCAAGTTTCCCCTTTTCTCGCTTTCCGAGTCTCGCTAAGAGGCGCGCCTTCGCCGGAGCGGCTTTGCGGCCTTGCGGCGAAAACCCGAAGACACTGGAACGGGGCCGTAGCTCAGTTGGGAGAGCGCGTCGTTCGCAATGACGAGGTCAGCGGTTCGATCCCGCTCGGCTCCACCAGTTTCCAGCAAAGCTGGTATCTGGTTTTCCTTTGTCTTTTAGAAAGCGCCTCCGCGCTTTCGACCTCCCGGCTCTTCGCTCCGCTCCGCTCCGCTTCGCTTCGCTACGCGGCCGGTCCGGGCGGCCGTTCGGCTTTTTTCGTCCGCTGGTCGTGACCGGATTTCCCGTCCCCGTTTGCCCTGAGGAGCGAGGACGCAGTCCGAGCGTCTCGAAGGACCGGCCGAGCGTCCGATGCCAGCAACGGGTGTGCAAAACCCTCTTTTCCACTAAGGCACCGCCATGCACTTCCTCGACCAGGCCAAGATCTTCATCAAATCCGGCGCGGGTGGCCCCGGCGCAGTGTCTTTCCGGCGCGAGAAATATATCGAGTTCGGCGGGCCGGACGGCGGCAATGGCGGCAAGGGCGGCGATGTCATCCTTGAGGCGGTGCCCGGCCTCAACACGTTGATCGACTTTCGCTACACCCAGCATTTCAAGGCCAAGCGCGGCGGGCACGGCATGGGCAAGGACCGCTACGGCGCGGGCGCGGACGACCTCGTGATCGAGGTGCCCGTCGGCACGCAGGTATTGTCGGAAGACAAGGAAGAGGTGATCGCCGATTTTACCAAGGAAGGGCAGCGCGTCGTGTTGCTCGAAGGCGGGATGGGCGGGCGGGGCAATGCCTCTTACAAGACGAGCACCAACCGCGCCCCGCGCCAGCACCAGCCGGGTATTCAGGGCGAAGAGATGTGGGTGTGGCTGCGGCTCAAACTGCTCGCCGATGTCGGCCTTGTCGGCCTGCCCAATGCGGGCAAGTCCACCTTCATCAATGCCGTCACCAATGCGCAGGCCAAGGTCGGCGACTACGCCTTTACCACGCTTATCCCGAAGCTCGGAGTGGTGCGGCACAAGGGCCGCGAATTCGTGATCGCCGACATTCCCGGCCTGATTGCCGGCGCGGCGGATGGCGCGGGTATCGGTGATCGCTTCCTCGGCCATATCGAACGCTGCCGCGTGCTGATCCACCTCATCGACATTTCCGGGCAGGGCGAGGCCGAACCGGTCGAGGCCATGCGTGTGGTGGAGCAAGAACTGGAAGCCTATGGCGAGGGGCTGAAAGACAAGCCGCGTCTCGTCGCGCTCAACAAGCTGGACCTGGCCGACGACGAGCTGGCCACAGCGTTCGGCGAGGAATTGAAGGCGGCGGGCGCGCAGGATGTCTTCGCCGTGTCCGGCGCGACCGGCGCGGGCGTAGAGGCGCTGATGGATGCGGTGCTCGGCTACTTGCCCGACCGCACGATGACCGAGCAGCCTTCCCGCGTGCCTGACGAGGACGGCGACGCGTCCGGGCCGGAGGACTGGTCCCCGCTCGGATAGTATCGCTGGAAAGCGCGCAGACGAGTGCCTAAGTGGCGGGCGTCATGCCTATCCAGACCCTGCTCGACTTCCGCGACCCCGAAAAATGCCAGCGCATGGTGATCAAGATCGGAAGCGCGCTTCTGGTCGACAACAGCGGCCGGGTCGAAGTCGAATGGCTGCGCACCGTGGTCAACGACATCTGGACGGCGGTGGAGATGGGGATCGAAGTCGTCGTTGTCAGTTCCGGCTCGATCGCCATCGGCGCGAAGCGGCTGGAGTTCGAAGGCGGCGGCCGCAACACACTGGCCGAAGCGCAGGCTTCCGCCTCGGTCGGGCAGATCGAACTGGCGGGTGTGTGGTCGAAACTGCTGGCCGAGCGCCGCCTCATCGCTGCGCAGATGTTATTAACGCTCGACGATTTCGAGAGCCGCCGCCGCT
>JBARVT010000295.1:0-3483 GCA_049646405.1 Alteraurantiacibacter sp.
GGCTCGGCGAGCCGCTGCCCGCCGCCGCCATCAGCTGGGTCACCGCACTCACCGCGACCGCGCTGCCCGAACGCCAGCCCTATCCTTTGCTCTACGAGGCGCTCGGCGGCGCTCTCGATGCGATCTGCACCGCACCTTCCGCGCGCGGATGGGCGAGCGCGCTGGTCGGCTACGAGGCGCTGCTGCTGCGCGAAATCGGCTATGGCGGCCAGGAACGAATATGGGGCGGCAGGCCGGAAGGCGATCTGGCGCAGGTGATCGAAGCGATGGATGCGCTTGCTGGTCCGCTCGATCACTACCTGCTTGCCGACCGGCGCGGGGACGTTATGGCGGCGCGCACCAGACTGAGGGACTTGCTGGCGCGGATGGCCTGACATGAAAATCGCATTACTTGCAGGAGATGGCATCGGCCTGGAAATCATGGCCGAGGCGCGGCGCGTGCTGGATGCACTCAAGCTGCCGGGCCTCGAAACTGTCGAAGGCGATGTCGGCGGCGCAGCATATAAGCGGCACGGCCACCCGCTGCCCGAAGAGACACTGGCCATGGCGCGCGCGGCGGATGGCGTCCTGTTCGGCGCGGTGGGGGATCCCGATTGCGACGCTCTGGAACGGCATCTGCGGCCCGAACAGGCGATCCTCGGCCTGCGCAGCGAGCTTGGCCTGTTCGCCAATCTGCGCCCCGCCACCATGTTCGCCGGGCTGGAGGATATGTCCGCACTGCGCCCCGAAATTGCGCGGAACATCGACCTGCTGATCGTGCGCGAGCTCAATGGCGATGTGTATTTCGGCGCGAAGGGCAAGCGCGTCTCCGATGACGGACGGCGCGAGGGATGGGACGCGATGTCCTATGCCGAGGACGAGGTCCGCCGCATCGCCCATGTCGCCTTCCGCGCGGCGCAGGGCCGCAAGGGCAGGCTCACCAGCGTCGACAAGGCGAACGTCCTCGAAACCAGCCAGCTATGGCGCGACGTGATGATCGAGACTCACGCCGATTACCCTGATGTCGAATTGAGCCATATGTATGTCGACAATGCCGCGATGCAGCTGGTGCGCGATCCGGGCCAGTTCGACGTTGTGGTTACGGGCAACCTGTTCGGAGACATCCTTTCCGATCAGGCGAGCATGTGCGTCGGCTCGATCGGCCTTCTCGCCAGCGCCGCGCTGGGCGAGCGGCGGACGATGCACGGTACCTTCGGTCTTTACGAGCCCATCCACGGCAGCGCGCCCGATATCGCGGGGCAAGGCAAGGCGAACCCGATGGCGATGTTCCTTTCAGTTGCCATGCTTCTGCGCCATTCGCTGGGCCGCGAGGCGGAGGCGCAGCGCGTCGAGGCGGCAGTGTCGCGGACGCTGGCGGACGACATACGCGGCGCGGACCTTGGCGGCGCGGCATCCACGCACAGGATCGGCGATGCGGTGCTCGCCCGCCTGTGATTTACCCTATGGTTAACAATTTGCCGTAATCGGCCCTTATGAAAATGAGCCACGAGCAGTTCCAGCAGCAGATCGAAACCCCCGCCACGCTGGCGAAGGCGCAGGCCGTGCGCCCGCTCGAACTCGCCATCGTGCTGCCCACGCTGAACGAACGCGACAATATCGCGCCGATGGTGGAACGTCTGGAAAAGGCGCTCGGTCCGTCGGGCTGGGAAGCGGTGTTCGTCGACGACAATTCGCATGACGGCACGGCAGAGGAAGCGCGCCGCATCGGCCGTTCCGACCCGCGCATACGCGTGATCCAGCGCATTGGTCGCCGTGGCCTCGCGAGTGCCGCGATCGAAGGCATGTGCGCCACCGCCGCGCCTTTCGTCGCGGTTATGGACGCCGACCACCAGCACGATCCCGCGTTGCTCGTCGATATGCTCGCCGCCGTCAAATCGGGCGATTACGATCTCTCTTATGCCAGCCGCTTCGCGGTGGGCGGCAATGCCGACGGACTTTCCAGCAAGGGCCGGGAAAGCGGTTCGAAACTTGCCAACGCGCTAGCCCGCAAGCTGACCGGCACTGAACTCACCGACGCCATGAGCGGCTTCTTCCTCCTGCGCACAGAGCAACTGCGCAAGCAGGCGGAAAACCTGTCCGGCATCGGTTTCAAGATCATGCTCGATATCCTCGCGACCGCCGAGCCGCGCCTCAAAGTAAAGGAATTCCCCTTGAAATTCGCCGAACGCCTCGCCGGGGAAAGCAAGCTGGATCACGGGGTCGTGCTCGATTTCGTGGGCGGGCTGGTCGAACGCTATTTCGGTCGCTGGATCCCGACGCGCTTCGTGCTGTTCGGCATCGTCGGCGGGCTAGGCGTGTTCGTCCACATGGCTGTGCTCGCCGCGATCTACTGGCCGCAAAGCGTCGGCTTCGGGCTGGCACAGGCGATCGCGACCATGGTGGCGATGTCGTTCAATTTCTGGCTCAACAACCTCCTCACCTATCGCGACAAGAAACTGGGCGGGGCGGACGGGCTGTTCTGGGGTTGGCTGAAATTCTGCGGTGCCTGCTCGGTCGGTGCCTTTGCCAACGTTTCCGCCGCGATGGTGCTGGAAGACCAGGGCGTTCTCTGGTGGGTCGCCGCTCTTGTTGGCGTCGCCATAGCGTCGGTCTGGAATTACGCGCTGTCGAGCAAGTTCGTCTGGGGCCGCTTCCGCTAGGGCAAAAAAACGCCGCCCGAAGGCGGCGTTTCTTTACGTCATTGGCGCAAAGCCTGCTTCAGCAGTTGCCTTCCACGCCGTCGACACAATCGCCGACCGATTCGACATCGTCAACTGCACCGTCAATGGTGTTGCATGCCTGCACGAACAGCGCGCTGGAGCTCAGCGCGATAACTGCCAGAATCTTTTTCATCATTCGTCTCCCATGGACCCGGCATGCACGAGACCCGCGCATGCCATTGTCGTTCAACGCCTTTTGCATGGTGTCGTTCCATCCGGCGGTGCCAATCAGCGCCAGCCTGCAGTCCACGCCCATTTGAGGAAGTCCTGTTCCCCACCAAGCGGCGCGGCATTCAGGATCGGTAGCCAGTAAACGAATAGCCCCAACGCGCCGAGGATGATCGCCCACGGCATCAACCGCTCTCCGCGCTGCCACAGCCGCTCCACGCCCAGTGCCAGCGCGCCGGAGACGAACATGCCCGGCAGGAAATAGTGGAAGTAGAATTGCACCGCCTTCGGTGCGAAGACCCACAGGGCGAGACTTGCGACATAGAGCAGCACCAGCGCCAGCATGTCCTTGCGCTTCTCCCGCCAGCCGGCCCAGGCGCACCAGGCCATCGCCAGCAGGCCGAACCACATCGTCACCGGATTGCCGATCAGCATGATGCCGCGCTGCGCCCCGTCGGCGACTTCGTAGAGATACCAGATGGCGCGGGCATTCCCCATCCATTGCCACCATACGCTCTGGTAAGGATGCGCGATGGGCACCTGCGTTTGCAGGCTGAGCATGTACTGATGCAGATCGATAAGGCCGGTCGTGTCGTGATGTGGCACCGTCCAGAAC
>JBARVT010000296.1:0-1680 GCA_049646405.1 Alteraurantiacibacter sp.
TCTGGCTGTTCTCGGGCGGATATTTTGCCGGGCCGACGGATTACCTGCCGATGCTGCACACTTGGTCGCTGGCGGTGGAGGAGCAGTATTACATATTCTTCCCACTGCTGCTGATGGCGATCTTCGCCGTGCGGCGTGGATGGCTGAAGGCGGTAATCTGGGCCAGCGTGGTGGTGAGCGTTGCGCTGGCCGTCTGGCTTGTCCCGCGTTCACCGAGCTCAGCATTCTACCTTCTCCCGACCCGCGCGTGGGAGCTAGGCGCAGGCGCTTTGCTCGCCATTGGCGCGGTGCCGCAACTGCGTAGCCAGATGTTGCGCGAGGCGCTGTCCGCCTTCGGCTTTGCGCTGATCGCTTTCGCCATTTTCACTTACGAGCCGACCACGCCATTCCCGGGCCTCGCTGCACTGCCGCCGGTGTTGGGGTCGGCGCTCATCATCTATGCCGGGCAGTCGGGGTCGAGCCTCGTCGGCCGTGCGCTGTCGGTCGGGCCGATGGTGTTCGTAGGGTTGATCTCTTACTCGCTCTATCTGTGGCACTGGCCAATCATGGCCCTGTGGCGCAATCTGAACGGCACCGTGCATCTGGACCAGTGGGAGCGTGCGATCGCTATCGTTGCAGCCTTCGTGCTGGCGACGATTTCGTGGCGCTTCGTCGAGCGACCGTTCCGCGCGGCACCGGCAAGTGGCGGCTTCTCCCGCGGCAGAATTTTCGCGTTTTCGGGCGCGGGCATGGCGGCGCTCGGCGCAGTCTGCGCTGCGCTGTTGCTCACAAATGGTGGGGCGTTCCGCTTCGCACCGGAGGAGCGGCAGGCCGCGCGGCAGGTGCTGACCGCATACCAGCCTGCGAAGAATTGCGGCGGAGCGCGTTCGATCGACCGGTTGTGCCGCTTTCCTGCGAGTGCGGAGGAGGGCGAGGTCGATTGGCTGCTCTGGGGCGATTCGCACGCGCGTGGCATCCTGCCTGCTGTTGCGCAGATTGCCGAGGAGCGCGGCCATGTATTGGCGTTCGGAAACAAGGGCGGCTGCCCGCCGCTGCCGGGTGTCTATCGCAGCGACGTCCCGATGTCTGACAATGACAGCTGTTCGCGCATGGGACAGCGCATGCTCGACCATGCGCTGGAAACGCCGGGGATCGAGACTGTCGTCATCGTCGCGCGCTGGACGCAATATGTCGAAGGCAACCGCACGATTGCCGAGCCCGATGGCTATCTCACCCTCGTGCCCCGCAATGGCCCTGGCGCTGGCGAAAGCAATGCCGCGATTATCGAAACTCGGCTGGGCGCGATCATCGATCGGCTGAGAGGCGCGGGGAAGAACGTCGTCCTCTTCGGCACATTCCCGGAAGCCGATTTTGAAGTGACGCGCCTGTTGCAGGACGCGGCGCTGTTCGGTCGCCCGGCTCCCGAGACGCTGTCGCGCGCTTATGTCGACCAGCGGCAAGCGCGCACGGACCCGCTGCTTCGCCGGATCGCGGCCGAACATGGCGCGTCTTATGTTTCGCTGGCCGATGCGATGTGCGGCAAGGGGCCGACCTGTCCGATAAGGATAGGCGAGCGGTCGCTGTATCGCGACAACAACCACATCAGCGATTTCGGCGCGGAGTGGGTCGTGCCGCGCATCGCCGGGGCGTTCCCGCAATAGCGTGCCATTGTCGGCACCCTGGTGCCGCGCTATCGCCGCG
>JBARVT010000297.1:0-8102 GCA_049646405.1 Alteraurantiacibacter sp.
GGGCTGGAGTGTCGATGTCGAACGGCGCGGCGTGTTCGCGCAAGGCGATGCGCTCGCCTTTCGCCTGTCGCAGCCTCTGCGCGTCACTTCGGGCGCTGTAAACCTGCGACTGCCGTCGAGCTATGATTACAATACCGAAACGCCCGATGGCTACACCATCCGCACGCTGACGCTATCGCCCGAAGGCCGCGAATTGCAGGGCGAACTGGCGTGGCGCGGCTCGCTATGGGGCGGCCATGCGGGTGCGAGCCTGTTCTATCGCGTGGAGCCGGGTCATTACGCGAGTACGCGCGACGATGCGGGTGTAGCGCTGCGCTGGTCGCGCGGCTTCTAGCGCATCAAATCGCGAGTAAAGTCAACGAGGCCTGTCTGGCGCGCGCGGCGCATCCGCTCGGCCTTCAGGATCGTGCGGACCTTCGCGAAACAATCGTCGATGTCGTCATTGATGACGACATAGTCGTAGCCGTCCCAATGGCTGATCTCGCTGCGTGCGCGCGCCATACGACCCTCGATCACATCGTCGCTGTCGGTGCCTCGGCTGCGCAGGCGCGCCTCCAGCGCGTCGATGCTTGGCGGCAGCAGGAAGACACGCACCACGTCCACCTCCATGCGCTGGTAAAGCTGCTGGGTGCCTTGCCAGTCGATGTCAAAGAGGAAGTCCTTCCCCTCCTTCAGCCCCGCCTTGATATGGGATTTGGGCGTGCCGTAGCTGTTGCCGAACACCACCGCCCATTCGAGCAATTCGGTGTCAGCCACCATGCGGTCGAACTCTGTATGGTCGACGAAATGATAGTCGCGCCCGTCGACTTCGCCGGGGCGGGGCGGGCGGGTGGTGACCGAGACGGAGAGTGCAATCTGCTCGTCTTCCTGAAGCAGCCTCCGCGCGACCGTCGTTTTCCCCGCGCCCGAGGGCGAAGAGAGGATGAACATTAGTCCACGGCGATGCAGGCGGCTTTGGTCGACCATGCGCGCTGTTGGCGTATCGGGAGGGGCGAAATCAAGCCCCCCCGGCTCAGATCGCCGAATCCGGGTCCGATTGCTTGCGCAGCGTAGCCTCGCCATCGCGGCGCGCCTTACGCCTGCTCTGGCTGCGATCGAACAGGACTTTTGCGGCAAGTCCGGTGGAAATGAGCGCGAAGCCGGGGATTGACTTGGTGGCGAACTTGGTCACGCCATAGGCGGCCAGCGCGTGCATCATGGAGCGGTTCTCCACCGCGTCTTTCGCGAACTGCTTACCGTACTGCTTGCCCAGCAGTGCCTTCTCCACCGTCTGGCGGGTGAGCCGACCGACGCTACGCAGGATGATGTCGTTGATGATAAGGTTTGTAGCGGGGTTGGTGCTCGGCCCGGGGATAACCCCGTTGTCGTTTCCGCGATAGCCGGTCGATTCAAGCGCGTCGTCCACGCTGTCGGCAATCCGATCGGTGATGTGGTTAGGCTTGGCCATGATAATCCCCGGTTGCGGGCCGGGGCGTGCCCGGCGCTATTTCTTGCGGCCGAAATCGACCGTGACGACGTTGGAGCCGTCCTCACTCTGGGCAATGTCCGCGTGGCCGCCTTGTTCCGCATCGGCGGTGCCGTCGTTCTCGGCATCCTCGTGCTCGGCGGGTGACGGGTCGTCCACCGCCGCCTGGAATTGCAGCCCGAAATCGACCGCCGGATCGACGAAGGCGGTAATCGCAGCGAACGGGATGGTGAGCTTGGAAGGGATCTGGTTGAAGCTGAGACCCACCGAGAACATATCCTCGCGCACGTCGAGATCCCAGAACTTGTTCTGCAGCACAATGGTCATCTCGTCCGGGAAGCGCTCGCGCAGCGCCATCGGGATATCGACCCCGTTCGCCCCGGTCTTGAAGGTGATGTAGAAGTGGTGGTTGCCGGGCAGCGAGCCGCCCGTGTCCTGCACCTCGCCCAGCACGCGGCCGACCACGGCGCGCAGTGCTTCCTGCACGATCTCGTCATAGGGGATCAGGCTGTCGGGCGTGTCGTCGCTCATGCCGCGATAGGTGAAGCGAGCCGCGCGGCAGGTCAAGCGGCAATCGCCCCCATCCCTGCTTGCGCGCGGCGGCAGGCCGCCTATAGGCTCGCAGCCATGCGGACAGGCACGATCGAGCGCAAAACGAAGGAAACCGACATTCGCGTCGAGGTCAATCTCGACGGGACGGGCGCCTACGATGTCTCAACCGGGATTGGCTTCCTCGATCACATGGTCGAACAATTCAGTCGCCACTCGCTGATCGACGTTACGATGAAGGTCGATGGCGACTTGCATATTGACCAGCATCATACGACCGAGGATTCGGCGCTCGCGCTGGGACAGGCGCTGGCCGATGCGCTTGGCGACAAGGCGGGGATCGGCCGATATGGCGAAGCTCGTTCCCCGATGGACGAGACGCTGGCGCGCGTCGTTGTCGACATTTCGGGGCGGCCCTATCTCGTCTGGCGCGCGCGTTTCACGCAGGAAAAGCTGGGCGAATGGGACACCGAGCTGATCGAGCACTGGTTCCATTCGGTCGCACAGACCGCCGGGCTTACGCTGCATATCCAGCAGCTCTACGGCACCAACAACCACCATATCTGCGAGGCGATTTACAAGGGCTTCGCCCGCGCCATGCGGCAGGCAGTGGAACTTGACACGCGCAAGGGCGATACCGTGCCCAGCACAAAGGGGCAGCTTGGCGGGTGAAATGGCGGAGGCAATCGCCCTTATCGATTACGGCGCGGGTAACCTCCATTCGGTCTACAATGCGCTGAATGCGGCAGGGACCGGACACGTGACGGTAACAGCGGACCCGAAGCTGGTACGCGGCGCGCGGCGGATCGTGCTACCGGGTGTCGGCAGCTTTCGCGCCTGCCGCGACGGGCTGACCGGGATCGATGGCATGGTTGAGGCGCTGCAGGAGCAGGTGCTTGAGCGGCACGTGCCATTTCTCGGCATCTGCGTCGGTATGCAACTGCTCGCCTCGCGCGGGCTGGAGCATGGTTCGCATGAAGGGCTTGGCTGGATTCCCGGCGAAGTCCGCCTGATCGAGTGCACCGATCCCGCTATCCGCGTGCCACATATGGGGTGGAACGACGTAGCGCTGAAACCGCATCATGCTGATCACGACCTGCTGGAAGAGGGCGAGGCCTATTTCCTCCATTCCTATCACTTCGCGCCCGAAGACGGCCACGATATCGCCGCGATGACCGACCATGGCGGCGGGCTGGTCGCCGCCGTTGCGCGCGACAATATCTGCGGTGTGCAGTTCCATCCGGAAAAGAGCCAGTCCTACGGGCTGGACCTTCTAAGCCGCTTCCTGGAGTGGAAACCGTGATCGTATTTCCCGCCATTGACCTCAAGAACGGCGAAGTCGTGCGGCTGGCCGAAGGCGATATGGACCGTGCGACCGTTTATGGCGACGACCCCGCCGCGCAGGCGATGATCTTTGCCGAGGCAGGCGCGGAGCATCTCCACGTCGTCGATCTCGACGGCAGCTTCGCGGGCGAGACGAAGAACCGCGAGGCGGTGGAAGCGATCATCGCGGCTTTTCCCGGTTACGTTCAGCTCGGCGGCGGCATACGCGACGCAACGGGCGCGGAAGGGTGGTTCAACCTCGGCGTAGCGCGCATCGTCATGGGCTCCGCAGCGCTGACCGATCCCGACTTCGTGAAGGCGATGGCACGAGAATGGGAAGGCGGAATCGTTGTCGCGGTGGACGCGCGGGACGGCATGGTTGCGACCGAAGGCTGGGCCGAGGTGTCGGACGTACCGGTGGAGGACATGGCCCGCCGGTTCGAGGATGCAGGCGTCGCGAGCCTGCTCTTCACCGATATCGGGCGCGACGGCCTCCTGAAGGGCTGCAATGTCAATGCGACGGTGGAACTGGCGCGCAGCGTCGACATCCCCGTCATCGCCAGCGGCGGCGTGAAGGGGTTGGACGACATCCACATGCTCGCCCTGCATCAGGATGAGGGGATCGAGGGCGTCATCACCGGGCGGGCGCTATATGAAGGACGGCTCGATCTGGCGACTGCGATCGCGATGGCGAACCGGTGAGAGCGCGTCTCCCATCCTATCTCGGCCCTGCCGCCGCTGGCGCAATCGTCGCGTTTCTCGTCCGCCTGATTTTCGGCAATCTGCAAGTCGCCCTTGTCGGAGTGTTCGCGTTCCTTGTCGTGCTCGGCGCTATCGTCCTGATTGCCCGCATGATGAAATGGGAAGAAGCGCCGATGGCCTATTCCGCCATCGCCGCGATTGCTGTGACCGTCTCCTTCTTGCTGAGGCGTTTGGCATGACCGTTCGCATCCGCGTTATCCCCTGTCTCGACGTCGCCGACGGCCGCGTAGTGAAGGGCGTAAACTTCGTCGATCTGAAGGACGCCGGCGATCCGGTCGAGCAGGCGCAGGCATACAGCGAAGCCGGCGCGGACGAATTGTGCTTTCTTGATATCTCCGCCAGCCATGAAGGGCGCGGGACGCTGCTCGACATGGTGCGCCGCACGGCGGAGGTATGTTTCATGCCGCTCACGGTCGGAGGCGGTGTGTCGAGCGTCGAGGATGTGCGCGCGTTGTTGCTGGCGGGCGCTGATAAGGTCGCGGTTAACTCCGCAGCGGTGAAGCGGCCTGAGATCATGGCCGATATTGCAGACAGGATGGGCAGCCAGTGCGCCGTTGCCAGCGTGGATGCGCGCCGGGTGGGCGAGGGCCGCTGGGAAATATTCACCCATGGCGGCAGGCGCGAGACCGGCATCGACGCGGTCGAACATGCGGTGTTGCTGGCGGAGCTTGGTGCGGGCGAACTGCTCGTTACCAGCATGGACGGCGACGGCACGCAGGACGGATACGATCTCGCACTTACCCGCACTATAGCCGATGCGGTGAGCGTGCCCGTGGTGGCGAGCGGCGGGGTCGGCAATCTCCAGCATCTCGTCGACGGGGTGACGCAGGGCCATGCAAGCGCGGTGCTGGCCGCCAGCATCTTCCATTTCGGCACCCATACCATCGCCGAGGCGCATGCCGCCTTGCGTGCTGCCGGACTGCCCGCAAAGGGCGGCTGAGCTTACAAGATTTTACCCGCGCGCCGCCGGCCGGTCCCGCTGCGGGACAGGCGCGCGAAGCCTCTTGTGCAATTCGGCATGGACAGCGCCCCTTGCCGCCAAGCATGACCGCCTTCCTCATCACCACCAGCGCACAGATACCCGAAGCCTCCAGCCTGTCGCTTTTCGCGCTGGGTGTGCTTGGTGTAATCGTCGGGCGCAAGCTGTCGCAGCGACGAGCCGACGACGACTGATCCTTGACGCGGGCGCGCGGGCTGGCCCATGCGTTCGGCGATGGACACGCTCTCCCGCCTCGAAACCACGATAGCCGAGCGGCGCGCCGCGTCGCCCGATGCCAGCTATGTCGCGAAGCTTAACGCCGCCGGCGTTCCTGCCATCGCGCAGAAGCTGGGCGAGGAGGCGACCGAGGTGGTGATTGCCGCACTTGCCGGAACGCGCGAGGAACTTGTGGGAGAGGCGGCGGACACGCTGTTTCACCTGCTCGTCCTGCTTTCTGCAAAGGACATCCCGCTCGCTGCAGTGCTGGCTGAACTCGACCGACGCGAGGGTGTCTGCGGCCTGGACGAAAAAGCTTCAAGGACAGCCGAATGACCGTCGACCCGACCAAGCCCTACGATTCCGACAACATCTTCGCGAAGATCCTGCGCGGCGAAATCCCGTGTAACACCGTTTATGAGGATGAACACGCGCTCGCGTTTCACGATATCGCCCCGCAGGCCGACGTCCATATCCTCGTCATTCCCAGGGGTGAGTATGTGAGCTGGGACGATTTCTCCGCCAAGGCGAGCGAGACGGAAATTGCCGGCTTCGTGCGCGCCGTCGGGCATGTCGCGCGGGAGCAGGGGCTGGTGGTGCGCGGCTACCGTCTGCTCGGCAATGTCGGGCGAAATGGGGGGCAGGAAGTGCCGCACCTCCATGTCCACCTGTTCGGCGGAGGCCCGCTCGGCCCGATGCTGGCTCGATAGGTCGCGCCCCCGACTCGGTTCGTCGACAAGCGGGCTTTTGTGCAAGGCGCGACATCTGTAAGCCGCCGTTCATCCATGGACACGCAATTGCAACCACCCTCCGGCCGCATCGAAGGGTCGCGACACCTCTACCCGGTCCGCGTCTTTTTCGAGGATACCGACCTGTCCGGCATCGCCTATCACGCGAATTACCTGAAATGGTGCGAGCGTGCCCGTTCCGACATTCTGCGCCTGCTCGGCATAGATCAGCGCGCTGCGCATGGCGCGGGAGCGGGGTTCTATGCCGTCAGCGAAGCGAAGATAAACTGGCGCCGTCCAGCGAAGTTCGAGGACGTGCTGAGCGTGGAGACGACCTGCTTGCAGGTCCGTGCCGCCAGCGCACAAATGCTCCAGACAATCCGCCGCGGCGAGGAGGTGCTGTGCGAGGTGGACATCGTCGCCGCTTTCGTTTCCAGCGACGGGCGGCCCAAGCGCCAGCCCGCCCAATGGCGCGCCGCTTTCGAGACTTTCATGCAAGGTAATTCCGAATGATTTTGTCCCTCCTCACAGCCGCCGAAGCGCCGACGCGGCTGGATCCGGTCGAGCTGTTCCTGCAGGCCGATATCGTCGTGCAGCTCGTGATCGCCGGATTGCTGCTCGCCTCCATCGCGGTGTGGGCCATCATCATCGGGTTCTCGCTGAAAATGGGGGGCTTGCGGAGGAAATCGATCACGTTCGAGGACGAGTTCTGGTCCAATAACGATGTCGACAACCTGCTCGACGGCAGGCGTCGCAAGGACAACCCCTCCGCTCGCGTCGCCGCCGCCGGGATTGCCGAATTCCGCCGCAGCCACAAGTCGGGCCTGCGCGACCGGGAAGCGGCGCGCGCCCGCGTGGCGCAGGCAATGGAAGGGCAGGTCGCCTACGAGAGCGACGCGCTGGCGGACCGGCTGAACTTCCTTGCCACCGTCGGCTCCGTCGCACCCTTTGTGGGCCTGTTCGGCACCGTCTGGGGTATCATGAACAGCTTCTTCCAGATCGGTACGCAGCAGAATTCCTCGCTCGCCGTAGTCGCGCCCGGCATTGCCGAGGCGCTGTTCGCCACCGCCATCGGCCTCTTCGCCGCGATTCCCGCCGTGATCGCCTATAACCGCCTGGCGAACACCGTGAACGGGTTCGAGGCACGCATGACCCGCTTTTCCGACCGCGTCCATGCGCAGATCAGCCGTGAGATGGAAGGCGTCTGATGGCGATGGGTCTGGCAGGCGGGCGGCGTTCGCGGCGTGGAGGCACCCGCCGCGCGCCGATGGCGGAAATCAATGTCACGCCGTTCGTCGACGTGATGCTGGTGCTGCTCATCATCTTCATGGTCACCGCGCCATTGCTGGCGAGCGGTGTGCCGGTCGACCTGCCGGACAGCCGCGCCAACCCCATCGACCAGGAGCCGGACCAGGTAACCGTCGCCGTCGACCGCGAGGGCTTCGTCTAGATCGACGACAACCGGATCGAGCTGGGCGCATTGCCCGGCGCGCTGGACGCTTTGGCGGAAGATGCGGGAGCCGAACAGCCGCTCGTCAATCTGCGCGCCGATCGCGACATCGACTGGGGCCGCGCGATGGCGGTGATGGGCGAATTGAACCGCGCCGGTTTCACCCGTATCTCGCTGGTTACCAATTCGGGCAGCGGCGACAGTGTGCCGGGAAGCGAGCCAGCGCTCACCCAAGGTTCAGCCGGTGGAGAGCAGCCCGAGGGCTGACATGGCGCAGGCAACCTCCCTCTCGCGCGCGGAAGGCTTCGGCATCGGGGCAGCCGTCACCGCGCATATCGCTTTGGCGGGAGGATTGTGGTGGCTCGCGCAGCAGGAGCCGGACGCGCCGCTCGTTACGCCGCCGCAGCGCATCGACGTTAGCCTCGCCACGGAAGTCAGTCTCGAATCCACCGCGCCCGATCCGAGCGCCGAACCCGCCGCCAGCTTCGCGCCGGTGGTAACCGAAGTTCCGCAAGCGCCCGATGAGCCGCTGTTCGCGCCGCCGCCCGAACCGCGCCCGCAACCGACCATCCAGCCGACGACCACACCGCGCCCGCAGCCGACGACACGACCCTCGTCGCGACCGACCAC
>JBARVT010000298.1:0-11314 GCA_049646405.1 Alteraurantiacibacter sp.
CGCAGATATTCCGCGATCAGTCGCAATTTCTCGTTGCGGCTGCGCGTATAGACAAGTGCGTCGATGAGGGCGGCGAATTCCTCCATCAGACAGGGGAACCGAAACTACTCATCCTCGTCCTCCCGCCCTACCATCGCCAGCGCTCTCGCACGGCGCTGGTGCAGCTGGTGCCAGCGCAGCAGCGCCTCTTCGCGGCCGTGGGTGATCCACGTCTCGTGCGGATCGACCTCGTTGATGGTGCGCGTCAGCTCGCCCCAGTCGGCGTGGTCGGAAATGACGAGCGGCAGTTCGACATTGCGCTGCCGGGCGCGCTGGCGCACGCGCATCCAGCCACTGGCCATGGCGGTGATCGGGTCGGGCAGGCGGCGGCTCCAGCGGTCATTGAGCGCAGAAGGCGGGCAGACGACGATGTGGCCGCGGATGTCGTCCTTGTCGTAATCCATCACCATGCGAAGTTCGCCCAAATCGACACCGAAATCCTCGTACAGCCGGCACATTTTCTCCATCGCACCGTGGAGATAGATCGGCTGGGTGTGACCGGCGCGGCGCAGTTCGGCGATCACCCGCTGGGCCTTGCCCAGCGCATAGGCGCCGACCAGCACGCAGCGATCGGGGTAGGCGGCGAGCCGTTCGAGCAGTTTCGCCATTTCCTCCTCGATCGGCGGATGGGTGAAGAGCGGCAGGCCGAACGTCGCCTCGGTGATGAAGATATCGCAAGGCGTGACTTCAAAAGGCGGACAGGTCGGGTCGGCGCGGCGCTTGTAATCGCCGGTGATGACCACACGTTCGCCCGCGTGCTCAAGCAGGATCTGTGCGCTGCCGAGCACATGCCCCGCGGGGATGTAGGTCGCGTCGACTCCGCCATCGAGCCGAACCGTTTCGCCATACTGGACGGGTCGCGTGTCGCCGCCATCCGGCCCTTCGCCTGTGCGATAACGCAGCGCCATGATGGCGAGGGTCTCGGGGGTGGCGACCGTTTTGCCGTGTCCGCCGCGCGCATGATCGGCATGCCCGTGCGTCACCAGCGCCTTCGCCACCGGCTTCGACGGGTCGATCCAGCAATCGGCTGGCGGGATATAGACCCCGTGCGGGTCCGGCGTGATCCAGGAAAAGGGTGCGGCCATCGAAAGGGGCAATCCACGAGAGGTGCGGCCCGTTCCTGCCGCCCGCTTTACCGCACCATGCGGCCTTCCTGCCAGTTGGCGATCACATCGTCCTGCATCAGGATCTGGTTGCGTGGATCGACGAGGTAATTGGTGTCCTCATCGGGCAGCGTCATCGTGCCCCGCCCGCCTGTCATCGGTATCGTGCGGATGCCGCCTTCCATGCGCACCTCGAGCGGCATTTCGAAAGCGAACTGCGACGGTGTCTGCCATTCGAACGACACCTGCCGCCCGTCCTTGCGGGTAACGAGGCGCGGCAGGTCCGCATTATAAAGATAGGCGTCAAAGAACCAGCGCAGGTCATCGCCGGTCATTTCCTCGAGGATAACGCGGAAATCGTCGCTCGTGCGGCTGACCGGCGCGATCTGGCCGGGTTGCGGGTTGCCTGTTCCGTAAACAAGGCGGGTCAGCGCGGGGAAGATAACGTCCTCTCCCACGACATAGCGCAGCGAATGCATGACCCACGCGCCCTTGGCATAGATATCGGTGCTCCACCCTGCCGCGCTCGCCGCCCCATCGGGCAGCGTGCCTTCGGGCAGGACGACCGGAAATTCGCTGCGGATCATCTGACGCTGGCGCCACATTTCCGCATCGTAATACATGTCTCCCTTGGCCCAGCCGAGATAAAGCGGCTGCATCCACGTGCCGATGCCCTCGTGCAACCACATATGGTTGATGGTCGCATGGGTCAGCTGGTTGGCAAACCATTCGTGCGCGAATTCGTGTGCCAGCAGCCAATCGTAACCGAGCGGATCGGGCCGGAAGCGGTTGCCATACGCGTTGATCGTCTGGTGCTCCATGCCGAGATGCGGGGTCTCGGCGATACCCGCCTTCTCGTCGGCGAACGGGTAGGGGCCGATCACTTCCTCGAAGAAGTCGAGATAACTCGCCATTTCGGCGTTCAGCCGCCGCGCTTCCTTGCCGTTGCCGGGCAGGTGCCAGAACTGGATCGGGATAGTGTTGCCGTAGCGGCTTTCATATTGGCGTTCGGCCAGCTCGTACGGGGCGATATTAAGCGCAATGCCGTAATTGCTGGGGTCGCGTGCGGTCCAGTGATAGGTCGTGGTGCCGTCGCCATTGTCCTGCGTTTCGACGAGGCGGCCATTGCCTGCGGCCACGAGGCCGGTCGGCACGGTGATCAGCGTATCCATGCTGCCGATGCGGCTGGAGGAATGATCGATACACGGCCAGAACATGTCGCAGCCCTCGCCCTGGATCGCGGTGGCGATCCAGGGTTGTCCCTGATCCGTGCTTTCCCAGACAAAACCGCCGTCCCACGGAGCGTTGCGCGCGACATGCGGCCTGCCAGCGTATTCGATATGCACTTCCGCCGTGCTGCCAGCCGAAAGCGGGCGCGGCAGGCGGATGGTGAGAAGGCCTTCGGGATTGGCAAACGCGTCGCTGCCGAGCGCTGAACCATCCACGCTCACACCGGAAACGGTGTAACGAGGGTCGAGATCGAAGGCGATTTCGCTCAGCTGTTGCCGTGCGCGAACCGTATAAGTGCCGTCGCCCGCGATGCTGCGGCTTTCGGGCATGATCGTCAGGCCGAGCCGGACATCTTCCAGCTGCATCTGCGCGCGCGGGCCGTCGAGTGGCAGGTCGGTTTGCCCTGTCCGTTCGGCCAGCGGCTGCATGCGCTGCGCGGTGGCGGGTGTGGCGCAAAGCGAAGCGGCGAGAGCCAAAGCCCCCGCCGCCATTGCGAATGTCGTCGATGAAGCGGTCATGGCGCGAGACTAGCGGCGAAATTTCCGCTCGCCTAGCGCCATTTCGCGTCGGTTCAACTCTGGTCGCTGTCGCCCTTGTCGCCATCCGCCGTCGGGGCTTCGGGCTTGCTGCCGGATGCCGATTTCGCCCCGGGCTTGGCCGTCTTCCTGCGCTTCGGCCCCGAGCGTTTTTGGGACTTGGGTGGTGCAGGCGTCAGCTCGAAGGCGAGCTTTTCGTCCTTCACGCCGACATGCACCTCGCCGCCGCTGGCAAGCTTGCCGAACAGCAATTCCTCTGCGAGCGGCTGTTTGACCTTTTCCTGCAGCAGGCGAGCCATCGGCCGCGCACCCATCAGCTTGTCGTATCCGCGTTTGCCGAGCCATTCGCGCGCATGTCCATCGAATTGGATATGCACGTTCTGGTCGGCCAGCTGCAATTCGAGCTGGAGGATGAACTTGTCGACCACGCGGCTGATCGTTTCCGGCTTCAAGTAAGTGAAGGGCACGATCGCATCGAGACGATTGCGGAATTCGGGAGTGAACATCTTCTTCACGGCCTCTTCCGAGGCCTCGGTCTTCTGACCTGCGCCGAAACCGATGCCCTGCTTCGCCGCGTCGGATGCGCCGGCATTGGTCGTCATTATCAGCACGACGTTGCGGAAATCGACGGTCTTGCCGTGATGATCCGTCAGCTTGCCGTTATCCATCACTTGCAGCAAGATGTTGAACAGGTCCGGGTGCGCCTTCTCGATCTCATCGAGCAGCAGCACGCAGTGCGGGTGCTGGTCGATGGCGTCGGTCAGCAGGCCGCCCTGGTCGTAACCGACGTAGCCTGGAGGCGCACCGATCAGGCGGCTGACGGAGTGGCGTTCCATGTATTCGGACATATCGAAGCGTTTCAGCTCGATGCCCATGATTTCCGCCAGCTGGCGCGCGACCTCGGTCTTGCCGACGCCCGTCGGCCCGCTGAACAGGAAGCTGCCGATGGGCTTGTCCGGATCGCGCAGGCCCGCGCGGCTGAGCTTCATGGCGGTGGAGAGCCGGTCGATCGCCTCGTCCTGCCCGAAAACGACGCGCTTCAGGTCCTTCTCAAGGTTGGCGAGTGCGGCCTTGTCGTCCTTGCTGACCGACTTGGGAGGGATCCGCGCCATCGTCGCAACCACCTTCTCGATCTCCTTCGCCGTGATCGTCTTGCGGCGGCGGCTGGGCGGAAAGAGCATCTGCATCGCGCCGACCTCGTCGATCACGTCGATCGCCTTGTCCGGCAGTTTGCGGTCGTTGATGTACCGTGCCGAAAGTTCGACGGCGGTCTTGATGGCATCGGGCGTGTATTTGACCTTGTGGTGCTCTTCGAACGCGCTGCGCAAGCCCTTGAGGATTTTGATCGTGTCTTCAACCGTCGGCTCGTTCACGTCGATCTTCTGGAAGCGGCGCAGTAGCGCGCGGTCCTTTTCGAAATGGTTGCGGAATTCCTTGTAAGTGGTCGAACCGATGCAGCGGATCGCACCGCTGGAAAGAGCGGGCTTGAGCAGGTTGGACGCATCCATCGCCCCGCCGCTGGTCGCTCCGGCACCGATCACCGTATGGATTTCGTCGATGAACAGGATGGCCTCCGGCATCGCTTCCAGCTCGTTCACGACCTGCTTCAGCCGCTCCTCGAAATCGCCGCGATAGCGCGTACCCGCCAGCAATGCGCCCATGTCGAGCGAGTAGATGACTGCGTCTTCCAGCACCTCGGGCACTTCGCCCTCGACGATCTTGCGCGCGAGGCCTTCAGCAATCGCCGTCTTCCCCACGCCGGGATCGCCGACATAGAGCGGGTTGTTCTTGGACCGGCGGCAGAGGATCTGCACCGTGCGGTCCACTTCCGGTCCGCGTCCGATCAGCGGATCAACCTTTCCATCCAGCGCCTTCTGGTTCAGGTTCACGCAGAACTGGTCGAGCGCGGAATCCTTCTTCTTCTCACCCTTTTCCTCGGCCTTGGCCTGCGCCTCGTCATCACCGCCAGATGCAGCGCGGCTTTCGATCTGGCGGCCGCCCTTGCCGATCCCGTGGCTGATGAAGCTGACCGCGTCGAGCCGGCTCATATCCTGCTGCTGCAGGAAGTAGACGGCATAGGAATCCCGTTCGGAGAATAGCGCGACGAGCACGTTGGCGCCAGTCACCGTGTCCTTGCCGCTAGACTGCACGTGAAGGATCGCGCGCTGGATTACGCGCTGGAAACCGGCGGTCGGCTGCGGGTCGGCATCCTCTTCGGTCTTGAGCGACTGGTATTCCTGGTCGAGATACTGCTTCACGACGCCTGACAATTCGTCGGTATCGACGCCGCAGGCATCCATCACTTCGACTGCATCGCTATCGTCCACCAGCGCGAGCAGCAGGTGTTCGAGCGTGGCGTATTCGTGCGCGCGGTCGACCGCGTGCTGAATCGCGGCGTGAAGCGTCTTTTCGAGGTTCTGGGCAAAACTTGGCATTTATGTCCTTTATCTGGCTCGAGGCCCACGATCCTATGGAGGGGAAGTCTGCGCATGCCATGGTGAATATGGCCCTAATGCGCGCGCCGTTCGGCAATTTTCGGAAATTCGCGGCAGGTTTGCCATATCCATATGGTGCGTCGCACCGCGATTGCGAGAGGTGGATGAAACCCTCGCGCCTATCATCAGTCCGTTTCCCTCGGCCTGAAGAGCGCGTCCGCGACCTTGCGATGATCCGCCGCCCTGGCGTGATGCGCCTTCACCCGCGCGATTTCAGCTTCGAGAAGCTGAATGCGCGCCATCAGCTCGTCTTGTGAATAGCTGTCGAGCTGCTCGCCGGCGAGCAGGCTCGCGGCGTCGGATCGCATCCGTGGACGGTCGTCGGCATCCATGCTGTGCAGCATTTCGCCTGCCTGCCTTGCTGTCAATGGTGCGCCTGCCTAGGGACGGGGAAACGGGGCACAGGCGAAGGGCGACAATGGCGCAGGGCATTCCGGACACCATGACCGCAATGGAGATCGCCGAACCGGGCGGGCCGGAGGTGCTGCGCGCAACCGAACGCCCGGTGCCGCAGCCGGGGCGAGGCGAAGTGCTGATCCGGGTGAGCCATGCCGGTGTCAACCGGCCCGACTGCCTGCAGCGCGCAGGCAAATACCCGCCGCCTGAAGGCGCGTCGGATATTCCGGGGCTGGAAATCGCGGGTGAAATCGTGGCGATCGGCGAAGGCGTGGATAGCGGGAATGCTCGCGCGCAGGTTTGCGCGCTGGTGACGGGCGGCGGCTATGCCGAATACTGCCTCGCGCGGCCCGAGCACTGCCTGTCTGTGCCAGACGGCCTCGGCATGAAGGAGGCGGCAGCTTTCCCCGAAACCCTTTTCACCGTGTGGCACAACGTCTTCCAGCGCGGCCTCGCGCGGGACGGGGAAACGCTGTTGGTGCATGGCGGGACGAGCGGGATCGGCAGCATGGCAATCAAGCTCGCGAAACTGTTCGGCATACAGGTGATCGTTACGTGCGGTAGCGACGACAAATGCGGCGCGGCGCGGCGCATCGGCGCTGATCATGCGATCAATTACAAGTCCGAGGATTTCGGCGAGCAGGTTCGCGCCATCACAAAGGGGCGCGGGGCCGATGTCATCCTCGACATGGTGGCTGGCGACTACACTCAGCGCAATCTCGATTGCCTGGCGCTCGAAGGGCGGCTGGTCGTCATTGCAACACTCGGCGGGGCAAGATCGGAGATTATCGTGCCGAAGCTGATGGTGAAGCGGCAAACGCTCACCGGGTCTACGCTCCGGGCGCGCAGCGATGTCTTCAAGGGCATGCTCGCTGACGAGATTTTCCGCGAAGTCTGGCCGCTTGTCGAGAGCGGTGAGTTGCGGCCCGAAATGGACGAGATCTTCCCGCTCGCCAAGGCCGCCGCTGCCCATGCGCGGATGGAAGCGGGCGAGCATATCGGGAAGATGGTTCTAAGCGTGAACTGACGCGCCGCCGTCACACTGTCGCGCAACTGCCGCGAAACTGCGATTCGCCTGTCACATTTCATCGCCATACCCCGCAGCCGGACAGGAACTGCGAAAGTCTACGGTCATGTTCGGCAATTTCGATGAAGGCGGCGATATCGTCACCACGCTCGCGCGGGCAGAGGCGCATCATCCCACCGTACCCGAACCCGCGACCGGCGGCAGGCACACGTTCCGCACGATCTGGATCAGCGATGTCCATCTCGGCACCAAGGGCTGCAATGCGCAGCTGCTGATCGACTTCCTCGACAGCGTCGATAGCGAGACGATGTATCTCGTTGGCGACATCATCGACGGCTGGCGGCTGAAGAAGAGGTTCTACTGGCCCGCCGAGCATAACGACATCGTCTGGCGCCTGCTCAAGCGGGCGAAACGCGGCACGCGCATCGTCTACATCCCCGGCAATCATGACGAGATGTTCCGCCAGTTCACCGGTCTCGATTTCGGCGGCATCGAAATCCGCCGCGCCGCTTTTCACGACACGGCGGACGGACGGCGACTGATGGTATTGCATGGCGACGAGTTCGACGCGGTCATGCTCTCGCATCGCTGGCTCGCCTTTGTCGGCGACGCGGCATACCATTTCATGATGGGCCTCAACCGCTGGGTGAACCTCGCCCGGCGCAAGCTCGGCATGCCTTACTGGTCGCTCAGCAAGATGGCCAAGCACAAGGTCAAGAATGCGGTCGAGTTCATCGGAAAGTTCGAGGAAGTCGTTGCCCGTGCCGCCGGAGAACGCGGAGTGGACGGAGTGGTCTGCGGCCATATCCACACCGCCGAACACCGCATGTTCGACCATCGCGGAAAGCGGATCGAATACTGGAACGATGGCGACTGGGTCGAAGGCTGCAACGCGCTTGTAGAGCACGAGGACGGGCGCATGGAAATTCTCGATTGGCCTGCCGAGGTGGCGAAGCGCGAAGCCGAAGCCGAGCGAGCCGATATGGCAGAAGCCGCATGAGGATCGCTATCGTCACCGACGCCTGGCACCCGCAGGTCAACGGTGTTGTCCGCACGCTGACGAGTGTGATGGGCGAGTTGCTCAAGGTCGGGCACAGCGTGCAGGTGATTGCGCCCGACCAGTTCCGCACCATCCCGGCTCCGTCCTATCCCGAGATCAGGCTTGCGCTGGCGGGCAATCGCACGGTCGGCGCGCGGCTGAGCCGGTTCGTGCCCGATTCGATACACATCGCCACCGAAGGACCGCTTGGCTGGGCGGCACGGCGGTGGTGCCTGCGGGAAGGGCTGCCTTTCACGACGGCCTATCACACGCAGTTTCCCGACTACCTCGCGCGTCGCACGCACTTGCCCTCGAACCTGTTCTGGCCGGCGATCCGCCACTTCCATGCCCCGGCGCAGCGGGTTATGGTTGCGACCGAGACGGTGCGCGAAAAACTGCGCGCGCACGGCCTGACGCAGCTTCACCACTGGTCGCGCGGGGTCGATACCGGGACGTTCCACCCCGACCATGCGCCGCAAGATGCGCTGCTCGGCCTGCAACGACCGATCCAGCTCTATGTCGGGCGCGTGGCGGTGGAAAAGAACATCGAGGCATTCCTCGATAACACGCACGAAGGCTCGAAAGTCGTGGTTGGCGACGGCCCCGCGCTCGAAAAACTGCAGGAGGCGTATCCGGACGCACATTTCCTCGGCCGCAAGAGCGGTGCGGACCTTGCCGCCTGTTACGCCGCCGCCGATGTCTTCGTTTTCCCGAGCCGCACCGACACGTTCGGCCTCGTGATGATCGAGGCGCTCGCCAGCGGCACGCCTGTCGCTGCGTTCCCCGTCACCGGCCCGCGCGATGTACTCTCGCCCGGCAGCGGCGCCATGGCGGAGCGGCTGGAGGACGCCATTGCCGAGGCGCTGACTTTCGACCGTGCAGTCTGCCTTGCGGCAGGGCGCGCCTATAGCTGGCAGGCAAGCGCGGCGCAGTTCCTTGACGGGCTGGAACCCATCGCAGCGCTGTCCAGAGTCCTGCCGGGAATGCCCGCCGCCGCGTGACGCTTGCCGAATGGCGGCAGTTCGACTACATCCTGTCGCGACGAGGCCGTCCCGAGAGGGGCGGCCCTTTTATTTCGGAGACAGATCGTGGCCGACCAGCCCAAGCCCCTCATGCCGCATGCGACCGCCTCCTGGCTGGTCGACAATACCGGTCTTTCCTTTACCCAGATTGCCGATTTCTGTGGTCTGCATATCCTCGAAGTGCAGGCCATGGCGGACGATCTCGCGGGCTCCAAATATACCGGGCGCGATCCGGTGCATTCGGGCGAGCTGACGCATGCGGAAATCGAGCGCGGGCAGGCCGACGAGAATTATGCGCTGGTGATGCAAAAGGCGCCGGTCGATGTCAGCCGGACCAAGGGCCCGCGTTATACGCCGGTCAGCAAGCGGCAGGACAAGCCCGACGGCATCGCCTGGATCCTGCGTAACCACCCGGAAATCTCCGACGCGCAGATCGGCCGCCTGATCGGTACGACGCGCAACACGATCAACGCGATTCGCGAGCGCAGCCACTGGAACATCGCCAACATCCAGCCGAAGGACCCGGTGACGCTCGGCCTTTGCTCGCAGCGCGAACTGGACGCGGCGGTCGCCAAGGCGGCGAAAAACATCAAGCCGGTCGAACCTGTCGAGGGCGAGGAACTGGCGCCCGAAACGCCGGTCGATCCGCGCGGCGACAAGGAAAAGCTGATCGAGGAATTGCGGCGCGAGCGCGAGGAAGCCGCCAAGGCCGCCACCGAAGCCGCGCAGGAAGCCGAGGCCGAGCAGTGGCTCTCCGCCAAGCGCGAAGCCGAAGCCAATCCCGCACCCGAGCCGGGGCCGGACGACCTCTGAACGATCGGCACAAAAAACGAGGGGCGGCCTCGATGGACCGCCCCTTCCCCTCCCGAGCCATACAGCTCGTTAATCCGTTCTAGCTGATGAGCGTCGCCGGCCGCGTCTCGCCCTGCGCGTCCGCCTTCGGGGCGGCGGGCTTGTCGTTCGCGGCCTGCGGGGCGCGCTTGCCGAGCGGGGCGAAGCGCCCGTCGACATTGGCACCCTGTTCGATGGTCAGCGTTTCGTAATTCACGTCGCCCTCGATCCGCGCGCTTTTCAACACGACGAGCTGTTTCGCCTCGATCCGGCCTTTCACATGGCCAGAAAGCCGCGCGGTCTCTGCCTTGACCTCGCCTTCAATCAGGCTGCCTTCGCCTTGCACGAGCGAGGCGCAGGAGATGTCACCGATCACCTTGCCGTCGACATGCAGGTCCACCGTGGCTTCGATATTGCCGCGTATGGTGATGTCACTGCCGATCACCGAAAAGGTGCCGCCGCCATTAGCCATTGGTCTGGTCTCCCTGATGGGCGAATTCTGCTCGGGCTTCTTCGAGAACATGCGGAGCGGTCTCCAGGAAGGGGCGCGGATTGACGGGCCGGCCATTGATGTGGACTTCGAAATGCAGGTGCGGCCCGGTGGAACGACCGGTGCTGCCGATCGCGCCGATGACATCGCCCGCGGCCACTTCGGCGCCGACGCGCGTTTTGAAGCGTGACATGTGGGCGTAGCGGGTAATCATGCCGCGACCGTGGCTGATCTCGACGACGTTGCCGTACCCGGACTTCACCCCGACGAAGCTGACGTGCCCGGCGGCGGTCGCGTGGATCGGCGCGCCGGTAGGGCCGCGAAAATCGAGGCCGCGATGCATGGCGGCGCTGCCGTTGAACGGATCGCGGCGGGGCCCGAAGCCGGATGAAATCATGTTGATATCGGCGGGCATATATTGCGGGATGGATTCGAGGCCGCGTTCCAGCGAGCTCATGCGAGCAAGGCTGAGGCCGAGGCGCTCAAAGCGCGGATCGAGCGAGCCGTCGGCTTCGGTCGACATCGCCTCGAACGGACCACCCATCGCCGTCTCGTCCGTAGCGACCACGCGCGGATCAAGGCCGAGCGTGCGGATGGCTTCTTCCGCCTTCGCGGCGCGGCGGTCGGCATAGCGGGTCAGCGCTTCGACCAGCGCGAGTTGGCGCGCTTCGATCTCGGCAAGACCGGCCGCTTCGGGGAAGACTTCGCGGATCATGCTGATCAGCTCGTCCGATTCCGCCGCGCTGTCGGTCACGGTTTCGCCGTCGTCGGTAACCTTTACGTCCTCGGGCAGGATGGAATACATTTCCTCAAGGAAGGCCTGGCGACGCTCGAGATCCGCAGCCGTAGAGGCGATATCGTCACGATATTCGGCAAAGCGGTCCTCCGACTGCGCCACATGCGCCTCCCGCTCCAGCAGCGAAGCACGTTCCGAACTGGCGCGATACTGGCTGAAGGCGGCAACGCCCACCGACGTGCTCCAGCCGATCACGGCAAGCAGCACCAGCGACGCGGCGATCATCTGCATGCGCGAGGTAATTGTTAAGAAGCGAACCTGGCCTTGCGAACGCATGAATAATTCGCGTTCTGGAAACAGGCTTCGCAAG
>JBARVT010000299.1:0-9733 GCA_049646405.1 Alteraurantiacibacter sp.
AGACTGCCGCGCCCGTCCCACATCCAGTCAAACATGCCCTCTTCCTCCAGCGGAAAGGCGCGCGGCTCGACAGGGAAGCCGTTGGCGGCCACCCCGGCATAAGCGGCAGTCAGTTCGAGCAGACTCATGGTCGAAGTGCCGAGCGCCAGGGTTGGGTCGCCCGCCGTCATCGGCGAGGTGACGCCAAGGTCGCGTGCCGTCTCGATCACCGCCTCGCTGCCGACCTCTTCCAGCAATCGCACCGCCGCCACGTTGGACGATTGCGCAAAGGCGTCGCGCAGCGTGATCGTGGGCGAATAGCGGTCGTTGTAATTGGACGGGCGATAGCTGCCACGCGTAAATTCGGTGTTGTCGATCGTGTCGTCCGGCTCCCACCCGTTGCGCAGCGCGGCGAGGTAGACGAACAGCTTGAAAGTCGAGCCCGGCTGCCGCTTCGCCTGCGTCGCGCGGTTGAAGGCGGAGGTCGCATAATCGCGCCCGCCGATCATCGCGACGACTTCTCCGTTGGGCCGCATCGCGACAAGCGCGACCTGCGCCTCTCCCAGAGGCGCACGCTCCACCGCGCGGCGGGCGACGTTCTGGAGGTTGCTGTCGAGCGTCGTGGTGATCGTCTGCCGGGAGTACGACACGTCCGCCAGCCTGCGCGCCTCGGGCAGCGCCCAGTCGGCGAAATAGGTGCCGGTCGGCAGGTCGTTGCGCGTGCGCACATCGAGCGTGGGGACACGCATCGCGTCGGCGTCTGACTGCGAAATGTAGTCCGCTGCCACCATCGCGTTTTTCACCAGCGCATATCGCTTGGCAGCAAGCTCCGGATTGCGCGTCGGTGCAAGGCGGCTGGGGGCTTGCAACAGGCCTGCCAGCATTGCCGCTTGCTCGGGCTTCAGGTTCTCCGGCTTGCGATAGAAATAGTGCAGGCTCGCCGCGCGAAGTCCGTACATATTGTCGCCGAAATAGGCGTTGGAGAGGTAGCGTTCGAGGATTTCGTCCTTGGTCAGCCAAGCCTCCAGCCACAGCGCGATCAGCGCCTCGCGCGCCTTGCGGGTCAGCGTCTGTTCGGGGGTGAGGAAGGTGAACTTGGCGAGCTGCTGCGTGATGGTTGACCCTCCGCCCACGCCGGTAAAGACCGCCCGCCCCACACCGCGCGGGTCTATACCCCAATGGTCGTAAAAGCGACGGTCCTCGATGGCGAGGAAAGGCTGGATGACATGGTCGGGCAGCCTGGCGACCTCGACCGGCTCGTCCACCATCGCCCCGTTGCGCGCGATCGGCGTGCCGTCGGCGGCGAGCAGCGTGATCTGCGGCGGCGCAATGGGTTGCAGGGACTTGTTAAGCGGCGCGGTGATCGCGAGATAACCGATCAGCAGGATCAGCGTCAGCAGCGCGGCGGCGATCCAACGCGAAACCCACCACAGCCAGCTGCGATGGCGCAGCCGCTTCGGCATGAAGCGCCGCCAGCCTTCGCGATACTGCTCCTCCGGCGGCGGCCGATAATCCGCGTCGGCCAGCTGCCATGCCGGGCGGCGTTCGTAACTGTAAGCGTCGGTCCCGTCGTCGGGATCGTCGTCGAGACCGTGCAGCGGCGACCACGGCGCATTCTCCAGCGCAAGGTCATGCTCGGACCAGCTATTCTCGCGCTCTTCGCGCCTGCGCCGGGAAAAAGGATTGCGCCACATCTCAGTCACGTCGCTGTGTTAGCAGCACAACACAGTGTTGGCGAGAGGTTATTGATTGGCGGCGCTGCATCGTGGCGCCTCGATATCAGGTGATTGCCCGCGCCTCCAGCGCGACGCGCAGGTCAGGCGATATTGAGCTCCGGCACTACCGTGCGCCAGTCCGCCGCAAGCTCGTAACCGAGGTTGGTAAAGGCCGCCGCGCTCATCGTGCTGAAATAGGTGGGTTCGGAGATGCAGCCGGTCATCAGCGCAATTTTCCGCGCCGGCGATGTCGAATTCCATGATCGAGCGGACCGGTGTCTGGCTCTCGCTGCGCACCGAGACCGGCCCCGCGCGGCCCAGCACCTTGCCCTCACCGTCATCGGCCCGCGCAAAGAAAACGGGGCGAGCACCGAAGTGCCCGCCCCGCTCTTGTCAGGTTCTAATCCAGCGATCAGGCGAGGTTGAGGTCGTCCACAACCTGTTTCCAGTTATCGGCCAGCTGATAACCCATGTCGGCATATGCCGCCGCGCTGAAATAGCTGTAATAGTTCGGGTTCGAGATATAGCCCGTCATCAGCTCGTTGGTGTATGTCGCATCGTCCCAGTGGCCGAAGGCCGTGCCCTGGCCGCCATCGGTTTCGATATCGATCGTGCTGTCGCCGTTGAACTGCAGCGCATGTTCCGCAGAAGCCAGCTCGCCGCCGAAGGTGTTGTCCGGATTGATAAGGCCGAGACGGTCCCACAGCGTGCCGAAGCCGAGCACGTGGCCCATTTCGTGGAGCACGATGTCGTCAAACAGGCCCGCGGCGTTGAAATCGCCGGTGTCGGCGATGTCGAATTCCATGATGCCTTTCACCGTCAGCTGGCTGTCGGTGCGGCTCGAGGACGGACCCGCCCGCCCGAGCACGCCGCCCGTTCCGTCGATGTTCACGAGCGAGGCGGTGATGACCACGTCGTCGATCGTTTCGGTCGTCGCGCGCTTGCCGCGCCCGCTGGTGATGGTCACGTCGGCCAGGTCGCCTGTGATGAGCGAGGTGTAGAAATCCGCGGCCGCCACGAAAATGTTGTAGAGATCCTGCGTCCAGGTGCCTTCAAACAAGATGGTGATGTTGAAGCCGGATGCGCTGTCGGCCGGACCGCTGGTGTAGGGCGCGGGGACGTTACCGCCACCGCCACCGCCACCGCCACCGCCGCCGGGCTTGCCGGCACCGTCGGGCTTGGCGTCCATCGGATCGAACTTGAAGTGATCGACCTCGATTTCGCGAACCAGATCTACCTGCTCCACCTCGGGCAGCACCCGGGCATGACCGAGCGCGCGGCCCGGTGCAAAGCCCAGCGTGCCTTCCACGCCAGACACACGAAAATCTTTAAACATTTGCGTCCCCAATCAGTCCAAGAAAATTGCAGCGGGGTAAGCGCTGCTGATAGGGATGTTACTGGATCCGGTTTCGAGGGCAATAAGGAATGCAGGTAACGCCCTGTTTACCCACCGCTCTTTCGCAACGCTTTGTCGTAGATGAACCTATCGGTGCGTTACTGCACCGGCCCGCCGAACACATCGCCGAAGAAGTCGTCGGCGCGCCATGCGGGTCGCTCTTCCATATTGGCGACGTTGATCGCCACCAGCGTCGCCACGTCGGCGAAGCGACCGAGCTGTTCGAAATCGAGCCGAGAGGCGTCGTCGGACGGCTTGTGATAGTGGTTCTCGAGGAAATCGGTCTGCGCTGGCTCGCCATTGTTCCCGAAGCCGAGATCGACATAGACCGCAGGGATGCCCGCGCGGACATAGCTGTACTGGTCGGACCGGAAGAAGAAGCCTTCGTCCGGATTGGGATCGGGCACCATTTCGAGGCCGTACCCTTCGACTGCCGCGGAGACGGGCGCCAGCAAATTCGAACGGTCCGCGCCGAACGCAACCACGTCGCTGAACGGCCAGGTCAGGATCGGCATGTCGACATTGACGTTAGCGACGATGCTGCCGTCGTCGATCCCCTGGTTGCGCGCGTGGTAGGACGAGCCGAGCAGGCCCAGCTCCTCCGCGCCCAGCGCGACATACATGATCGGGCGCTTCGGCAGGTCCTGCGACATCACGCGGGCCATTTCCATCATTGTGGAAACACCGGTCGCATTGTCCATCGCGCCGTTGAACAGCTGGTCGTTGGTGTCGGAATGCCCTTCCTGCAACCCTTCGTGATCGAGATGCGCGGTGACGACGACATACTGGTCTGCATAAGCCGGGTCGCTGCCCGGCTGCACGGCGATGACATTGCTCGTCTGCGCCAGTTCCTCGTAAGCGTTCGCGTAGTCCACACGCACCGTCTTGCCGATATCGAACGCGGGCATGTCGCCCCCGCTGCGCTGCGCAGCGGCAAGCGCGTCGGAATCGAATTGCGTGCCCGCAAGCAGCTGGCGCGTCAGGTCGGGCGAAGCGACGAGCGAGAATTCGAGATCGCCGCCGTCGTCAAAGGCGACGCCGTCGGGGCCGACCCATGTGGTGGAGCCGACATTGCCGAAGAAGCTGCGCGCCCGTTCGAACGGGATGCGCTGGGCAAGCGTGTCCGAAAACAGCATGATGGAGCCGACCGCGCCGGTATTGGCGAAGCGTTCCGCCCCGGTGACGAGCAGGTGCATGGAAAGCAGCGGATCGGTGATTTCCTCATGCAGGTCGAACACCCAGACGGCGATTTTGCCTTCAAGGTCGACGCCTTCGAGATCGGTGTAGCCCATTGACGGGATTTGCAGGCCGTGGCCGACGAAGACGAGCTCCGCCTCCACCGTTCCGCGCCCGTCGGCATCGCCCGCGCTGGCGAAGCCGCCGCCAACGAAATCCTCGCCATATTCGATCTTTTGCGGGCGACCGTCGGCACCAACCAGCGCCATGCGCGTATCGCTGGCGGCGCTGTGCTGCACCAGTGTGAAATGCTGCAACCAGCCGCCATCGTCGCCGCCGGGCTGGAGGCCGAGCGACTGGAAACGATCCGCGACATAGGCGGCAGCGCGGTCGTAACCGGGCGTTCCCGCCTCGCGACCTTCCATGTCGTCGTCCGCCAGCACGCGCAAATCGCGTTCCAGCGCGGCGCGATCGGTAAGTGCCTCCTGTGCCAGCGCAGGAGTGGCGCAGGCGATCAGCGCCAGCGCGGTGGAGATGGCCAAGTTCTTCATGATGCTTCCGATGCCCCTCGAAAAGACGTTGGGCATGGGTGCTACACACCGTCCGCTTGCGCGCAAGTGAATTGCACGTGCTACGCGACGAATCGAAACGTCAGGTCTTGGAGACCACGCTTTCAGGCAGTTCGGCGTTGAACACGCGCTGGTAATATTCCGCTACCAGCATCCGCTCCGCCTCGTCGCACTTGTTGAGGAAGCTGAGACGGAAGGCAAAGCCCGGATCGCCGAAGATCTCTGTGTTCTGGGCCCAGGTAATAACGGTGCGCGGGCTCATCACGGTAGAGATATCACCATTCATGAAGCCTTGCCGCGACAGGTCCGCCACGCGGATCATGTTGGCGACGAGATCCTTGCCCAGCGTCGTCTTCGCACCCACGATTTCGCGCTCGGTCTCGGCAGGCAGGTAATTCAGGCCGACGACGATGTTCCAGCGGTCCATCTGACCCTGGTTGATCGCCTGCGTGCCGTGATACAGTCCGCTCGTATCACCGAGACCGACGGTGTTGGACGTTGCAAACATGCGGAAGTGCGGATCGGGCCGGATGACGCGATTCTGGTCCAGCAGGGTCAGCTTGCCCGCCTGCTCCAGCACACGCTGGATGACGAACATCACATCCGGGCGGCCCGCATCGTATTCATCGAACACCAGCGCGACGGGGTGCTGGAGCGCCCACGGGAGGAGCCCTTCGCGAAATTCGGTCACCTGCAAACCGTCGCGCAGCACAATGGCGTCGCGCCCGATCAGGTCGATCCGGCTGATATGCGCGTCGAGATTGATGCGGATGGTCGGCCAGTTGAGGCGGGCGGCGACCTGCTCGATATGGGTCGATTTGCCAGTGCCGTGATAGCCCTGCACCATTACCCGGCGGTTGTGCGCGAAGCCCGCCAGGATGGCGAGCGTGGTGTCCGGATCGAACACATAGCTCTCGTCGAGATCGGGCACGCGCTCGTCCGCCTTGGAGAAGGCGGGCACTTTCATGTCGATATCGACGCCGAAGGTCTCGCGCACGTCCACTTCGAAGTCGGGCGCAGCCATGATGGTGGAGCCGGTTTCTGCTTTGCTGGTCATGTCGTTCATTCCGCGCGCTGCCTAGACGCGGGGGCTGCGCGCCGCAACACGGGATTCAGGCGATCTTCGGCGGCAGGTTCACGATGGCGACGAAGCGGGCGAGCAGCCCGGTGTCGCCTTCCACCTCGATGCCGGGCAGGTCGGCAAGCGCCGCGCCGCCATAGACATGCGCGGCGACGAACGGGGCAGCGGGAGCGCGCAGGATAGCCTGCGCGCCGGCGACGTCCTCGCGGCAAATCTGCAACTGTCCTGCCCTCACCCTCGCACGAAATTCCTGCCCCGCCACCGCGAAACCGAGATCAGCATGGAGGTCGAGCGCGGCATCGTGGTCGATCATCGTGCGAAAGCTCATCATCAGCGAGGCTGGCGACAAAGGTAACGTCGGATCGTGTCGTTCGGAAAGCGCGGCCCAGCGACCCAGCTCCATGATGGCGACATCCGCTGCATAACCCCACTCGGTCAACTCGTAGACCTGCGCCGAGGCGGGCGGCGCGAGCCTGCGCTTCGTCAGCACACCCGACGCCTCCAGCCCCGCCAGCCGCTCGGTCAGCACCTTGGCCGAAATTCCGGGCAGTCCAGCGCGCAAGTCCGAAAATCTGAGCGGCCCGAAGATAAGCTCGCGCAAGATAAGGAGCGACCAGCGCTCGCCCACCAGCTCCATCGCGAAGGCGGTGCCGCAGGCATCGTCGTACCACTTGCCATGCGCGGTCTGGGTTTCTTTTTGTAACTCCATAGTTGCATTATGTAACCAATACGACCACAGTTTGCAAATCCCGAGTCGAACGTGGAGAGATGACATGTATGTGCAGGGTTTCCTGATCGCCGTGCCGGAGGATAAGAAAGAAGCGTATCGCGCCATGGCGGAGGCGGCGGCGGAGAAATTTGCCGAATATGGGGTCCTCGAGATTGTCGAGTCGTGGGAAGAGGACGTGACCGACGGCAAGGTCACCGATTTCCGCATGGCGACCAAGGCGCAAGCGGGCGAGAAGATCGTCTTCAGCTGGATGATCTGGCCCGATCGCGCAACCTGCGATGCCGCAGCGGCGAAGATGCAGGACGATCCCTTCTGGACCGAGCAGATGGGCGAAATGCCGTTCGATGGCATGCGCATGATGTGGGGCGGCTTCAGCCCGATCTTCACGATGGGACGCGATTGACCGGTTAACATTTGTTCGCGTATTGTTCTGCACAGTCGCGTAATCTGGAGGATAGTGGAATGGCAAACCGACATGGCGATTTCGTATGGTACGAATTGATGACGAGCGATGCTGATGCGGCGCAGGAATTCTATTCCGGCCTGTTCGACTGGTCGTTCGAGGATGGCAGCCTGAACGGTGTCGATTACCGCTCTTTCAAGGTTGGGGAAACGGCAGTCGGCGGATTGCTGCAATTGCAGCCGGACATGGTCGATCAAGGCGCGCGGCCCTGCTGGGTCGGTTATATCCGTGTGGAAAACGTGCCCGCCGCGGTCGCCAGGGCGAAGGATAGCGGTGCGACGGCCCTGATGGAAGACGGCGAAGTGCCCGACGTCGGGCCCTTCGCTATGCTCCACGACCCCGAAGGCGCAATGTTTTACGTGATCGACGACCGCTCAGGCACCGAGAGCGAGGCGTTCTCGACCCATGAAGCGCGCGACGGCACCTGCGCCTGGAACGAGCTGATGGCCGGCGATCCCGAGGCCGTTAAAAAATTCTACGGCGAGCAGTTCGGCTGGGTCGTCGCCGACAGCATGGATATGGGCGACATGGGCGCTTACGACATGCTGAAGAACGGCGCGGATGGCGACTTCATGTTCGGCGGCCTGATGCGGCGACCGCCGACCATGCCCGTTTCCATGTGGACCTTCTATTTCCGCGTACCCGATATCGATGACGCGGTCGGATATGTGAAGGACAATGGTGGAGAAATCTTCAACGACCCAATGGAAGTGCCGGGCGGCGAATTCTGCATCAACGGCATGGATCCGCAGGGCGCGATGTTTTCCGTCATCGGCAAAAGGGTCTGAGAGAATGGCACACGACCTTATCACCGTCCTTTGGTTCGACGGCGACGCCAAGGAAGCGGCGGAGTTTTACGCTGCGACCTTCCCTGGCAGCAGCGTCGGCCACATCATGAGCGCTCCGTCCGATTTTCCCGGTGGCAGCAAAGGCGACTCGCTGACGGTCGATTTCATGGTGCTGGGACGCAAGTTCCAAGGACTAAATGGAGGGCCGGACTTCACGCCCAATGAAAGCGTCAGCTTCATGATCGTGACCGAAGACCAGGCCGAAACCGACCGCTACTGGAACGCCATCGTCGAAAACGGCGGCGCAGAAAGCGCCTGCGGTTGGTGCAAGGACAACTGGGGTTTCAACTGGCAGATCACGCCGAAAACGCTGCTCGATGCGCTCGCAGCTGGCGGCGACGAAGCCAGGCGCGCTTTCGAAGCGATGATGCCGATGAAGAAAATCGACGTCGCCGCGATCGAGGCGGCGCGACAAGGAAGCCGATCATGACGGACAAGGTAAAAGGACCCGCGTCCTATTTCCCCTCGATCGAAAAAACCTACGGTAAGCCCGTAGAGCACTGGCTCGACCTCCTCTCCGAAAGAAACTCGGCGAAGCATTCCGAACTCGTGTCGATGCTGAAAACCGAGCACGGGCTCGGTCACGGCCACGCAAACGCACTGGTGGCATTTGCGAAGAACGAACGCGATGGCCCCGCCACGACGAAAGGAAACTGACATGCAGGAACTGAAAGTCACGACCTACATCGATGCCACGCATGAAAAGGTCTGGGACGTCATGGCCAACCGGCAGGGCGAATGGTTCGTCCCCGCGCCGTGGAGCTGCGAGATCGTCGAACAGGACAAGCGCGCGGGCGGCGCGAACAAGGCCGTGTTTCGCGGACCGGAAGGGGAAGAAATGCCGCAGGAGGGCATCTATCTCGCCTGGGACGAAGGCCGCCGCTTCGCCAGCACCGATGCGGTGACCGGCGACCTGGAGCCAGCCGGCCCGTTCATGATCGGAATCTGGGAAGTCGAGCCGGAAGGCTCCGGAACGCGCTACACCGCCCGCGCCCGCCACTGGCGCGAGGAAGATCGCAAGCAGCACGAGGACATGGGCTTCGTGGCTGGCTGGGAAGCCTCCGCCGCGCAGCTCAAGGCGATCTGCGAAGCCGATTGAGTCGCCATCCTAATGTTCTACTTTCGTTCGCGCACGACCAAGGAGCGTCTCCCATGAGCAGCTACACCCTCTTCTTCAATCCGCAGAGCCGCGCGGCCATCGCCAGATGGGCTTTTGCGGAAGTCGGCGTGGAACCGGAACTGGTCGATGTACCGTGGACCGACAAGCCCGCCTCGCTTTCAGAAGCGAATGCGATGGGCAAGGTCCCCACGATCATTCACCATCACAACGATCACGATCACGTCGTGACCGAGGCGGCGGCAATCTGCCATTACCTCGCGGAATTCGAAGCGCCCGAATTGCTGCCCACGCCGGAGGAACGGGCGAATTACTTCCGCTGGCTGTTCTTCACCGCCGGTCCGCTGGAGGCCGCAATCACCAACCGTTCGATGGGGTGGGCCACGGACGATCCGCAAAAGCAGGGCATGCTTGGCTACGGCTCCTACGACCGCGCCGTGGACGCACTCGACACATTCCTGTCTGGGCGTGACTACGTGTGCGGTGACCGGTTCACGATGGCGGATGTCTATGTCGGATCGCAGGTTGGCTGGGGTCTCGCCTTCAAAACCATTCCAGAGCGCGACAGCTTCACCGCCTATGCCGCTCGCATTGCCGGGCGCGATGCCTACAAGGCGGCGATGGGCGGGATGTAGGACTTACGCTTCGCGCGCGAATAC
>JBARVT010000300.1:0-2264 GCA_049646405.1 Alteraurantiacibacter sp.
GTTTGGTCGCGTTGAGTACGCGGTTGGTGCGAGAGAAGGCCTGGATCAGGCCGTGGTGCTTGAGATTCTTGTCCACGTAGAGCGTGTTCAGAAACTTCGCGTCGAAGCCGGTAAGGAGCATGTCGACGACGATTGTCACATCGATCTTCTCCTCGCCCTTGCGTGGCAGGGTGAAGCGCCCCGAGTTTCCCGGAGGCTCCAGATTGTGAGAGGATGGAGCCATGGGGAAGACATCGAAGAGAGACGCGCCTGAGGTGCGTGAGCGCGCGGTTCGGATGGTGGGCGATCACGCGGCTGACCATGCGAGCCAGTGGGCGGCGATCCATTCGATCGCGCCGAAGATCGGTTGCACGGCGGAGACGCTGCGGCGGTGGGTCCGGGAGGCCGAGAAGGCGGCCGTGCCTGGAGCCGCCGCGCGGGCCGAGGAGGCGGCGCGGGTGAAAGCGCTGGAGCGCGAGGTCCGGGAGCTGCGCCAGGCCAACGAGATCCTGCGCAAGGCGTCGGCGTATTTTGCCCAGGCGGAGCTCGACCGCCCGTCGAAGCGATGATCGAGTTCATCGATGAGCATCGCGCGTCCTACGGGGTCGAGCCGATCTGCCGCCTGCTGCCGATCGCCCCATCGACGTATCACGCGCATCGGGCGCGGCGGGACGATCCTTCTCGACTCGTCGGTCGCGCCAAGCGGGACGCCGAGCTGCGGGTCGAGATTGCGCGCGTCCACGCGGAGAACTTCGGCGTCTACGGCGCCCGGAAGGTCTGGCGCCAGCTCAAGCGGGAGGGCTTCGAGGTCGCACGTTGCACGGTGGAGAGATTGATGCGCGCCATAGGTTTACAGGGAGCCGTGCGCGGCAAACGGATCAGGACGACCATCCCCGACCCAGCCCAGCCATGCCCGCGCGACAAGGTGAACCGGCAGTTCCAGGCGCCCGCGCCGAACCGGCTCTGGGTAAGCGACTTTACCTACGTGGCGACGTGGGCAGGCTTCGTCTACGTCGCGTTCGTCATCGACACCTACGCGCGCCGGATCGTCGGCTGGCGGGTGAGCCGGACGGCCGACGCGGGCTTCGTGCTGGACGCCCTCGAGCAGGCCATCCACGACCGGCAACCGGCCAAGGAAGGGGGGCTCGTCGCCCACTCGGACCGCGGCTCGCAATACCTGGCGATCCGCTACACCGAGCGCCTCGTCGAGGAAGGGATCGAGCCCTCCGTCGGATCGGTCGGCGACAGCTACGACAACGCGCTGGCTGAGACCGTGATCGGCCTCTTCAAGACCGAGGTCATTCGCCCACGCGGACCTTGGCGCCACCTGGAAGCGGTCGAGTTCGCGACCCTCGAATGGGTCGATTGGTTCAACAACCGCCGCCTGCTCGAGCCCATCGGGCATATCCCGCCGGCAGAAGCCGAAGCGGCCTACTACGAGCAGATCGACATGCAGCGGCAAGCCGCGTAACCCAAACCAACCAGCCTCCGGGAAACTCGGGGCGCTTCAGGTCGCGGTTGGGGAACTGCTGGTCCTTTATACGCTGTTGGACGTCTTGATAGTAGAGATCGAAGTTGTTGATGTCGTGGTTCGTGCCGTATCGCTTGTTGTAGTCGGCGATGATGGCCTTGAGCGCCGTCTTCTTGACCTCGGGATCGTGCCGGTTGTCCTCCTTTTCTTGGGGCAGGTCCTCCTGGATCTGCTGGACGTCCTTGTTGCCTTCCGCGGGTGGAGAGAAGACTGCGGCAATCTTGAGGGGAACGAATTCCGGGTCTGAGGCTTGGCGCGCGGCCTGGAGCTTCTTGAAGACGTCGTAGTACTCTATCGCCTCATTGATCGAGGCGGTGGCAAGCAGGGCATTGAAGCGCCGTCCTCCGGTCGCAGCATCATGCTTGTCGATGATGGCTTGCGCCACTGCCTGCTTCGCGAGCGTCTGGCCCTGCTTGGCGGCGGCGCCGTCCTTGGGCCTGTAGTAGTCGACGTGGAAGCGGAGAACGTTCCGATCCTCGATCGCGTGTGTAATCGTGTAGGCGTGCAGCTCATTCTGAAAGAGGTCCTTGGTGGTTCGAAGGGTAGCGACGTCACCCTCGATCTGCTTCACAGTGGCATTGTCCTCGAAGATCGGGGTTCCCGTGAAGCCGAAGAGCTGGGAGTTCGGGAAGAACTCCTTGATGGCCTTGTGGTTTTCGCCGAATTGCGAGCGGTGGCACTCGTCGAAGATGAAAACCATCCGTTTATCTTGAAGCTTTTCAAGCCTCTGCTTGAACGTTGATCGCCCCTGTGC
>JBARVT010000301.1:0-18547 GCA_049646405.1 Alteraurantiacibacter sp.
ATTTCGAGCCGATCGACATCACGCGCGAAACGAATGGCGACGTCCTGCTGCTCGTCACATTGCGCATGATCGACGCGCCGGATGCGGCGCAGATGCTGGTGCGCGGCGCGACCGGCAGTTCGCCCATCGCGGTCACCCTCCCCGAAACCGAAGGCTTCGTGCGCTACGGCATCCCGCTCAAATGCTTCCAGGCGGCGGGCGCGGACATGGCCTCGCTCACCACGCCCTTTATCCTCGCGACGCGCGGCACGACCGATTACGCCATCGGCGAAGTGCGGCTGGGATCGGACGCGGAGCAGGTGCTGCCCTGCCCGTGACCCAGCCGGCCTCCCTGCGCGAGGTCGACCCCGCTTCCACCGACCTCGCCACGCTCGCGGCGGAAGGGCGGCCTGCGGTCCTGCGCGGCTTCGTGAAAGACTGGCCACTGCTCGATGCGGCGGCCCGGTCTGCGGAGGAGGCGGGCGCGATGCTCGCCCAGTTCGACAGCGGCAAGCCCGCCACCGCGATGCAAGCGCCTGCTGGTGAGGGCGGCGCGTATTTCTACACGCCCGACATGCGCGGTTTCAATTTCACGCAGGAAAAGACGCCGCTCGGCGAAGTGGCCCGCCGCGTGCTGGCTCTGCGCGAGCTGGCCGACGCGCCGACGCTTTATGCGGGGTCGGTCGATACCGCCGAACACCTGCCCGGTTTCGAAAGCGCGCATCCGCTGCCCCACGGGTTCGAGAAGGCCGGCGGACGCTCGCGCATCTGGCTCGGCACCGCCAGCACGGTGGCGACGCATATGGACATGACGCCGAACATCGCCGTTTGCGTGACGGGGCCGCGCGCGTTCACCGTGTTTCCGCCGGAGGCGACGGGAGACCTTTATGTCGGCCCGCTGCACATGACGCCCGCCGGTCCGCCGGTCAGCATGGTCGATCCTGCCAGCCCCGACCTCCAACGCTACCCACGCTTCGCCAGGGCAGCGAAGCTGGCCCTGCGCGCCGAGCTCCAGCCGGGCGATGCGATCTACATCCCGGCGCTATGGTGGCACCATGTCGTCGCGCGGGAAGATTTCAACATTCTCGTCAATTTCTGGCACGATCCGGTTGCGCACGGCAATCCGTTCCCCGCCTTCGTGCATGCGCTGTGGTCTATCCGCGACCTGCCCGAGCCGCACCGGCGCGCGTGGCGGCACTGGTTCGATCATTTCGTGTTCGGTGCCGATGCGCACGCGGCGGCAGACCATCTTCCCGAGGCCGTGCGCCTCATCAACGGCCCGCCATCGGCGCGCCGTGACGAGGCGATGCGCGGCTTCCTCATGCGAACGCTTTCGACAGGACAGGACCAATGAAACTACCGCTCACCTTCTGCGCTGCCCTGCTCGCGGCCACGCCGCTGGCGGCGCAGGACATTCCCGATGCGCTGCCGATCGGCCAGTGCATCAATGTCGGCAATCATCTGGAGCCCGAGCAGGAAAGTTCGTGGGGCGGCGAGGTGCTCGATGAGGAAGACTTCGCCTCGATCCGCGCGGCGGGTTTCGACACGATCCGCCTTCCGGTGCGATGGGGCAACAAGATCGGCGACGGGCCTCGCTACACAGTTGACCCCGCATGGATGGCGCGCGTAGCCGAAGTGGTCGACATGGCGTTGGCGGCTGATCTCAACGTGCTGATGGACAGCCACAATTTCGAGGAACTGCACGCCGACCCGGCAGCGAACACTTTGAAGCTCGCCGAAATCTGGCGGCAGATCGGCGTGCGCTTTGCAGGCTATCCGACCGAACGGCTGTGGTTCGAAATCGAGAACGAGCCGCATGACGCGCTGACCAATCGCAACCTGTTAGCCACGCTCACCCCGGCGCTCGAGGCGATCCGCGAAAGCAATCCGGACCGCGCCGTGGTGATCGGCGGTGAATGGTGGAGCGGGGTGGATTCGCTCGCCACCCTGGAACTGCCCGACGACGCGAACGTCCACCCAACCTTCCACTATTACGAGCCCTTCGATTTCACCCATCAGGGCGCAAGCTGGGTCGATCCCTCTCCGCCTGTTGGCCGCGTCTACGGCACGGAGGCGGATCGCCGGCGCCTCTCCAACGATGCCTTGAAAGTGGTCGCCTATATGGCACGGACCGGGCGCACACCTTTCATGGGGGAAACCGGCGCGTACGACGCGAATATCTCGCTCGATCAGCGCGTGGCCTATCACCGAGCGGTGACGCAGCAATTCGCGCCGCTCGGCATCGCCAGCTGCATGTGGGCCTACACAAACACCTTCCCCTTCCGCGAACAGGCGACCGGCGAATGGCATCAGGAACTGCTCGACGCGATACAGTGGTCGACGGGAGCGCAGTGATGGGCGAGGCGATCGCGCACTGGCTTCCAGCGGACCATGCCAGCGGCACTTTCCTCGGTCGGGCGCAATCGCCCGAAGGACCGTGCGTCCTGCACATCGCGGGCGGCCAGATCTTCGACCTCACCGCCAGCACACCGACCTTGGCGGGAGCAGTGGCGCGGCGGGCGTTCGAGGGCGGCAAGGAGATCGGCAGCGTGGCTGACGGCCTGCCAGAAGGCTGGCTGCTCCTGCCCCCGCTCGATCTGCAATGCATCAAGGCCTGCGGCGTCACCTTCGCCGTCTCCGCCATCGAGCGGGTGATCGAGGAACGCGCCCGCGGAGATGCGGGTAAGGCGGCGCAATTGCGCGGCCAGCTAGAAGCGCGCGTCGGCACCGGCATCCGCTCGGTCGTGCCCGGATCGCCCGAAGCCGCCGGCCTCAAAGCTGCGTTGATCGAGGAAGGCATGTGGTCGCAATATCTCGAGGTGGCAATCGGACCGGACGCGGAGGTGTTCTCCAAGTCGCCGGTGCTCTCCGCCGTCGGCGCGGGGGCGCAGATCGGCATCCGCTCGGACTCGGACTGGAACAATCCGGAGCCCGAAGTCGTCCTCGTCGTCGCGCCGGATGGCGAGGTCGTCGGTGCAACGCTGGGCAACGACGTGAACCTGCGCGATTTCGAAGGACGCTCCGCGCTGCTCCTGTCCAAGGCGAAGGACAACTGCGCCTCCTGCGCCATCGGGCCGTTCGTTCGCCTGTTCGACGACGGCTTCGGCATGGACGATGTGCGCGCCATGACGGTCGAACTCGAAATCGAGGGACCGGAGGGCTATTTGCTGACCGGCGCCAACGACATGAGCCAGATCAGCCGCGACCCGCTCGATCTGGTGCGCCAGACAATGAGCGAGCATCACTACCCGGACGGCTTCGTGCTGTTCTGCGGCACGCTGTTCGCGCCGGTGCAGGACCGCGACGCGCCGGGTGCAGGCTTCACGCACAAGATCGGCGACACGGTGACCATCCGCAGCGACAAGCTCGGCACGTTGACCAACACGGTCAACACCAGCAGGGATGCGCCGCCGTGGGAATTCGGCATCGGTGCGCTGATCCGCAATCTGGCCGGACGCGGACTGGCGGACAGGGTTTGAAGGGGGAAGTGGACGTGACACCGAAAAAAGGCCGCGCGGTCTATCCCAGCCTCGCCGACAAGCGTGTCGTCGTCAGCGGTGGCGGGTCGGGCATCGGCGCGGGGCTGGTGGAAGAGTTCGTGCGGCAGGGCGCGAAGGTCGGCTTCGTCGATATCGCGCGCGAGGAGAGCGAGGCGCTGGTCAAGAACCTGCTCGGTGGGCAGCACGCGCCGGTCTATCGCCATTGCGACATCAGCGATTGCGGCAGCTATGTCGCCACGCTGGAAGAGCTGTTCGAAATGCTCGGCGGGTGCGACGTGCTGGTCAACAACGCCGCGCGCGACGACCGCCACTCCATTGCCGATGTCGGCGAGAGCGATTGGGACGCCAACATGGCGGTCAACCTCAAGCACCAGTTCTTCGCCGCGCGCGCCGCAGCGCCGCATATGGAGCGCGCGGGCGGTGGTTCGATCCTCAATCTCGGCTCGATCAGCTGGCATCTGGGGCTGGCGGATCTTGTCGTGTACCAGACCGCCAAGGCCGCGATCGAAGGGCTGACGCGCGGTCTCGCGCGCGAGCTTGGGCGAAAGAAAATCCGGGTAAACACCATCGTGCCAGGCAATGTGAAAACCCCGCGGCAGGAGAAATGGTACACGCCCGAAGGCGAGGCCGAGATCGTTGCGGCGCAATGCCTCGACGGGCGGCTGGAGCCGGTCGATATCTCGGCGATGGCGCTGTTCCTCGCAAGCGACGACGCGCGCTATTGCACAGCGCACAATTACTGGGTGGATGCGGGATGGCGGTAGAAGTCACCGAAGCGCTGGCGGGCGACGCGCTGCTGGGCGAAGGCGTGCTATGGGATGCGGCGCGGCAGGTTGTGTGGTTCGTCGATATCAAGCGTCAGCAGCTATGGCATCTCGACCCTGCGACCGGCAGCAATGCGATGGTCGAAGCACCCGGCCAGATCGGCTGGGCGATCCCTACTGCAGACGGCCCGCTGCTGTGCGGCTTGCAGGACGGACTTTACCTCTTGGACCCCGAAAAAACCGCCTTCGCGAAGCACAAGGAGGTCCCGGGCGAATCGGCAGGAAACCGTCTCAACGATGCCTGCACTGATCCGTGGGGGCGCGTGTGGTTCGGATCGATGGACGATGCCGAGAGCGCGACTAGCGGTCGCTTCTACGTCTACGATCGCGGCGAAATACGGCCTGCGGGTCCGTCGGGGATCGCGATCACCAATGGCCCCGCCGTAAGTGCAGCGGGCGACCGCATCTACTTCACCGATACGACGAACCAGCGCATCATGGTCGCCCACCTCACCGAGCGTGGCGTTGGTGAAGCACGGCCCTTCTCTTCGACGGCGGAGGCGTTTCCAGATGCCTATCCCGACGGGCCTGTCGTCGATGCCGAGGATCATGTCTGGACCGGCCTCTATTTCGGCAACCGCGTAGCGCGCTATTCGCCCGACGGCGTGCTGGTCGACCAGGTCGAACTGCCGGTGCGCGACATTACCAAGATGGCATTCGGCGGTTCGGATCTGCGTACCGCCTATGTCACCACTGCGACCAAGAACCTGGCCGTGGAGGAGCGCGCCGCCAACGCGCTGGCGGGCAGCCTGCTGAGCTTCGAAGTGCCGGTTGCAGGTTTCGCTCAGCCGCCGGCGAACCTTGGCTAGTGATTGTGTCGGGGCAGCTTGCGAGCGGTGCCGCGATATTTGAGCGCGAAATCCATCACCCCGCCTTCGCCGAGCTGGCCGGTCTTCTCGCGAAATAGTTCTTCCCACGGCGTGTTGTGTTCGGGAATGGGCGGCGCCGGTTCCTCGGCCAACCGCCGCGTGATTTCCGCATCCTCGACCAGCGCATTGCAGGTTCCTTCGTTCAGATCGACGCGGATCGTGTCCCCGGTGCGCAGCCACGCCAGCCCGCCGCCGACGGCGCTTTCAGGTGAGACGTTGAGGATCGACGGGCTGTCGCTCGTACCGGATTGCCGCCCGTCGCCGAGCGTCGGCAGCCACTGCGTGCCAGACCTGATCAACGCGTCGGGCGGCTGCATGTTAACGACTTCCGCGCTGCCAGGCCAACCGACCACGCCCGATCCGCGGATGACGAGGATGCAGTCTGCGTCAATTGCCAGCGCGGGATCGTTGATCCGGTGGTGGTAATCGTCCGACCCGTCGAACACCACGGCGCGCGCTTCGAAGATGTTTTCGTGGCCGTGGCGCGAGAGGTAGCGGGCGCGAAATTCGTCCGAGATGACCGACGTCTTGAGGATGCCGAAGTCGAACAGATTTCCCGACAGGACAAGGAAGCCAGCCTTTTGCATCAACGGATCGGCGAAGGGGCGGATCATCTCGCGATCGTGGCTCCCGCGGCCTACGAGGTTTTCCGCCATCGTCGACCCGGTGCAGGTGAGAACATCGCCATGCAACCTGCCTGCCTCCAGCAATTCCCACATCGCCGCCGGCACCCCGCCCGCGCGGTGGAAGCGTTCGCCGAGAAACTCGCCCGCAGGCTGCATGTTGACAAGCAGCGGCAGGTCGTAGCCGTGGGACTGCCACACCTGCGGCTCCAGCTTCACGCCCGCATGCGCGGCCATCGCCTGAATATGCGGCTGGGCATTGCTCGATCCACCGATCACGCTCACCGTGGCGATGGCGTTTTCGAACGCGGCGCGCGTCAAGATGTCGGACGGTTTAAGGTCCGCCTCGACCATCTCGACGATACGCCGCCCGGTGCGGAAGGCCATTTGCCCGCGCTCGCGATAGGGGGCGGGTATCGCCGCGCAACCGGTCAGGCTGATGCCCAGCGCTTCGGCGACCGCGTTCATCGTGCTCGCCGTGCCCATCGAATTGCAGTGCCCGGCGGAAGGGGCGCTCGATGTCGCGCGCTCAAGGAATTCTTCCTCGTCGATCTCGCCCGCCGCCAGCTTGCGGCGGCTGCGCCAGATTACCGTGCCGCTGCCCACCAGTTCGCCTTCGTGCCAGCCGTCGAGCATTGGCCCGCCGCTGAGCACGATTGCGGGAATGTCCACCGTGCTTGCCGCCATGATCTGGCTCGGCGTGGTCTTGTCGCAGCCGGTGGTCAGCACCACTCCGTCGATGGGATAGCCGTTCAAGAGCTCGACCAGCCCCAGATACAGCAGGTTGCGGTCGAGCGCGGCGGTCGGCCTGCGGCAATTCTCGAAAATCGGGTGGACCGGGAATTCGATGGGAATGCCGCCCGCATCCCGGATGCCGTCGCGCGTCCGCTTCGCCAGTTCGATATGCACGCGGTTGCAGGGCGACAAATCGCTGCCCGATTGCGCGATGCCGATGATCGGTTTGCCGCTGCGCAGCTCCTCCGGTGTAATGCCGTAATTCATGAAGCGCTCAAGATAGAGCGCGGTCATGTCCATCCGCTCGGCATTGTCGAACCACTCGCGGCTTCGCAGGCGACATTTGCCGGATGGCTTTCCGCTCACGCCTTGCGGTCCTTGCCGCGCCCGGCGAGGCTCGGTCCGGCGTCGGACGCGCGGCGCACGATTTCGTAAGGCATGATGACCTTTTCGAGCTTGGGCGAGACGCCATTGCGCCGGGCGCGCACGGCCTGCGCTATCAATTCCACGGCGCGGGCCGTCATCTGCCGGATCGGCTGGCGCACGGTGGTGAGTTCGGGCCAGATCGAGCTGGCGAGATCGGTATCGTCGAAGCCGACCACGGTAATATCGCTCGGCACATCGAGATGGCGGCGATGCGCCACGGCCACGGTCGCGGCGGCCATGTCGTCGTTGGAAGCGAAGATTGCGGTAGGACGCGGATCGGCCTGCAACAGTTTCTCCGCCGCGGTCATACCGGATCGGTAGGTGAACTGGCCCTGCGCGAGCAGGTCGTCGCTGACGATCAGCCCCGCTTCCTCCATCGCCGCCCGATAACCGTCGAGCCGCTGACCGCTCGCCACCTGTTCGGGGTTACCGATGATAAAGCCGATCCGTTCGTGCCCCAGATCGATAATGTGCTTCGTCATGTCAAAGCTGGCCTGGAATTCGTCGATCAGCACCGCGCCATGCGCGCCGCGCGCCTTCCCGGGGCTTACCGCCACGGCGAACCCGTCAGAGGCGAGGATCAGGTCGATGACCGACTGGTCGTCGCTGAGCGGTGGCGGCAGGATGAAGCCGGTGATGCCGCCGTCGAACATGGACTGGATCAGCTGGGCATTGTCCGGTGCGTTGTCGCAGCTTTGCACCTCCAAATGGATGTCGCGGCGGCTCGCCTCCTCCAGCGCGCCCATCAGGAATTCCGCGAGATAGGACGAACTGGGATTGTCGAACAGCAGGCCGACGCGCAGCTGCTCCGCCCCGGCCAGCGAACGGGCAGCCTTATTGGGCGTGTAATTGAGCTTGCGGATCGCTTCGAGCACCTGCTCGCGCGTTTTTTCGCGCACATTGCCTTCGCCGTTGACCACGCGGCTGACGGTCATCGGCGAGCACCCCGCCTCGCGCGCCACGTCGGCCACGGTAGGAGCGCTGTTGGCGCGGCGACCGGTACGCTTGCGCTGCGCGCCGACTGGTTTTTCGCTATCGAACATGTCCTCGCTCATAGCGTCAGCCTCCCCTTCGCAGCAAGCCGTCCGGCAGGCCCGCCGCGTGCCGGTGAAACCGGCGGTTGACAAATCCGCGCATCGCAATGATGGTAGCGCTACCATAGAGCGGTAGCGAGTCAATGCCGCCATTGCGAGAGAGGGACATACCATGACGATCGGTCTTCGCGCATTTGCGCTTGCCGGGGCGGCGATGCTGGCGATGGGCGCAATGCCGGCAACACAGGTTCTTGCACAGGACGTGACCGTAGAGCGTCCGATGGCCGATGCACCTTATTGGAATGCTTCGCTGCCATTGGATGCGCGGGTCGACGACCTTATGGCCCGCATGACGTTGCAAGAAAAGCTCGCCCAGATGATCAGCACCTGGACGAACAAAGCCGAGGTGCAGGACGCGGACGACATGAACCGCTTCGATCCGGCAGCGGCGAGCACTCGCTATCCCGACGGGATCGGCTTCTTCACGCGCCCATCGGACCAGGTCGGCCCCGGCAGCCCACGCGTCAATACGCCGCGCTCGATCGAGGAGAGCATCCGCTACGTCAACGCGTTGCAGCGCTGGGCGCGCGAGGAAACGCGGCTGGGCATCCCGATCATGCCGCACGAAGAATCGCTCCACGGACTTGCCGCGCTCGACGCGACCAGCTTCCCGCAGAGCATCGGCCTCGCCTCGACGTGGAACCCCGATCTCGTACGCGAGGTGAACGATCATATCGCGGGCGAGGTGCGTGCGCGCGGCATCTTCCAGGTTCTTTCCCCCGTGGTCGATGTCGCACGCGATCCGCGCTGGGGCCGGATCGAGGAGACCTTCGGCGAAGACCCGTTCCTTGTCGGCGAGATGGGTGTTGCGGCGGTCGAGGGATTGCAGGGCGTCGGCACCGACCGGCGGCTGGGCGAAGGCCAGGTGATGGCGACGCTCAAGCACATGACCGGCCACGGCCAGCCAGAAAGCGGCACCAATGTCGGCCCGGCCCAGATCAGCGAACGCACCTTGCGCGAGATGTTTTTCCCGCCCTTCCTCGAAGTGATCGAGCGCACCGGCATCGACGCGGTGATGGCGAGCTATAACGAGATCGACGGCATTCCCAGCCATTCCAGCACGTGGCTGCTCGGCGATATCCTGCGTGACGAATGGGGCTATCGGGGCGCAGTCGTCTCCGACTATTTCGCCATCGAGGAGATGGTGAGCCGTCACCATATCGCCGCCGATATTCCGGGCGCGGCAGTCTATGCGATGGATGCCGGGGTCGATATCGATTTCCCCGACGGCGCATCCTATCGCAACCTTCCTGCGCTGCTCGAGGCGGGCCGGGTCGACATGGCGCAGATCGACACGGCGGTGCGCCGCATCCTCGAGATGAAGTTCAACGCGGGGCTTTTCGAAGACCCCTTCGTGACTGACATCGCCCCCGCACTCGCATCGAACGGGCCGGACGGCGTGGCGCTGGCGCGGCGCGCGGCGGAAGAGTCGCTGATCCTGCTGCAGAATGACGGCACTCTGCCGCTGGCCATGCCAGAAGATGGCGACCGGCCGACCATCGCGGTGATCGGCCCCAATGCAGATGTCGCGCGCCTGGGCGGCTATTACGGCATCCCGCGCGAGACGATCACACCGCTGGAAGGCATCCGCGCCGCCGTCGGCAACCGAGCGAGTATCGTCCATGCCGAAGGCGTCCGCATCACGGAGGATGACGATTGGTGGGAAGACGAGGTAGTGCTCGCCGATGCGGAGCAGAACCGCCGGATGATCGGTGTGGCCGCCGCCGCCGCGCAGAATGCGGATATCATCATCCTCTTCATCGGCGACACCGAGCAGACCAGCCGCGAAGGCTGGGGAGACGAGCATCTGGGCGACCGGACGAGTCTCGACCTGGTAGGCGAGCAGAACGCGCTGGTCGAAGCGATGGCCGCGCTCGGCAAGCCGCTCGTCACCGTCCTCGTGAACGGTCGCCCGCCGAGCTATCCCTCGGTGGTCGAGCATTCCAATGCCATTATCGAGGCGTGGTATGCGGGCGAGCAGCAAGGCACCGCCATCGCCGACGCCTTATTTGGACGCGTCAATCCGGCAGGCCGACTGCCGGTGACCGTGGCGCGCAATGCCGGCCAGCTGCCGATGGTCTACAACCACAAGCCGACCGCGCTGCGCGGCTACCTGTTCGACGAGAACACACCGCTGTTCCCGTTCGGCCACGGCCTCAGCTACACGACCTTCGAACATTCCGCGCCGCAACTCTCCGCCGCCACCATCGCGCCTGGCGATGGCGTGACGGTGCGCGTCGGAGTCACCAATACGGGAACGATGGACGGCGACGAAGTGGTGCAGGTTTACCTGCGCGATGTTGTCAGCTCGGTCACTCGGCCTGTGAAGGAACTGGTCGGCTTCCAGCGCGTCTCCGTTCCCGCCGGCGAAAGCGTCACGGTCGACATCCCGATCCGCGCACGCGCCTTTTCGCTGTGGAACCGCGACATGGAGCGCGAAACCGAACCGGGCGAATTCACGATCATGGTCGGTCCGAACTCGGTCGACCTCCAGGAAGTGACGCTGACCGTCGCGGAGTAGGGAGCGGGGACGATGGGGGACTGGAAGTTCACGCGCCGCGCGGCGCTTGCGGGCATCGCATCCACGACGATGGCTTCGTGCGCGAGCCTGCCTGGCGGTGCAGCGGTGGTGGCGGAGACCCCGACACCGTCGCTCGACGCGCTGGCTCAACGCAGCGGGCGTCGTTTCGGCACGGCAATGGCGTGGAACGCGACACATCGGCAGGCAATGTCGGTTCAGAACGCGCCATATTCGCGTCTGGTGAAGGCCGAATGCGGCGTCATCGTTCCCGAGAACGAGATGAAATGGCAGGCGACCCGTCCTTCTCGCGACACCTACGACTTCACCGCGATGGACGACATGGTCCGCTGGGCCCGCGCGAACGATATGGCGATGCGCGCGCATGTGCTGCTCTGGCACCGTCCGCAATGGTTTCCCGAATGGCTGAACAATCACGACTTCGGTGCCAATCCGCGGGCCGAGGCCGAGGACATCCTCACCTCCCACATCCGCACGGTGGCGGAGCGGTATCGCGACCACATCGACAGTTGGGACGTGGTCAACGAAGCGATCGACCACGATGCCAGAGCGCCGATCAAGACCAGTCTCAGCCGCGCGATGGGAAGCCCCGAGGCCGTGATGGACCTCGCCTTTCACACCGCGCGCGAGGCACTGCCGGGCAAACAACTGGTCTATAACGACTACATGAGCTGGGAGCCCGCCCACGCCGGGCATGTCGACGACGTGCTGTGCCTGCTCGAAGGGTTCAGGGCGCGCGGCACGCCGGTCGATGCGCTGGGAATCCAGTCGCATATCGAGATTTTCGAGCGCGATCCCGCCACCGGCCTCGGCCCCTATCGCGAACGCGAATGGCGACGTTTCCTCGATGAAGTCGTGGCGATGGGCTACGACCTCGTTATCACCGAGTTCGACGTGAAGGACCGCGCCCTGCCCGCCGACATCGCCACGCGCGACCTGCTGGTGGCCGATTACACGCGGCGCTATCTCGATGTCATGCTCGATTACGAAGCACTCGGCGACATCCTCGCCTGGGGCATGGTCGACCGCTTCAACTGGCTGCAGTATTTCGAGCCTGCCGCACGCGCGGACGGGCTGGAGGTGCGCGGCACGCCATACGATAGCGCGTACCGTCCCAAGCCAATGCGCACCGCGATTGCCGAAGCACTCGCCGCCGCGCCGACGCAGTATCGCGGCTGAGGCTTTCCCGCGCCGCTAGGTCTCCCAATACTTTTTGCGGCCATCTCCTCGCCTGTTGTCGCGCATCGGAAAAGGGGCTGCAAGTTGGCGATGCAGCCCCTTCTCGGTTCGCGGAGGCGCGGTGGCCAGGGAGAGCTAGAACGTCCCGCGAAGGATGAGCGAATAGCGACGGTCGTTCATGAAATAGGACCGCGGGGCCAGCCGGTCCGCGCTGCCGCTATAGGCCTGCGACGTTTCGGTGACTTCGTTGAGCAGGTTCACCCCCTGGATACCGACCTTGATGTTCGGCGTCACATCGATGAACAGCGAAGCGTCGAGCTGTCCCGTCGCCTCGTTGAAGATCGAGGTATAGGGAAAGATCACATCCGCCACTGTCAGCAGGAAGCGGGAGCGCCAGTTATACGCCGCACGGGCCTGGATCGGGCCGTATTCGTAGAACACCGCCGCATTGACATTGTGCTTCGATAGTCCCTCAAGCGGCAGATTGCCTTCACGCTGGATCATGCCAAGGTCGACCGGCTCGCCGACATTAAGAAAGGCATTCGGCAGGCCGGAGCTTTCGATATAAGTGTAGTTCGCATTCACCCCCAGTCCCGCAAGCAGCCCGGGAAGGAAATCGTAGGTCTGCTGGTAAGCGACCTCGACACCCTTGATCTCGCCTTCGCCGTCGAAATTGTCCGGAGCCAGGATCGATGTTTCGAGCGTGACGCCGTTATTCGTGATGTCGAACCCGACCGGCGAGGAGAAGAAGAACCCGTCTACGCGCTTATAGAACCCGTTCACCGTCAGCGAGCCGACCGTGTCGAAATACCATTCCGCCGTCAGATCGCCTTGCCAAGCCGTCGCCGGACGCAAATTAGGATTGCCCGCCGACAGGACCGGCGACCCCTGCGAGGTGTCGAAGGTGAGGTAGTTGCGGATATAGGACGTCTGCGGCCGGGTCAGCACGCGCGAGACGGCTGCACGCAAGATGATCTCGTCAGTGACCTCCATGCGCAGGTTCAGGCTGGGCAGGAAGTAATCGTAGGTCGTGTCCGTCGAGCGCGGCACGATGGTCGCAGTATCGCCGGTAAACTGTTGCAACTGCGCGTACCCTGCAGGGCCAAGCGCACAGACGCCGCCGGGAACTTCCGGACTGGTGCCCGGAGGGGCGTTGTCCGGCACGTCGGCAGAGCACCGCTCTTCGAAAGGCAGTCCGATATTGATTTCGGTTGCCGTGGGAACCCGCGTTGCGCTGGACGAGCTCACCTCTGTACGCACGTAGCGAAGCCCGATATTGCCACCGATGCGAATGCCACCATCGCCCAGGCCCGTCGTGTCGAAGCGCAGCATGCCGTAAACGGCCATGTCCTTCTGGCCGATGCGGGAAATCTCGTCCGGCCTGTATGGCGTACCGTCGACCGCGTCGGTGCGCGCCGCTGCCGGCACCCAGCCCGCCTGACCGCCGCGATCCTGCCACAGCTGGTTGATGCCCTGGAAGGTGGCGGCCGCCTGATCGTAATCGTCGATCAGGTCGCCATTATAATAATATCCACCCGGAGGGCCGGGAACTTCGCCACGGAAGAAATCGGGGAAGTCGTTGAACCGGTATTCGCCCGGCGTCTCGCTGAAGGAAACCGGCGAATCGCCTGCCCACACTTCCGAAAGCACGCCCCAGTTATAGGTCGTGTAGCGGATGGTTTGGTCGCGGTCCGAATAGCGGCCGCCGACATGGGCGGAGCGCAGGAAGGACGTGTCGCTGATATCGTAGGACAGGTCTGCAGCGATCGCCCACTGGTCGCCGTCGCTTTCCTCGAAATGATCCATCGCCGCGCGCCAGAACTGCACGTCGGGGCTGGTAAAGTATTCGAAGTCCGACAGCGGCGCGAGGTTCGGGTTCTCACCCGCCCAGACATAGGTGAGCTGGTTGGGCTTGTGCGGAATGATGACCGGATATTCGCCCGAGATATCGAGTTCCTCGTCGGCCCACGTCGATCCGAAGACGCTGATGTCGTCGACATCATGCTCGGACGTCGCATACTGCCCGTCAAGTTCGACAGTCAGGCGATCGGTGAGCGCACTGACGAGGTTCAGCCCGTAATCGTAATTGGTCGTTTCCTCGTAAACCTGCCGGCGCGACAAGCTCTGCTGCATTCCGCCATAGGGTACGAAGTTGAAACCGGTGCTCGAAGCACCGCCCGGGCCGCCTCCGCGCCAGCCCGATGCGGGGCTGGTGATATATCCCGATTCGAACAAATTGTTCTCATCGTAGGCGTAGTTGACGAAGTCGTCGCCAGAACACTGGATTTCACCCTCGTTCGCGGCCTGCCCGGCTGCTGCCGGGCTGAGCGAACAGCCGATCGGGTAGGTATTGTATTCCGAATTGTCCGGCGCCGTTTCGAACGTCCGCTCGCCCCAGGCATTGGTGCTGTGGGCGCGGATGAATTGCGCCGTCAGCGTGGTGCCGCCATCTGGCGTTTCGTATTGCGCCGCGGCTGCGATGCCGTCGCGCTTGCGATCGAAATCCTGCCGGCGAAACTGGCCGCCGACGGGGGCATAGCGCAAGTCTGCTAGATCCGCGAAGCCGTCCGCACCGGCAGGCTGCGCCGCACCGCAGCTATCGACAGGCGGCAGGCTCAGCGTGTCCGAATTGTTGGGCAGCCGGTTGCGGCAGACAAACGCGTCTAGCGCATTGGCCTGGCGCACCGCAGCGCCGTCGCGGGTCTGGAAGTTGGTCACCTGGATGCCGTCGGCGCGGCTTTTGATCCGCGAATACGATCCGCTGACGAGCAGGCCGAACGTGCCGCCATCGGTTTCCCAGGTATTGCTGAGCAGGCCGCTGACAGTGGGCGTCCATTCCTGCCGGAAATCGCCGTAGTTGGCCTCGACGCTGAAGCCACCCTGAAATCCGTAATTGTCGAACGGGCGGCGGGTAACGAGGTTGACCGTCCCTGCAAGGCCGCCCTCGGTCAGGTCCGCAGTCGCATTCTTGTTGATGATGACCGAGCCGATAAGCTCGGCAGGGATGTCCGCGAAATTGATCGCCTGCCCGTTCACCCCGGCGACGAACGCGTCGCGCCCGTTGAATTCGGAGCGCACGAAGTTGAGGCCGCGAATGACGACGCCCGAACCCTCGACCGAGAAATGGTCGGGGTCGTTCGAACCGGCGAAACGGTTGATGGAAACGCCCGGCACGCGCTGGAGCGCCTCGGTGACTGACCGGTCGGGCAATGCACCGATATCTTCCGCCGTGATCGCGTCGACGACGGTATCGGCATTGCGCTTGATATTCTGCGAATTGGCGAGGCTGGCACGGATGCCGGTAACGATGATCGCGTCTTCGGGATCCTGCTCCTCGGCGTCGGCACCGGCATCCTGTGCCGAGGCGGCACTCGCCAGCATGAAACAGCCTATGGCGACTGCTGAAGACCCGACTCGCAGCCACGACGCGACAGACCGATTACCCGTACCAATGGATTTCACGTTTACCCTCCCAGTTTGGTAGCGCTACCATTTTGCGGCGCATCTATAGCGCCGTCATTTGGACTAACGACTAATTCGCCGCAGCCGCCTTGGCAAGCGCATCCTTTGCTGTAGGGTGATTTTCCACGATAATGGGGGTTTCGGGGAGCATTCGGTTTCGCAAGTGATGCAGAATGGTAACGATATCGCGAAGGTCGTAATCGTCGGTGGCGGCACGGCGGGCTGGATGTGCGCGGCGGCGATGTCGCGCTTTTTCAACGACGGCAGGCGCCAGATCGTTCTCGTCGAATCCGATGCTATCGGCACAGTTGGCGTGGGCGAGGCGACGATCCCGCCCATCGCCAATTTCAACCGCATGCTCGACATTCCCGAGGCCGAGTTTCTTAAGGCGACCAGAGGCACGTTCAAGCTCGGCATCCAGTTCGTGAACTGGGGGCGCCGTGGCGACAGCTATTTCCACCCTTTCGGCGAATACGGGCAGGATTTGCACGGCATCGCCTTCCACCAGCTCTGGCTGCGCGAGGCGGCGGGCGGCGATGCCGGCGATATCGGCGAATATTCGATGAGCGCGGTTGCGGCGCTGGCGGGGAAATATGCGCGCGTGAAGCCGGGCACGCCCTCCCCGCTCCAGCATATCCGCCATGCCTATCATTTCGATGCGGGGCTTTATGCGCGCTTCCTGCGGCAGATGGCAGAGCGGCAGGGGACGCGGCGGCACGAGGGCCGGATTGTGGCGGTGCACCGCGACGGGGAAAGCGGCGACGTCGCTTCGGTCGAAATCCAAGGCGGGACGCGCATCGATGGCGACCTGTTCATCGACTGCTCCGGCTTTCGCGGACTGCTGATCGAGGAAACGCTGGAAACGGGTTACGAGGACTGGAGCAACTGGCTGCCGATGGACAGCGCGCTCGCCATGCCGACCGCCAATGTCGCGCCGCCCGCGCCCTACACCCGCGCCACCGCGCATGGCGCAGGCTGGCAGTGGCGCATCCCGCTGCAGCACCGCACCGGCAACGGCCATGTCTTCTGCAGCGCATATATGGGCGAGGACGAGGCCGACGCGACCCTGCGCAATCATGCCGAAGGCGAGCCGCAAGCCGAACCGCGCCTCATCCGCTTCAAAACCGGCATGCGGCGCAAGGCGTGGAACCGCAACGTCGTGGCGCTCGGCTTGTCGGCAGGCTTCATCGAGCCGCTCGAATCGACCAGCATCCACCTGATCCAGAACGGCATCGCACGGCTCTTCGCCTTCTTTCCGGATAAGGCGATCAGCGATCTCGAACGTGACGAATACAATCGCGGCATGCGCGAGCTGTTCGAGGATGTGCGCGATTTCGTGATCCTGCATTACAAGGCGACCCAGCGCGACGACACCGACTTCTGGCGTTACGTCCGTAGCATGGCAGTGCCCAAAAGCCTCGCGCGGCGGATGGAATTGTGGCGGCTGCACGGCCGCGTCTTCCGGGAGAATGCAGAGCTTTTCACCCTGCCCAGCTGGGTCGCGGTGATGCTGGGCCAGAACATGATGCCCGAACGCCACGATCCCATCGCCGACACGCTCGATCCAGCCAAGGTACGCATCGCCATGCAGCGCATCCGCGAGGCGCACCATGCCGCCGCCGCGCAGATGCCTTCGCATGAGGACTTCCTGCGCCAGAACGGTAGCTGGTCGAACGGCGATACGCCCATCGCGCCGCATCCCGCATCCACCGCGACGGCATCGGTCTGGGGCAACGCCACATGAGCGAGGGGGCAATCCGCCGCATCGTGATTGCGGGCGGCGGGACGGCAGGGTGGATGGCGGCGGCAGGCCTGTCCAAGGTGCTGGGCGCGCTACCGGGACTTTCCATCAGGCTGGTCGAGAGCGAAGCCATCGGCACAGTCGGCGTGGGCGAGGCGACGATCCCGCAGATCACCGCATTCAACGATTTGCTCGAAATGGACGAGGCGGAGTTCGTCCGCGAAACGCATGCGACCTACAAGCTCGGGATCGAATTCGTAGACTGGCTGCGGCCCGGCCATTGCTACATCCACCCCTTCGGCAGTTACGGCATCGACATGCTGGGGGTGGAGTTCCACCATTTCTGGCTCCGCGCGCGCGCGCTCGACCCGGCGACGCCCGATCTCGAATCCTACTCCATTGCCGCGAGCGCTGCGAAGGCTGGCAAGTTCGCCCATCCGCAAGGCGACGGCCGCTCCCCGCTCTCGCGGCTCGGTTATGCCTTCCAGTTCGATGCGGGACGGTACGCCAGGTTCCTGCGCCGTATTGCCGAGCGGCAAGGTGTCAGGCGGGTCGAGGGCAGGATCGCGCAGGTCCACCAGCAAGGCGAGAGCGGCCATGTGACCGCACTCGAACTCGACAACAGCGAGCGCATCGAAGGCGACCTGTTTGTCGACTGCACCGGTTTTCGCTCGCTCCTGCTCGGCGAGACGCTGGCTGTGCCTTTCACCGACTGGAGCGAATGGCTGCCCTGCGACCGCGCCGTTGCCATCCCTTGCGAGCTGGGCGGAGAGAACCTGCCGATCACCCGCTCCACCGCGCGGCCTGCAGGCTGGCAATGGCGCATTCCGCTCCAGCATCGGATCGGCAACGGGCATGTGTATTCCTCAGCATTCATGCCGGCGGATGAGGCGGAGGCGCTGCTGCGTGCCAATCTCGACGGTGCGCCCATTGCCGATGCCAATCACCTGCGCTTCACCGCCGGGCACCGCGCGCGGGCGTGGGAGAAGAACGTCGTTGCGCTCGGGCTGGCGGGCGGCTTTCTCGAACCGCTCGAATCGACGGCGATTCACCTCGTGCAATCGGGCATCGCGCGGCTGCTGACCTATTTCCCGACCCGCGCCTTCGCCCCTTCGCTGGCCGCGCGCTACAACAGCGAATTCGAGCGCGATTATCGCGACATCCGCGATTTCCTGATCCTGCATTACTCGGCGAGCGAGCGCGACGATTCCGAATTCTGGCGCTATTGCCGCAACCTCCGCCTGCCGGACAATCTGAACGACAAGCTCGCCATCTATCGCGAATCGGGCCGCGTGCTGCGCGATCATAACGAGCTATTCACCGAGGCAAGCTGGCTGGCAGTGATGCACGGACAGGGGGTGGAGGCGAGCGGATACCATCCCGTCGCCGGGATGCTGTCCGAGGCGGAGCTCACACAGCGCGTGCGGCACATCGCGGGCGTGGTCGAGCAGGCGACAGGGCAGATGCCGACACAGGACGAATACCTCCGCCACAGCGGCGCGGCGATCTAGCCCGTTACTCCTGCCAGCCATTGCGCATAGGGCGGGACGCGGCTCAGCAACGCTTCGGCCTGGGC
>JBARVT010000302.1:0-12996 GCA_049646405.1 Alteraurantiacibacter sp.
CTACAAGGGACCTCCCCTTTGCAAAAGGGGTGCGTTAACCGCTCCGCCACTCGGCCAAAGGTCGAGTCGCAAATTCGCGCTGACAGAGCCAAGAGTCGAGGGGGCAAGGCTTCACGTGCAGCGATTATCCACAGCCAAAGCGCGACGCGCCCCACATTTAGTGGCCAGCGCCAACAGACATCGCAATATTTTGTTGTCAGCTAGTAGCGTGTGATATGAACTACCCCAGCTTCTCCGTCATCAGCGCCTTCAAATCCGCCTCCGGGCGCGGGCCGTAATGCGAGATCACTTCGGCTGCCGCTATCGCACCACGCTTCAGGCATTGCTCCAGAGGCTCGCCTTTCACGTGGCCAGAGAGGAAGCCGGCGGCGAACTGGTCGCCGGCGCCGGTGGTGTCGACGACCTTCTCCACTGGCTCGGCGGCGACTTCGGCGCGTTCGCCATTCGCCACTGCAATCGCGCCGTCCGGCCCGCGCGTCGCAACCAGCACCGGCACTTTGCCCGCTAGCGCCGCCACGCCAGCTTCGAACTCGCTCTCTCCGGTCAGCGTCGCCAGTTCGCTTTCGTTGACGAACAGGATGTCGATCACGCCATCCTCGATCATGGCGCGAAAATCGTCGCCGTGGCGGTCGATCACGAAACTTTCGGAGGCAGTGAAGGCGACCTTCCGTCCCGCCCCGCGCGCGACCTCGATGGCGCGGCGCATGGCCTTGCGTGGCTCTTGCGGATCCCACAGATACCCCTCGAGATAGAGCACCGCGCCGCTAGCGATCAGCTCTTCGTCCAGCGCCTCTTTCGGCAGCGACTGGCCCGCGCCGAGGAAGGTATTCATCGTGCGCTCGCCATCGGGGGTGACGAAGATCAGACAGCGCCCCGTCGGGGCGGAGCCCGCAGGCAGCGGTGCCGTTTCGAAATCGATGCCGGTCGCGCGCATGTCGTGCGTGAAGACCTCGCCCAGCTGGTCGTCGCAGACCTGCCCGACAAAGGCGCATTGCAGGCCGAGCATGCTCGCGCCCGCCAGCGTGTTCGCCGCCGACCCGCCCGAAACCTCGCGTGCCTGCCCCATTGCGGCATAGAGCTTGGTCGCACCGTCGGCATCGACCAGCGTCATGCCCCCCCGATTGAGGCCGAGCTCCTCGATCAGCTCATCCTCGCAAGAGGCGATAACGTCGACCACGGCATTGCCGATGGCGATCACGTCGTAACGGGGGGCGGTCATGCAAACTCCTGGATTATCGTTGCGCCGGGGCGCGATGCGGCGTTGACTTGGCGGAAGGGCCTTGCAATCGCAAGCGACGATGGGTGGTATCGGAAAATCGCTTGGCCTGGGCTTCGCGCAGCTGTTCAGCGGCACGGTGCTGCGCATCCTGTTGAAGAGCATCGCGGTGACGCTGGTCGTGTTCGTCGCGGTGGCGACGGCGGGCTGGTATGCGCTCGACTGGGCGCTGGCAGGTGCGGGGCTGGAAGACACGCTGTTCGCGGGCGCGGGCACGCTGCGCGAGGCGCTGTCGCTGCTGCTGGCGCTGGTCGGGCTGTGGCTCACCTGGCGCATCGTCGCGATGGGCGTGGTGCAATTCTTCGCCGACGACGTGGTGGAGGCGGTGGAGCGGCGGCATTACCCGACGCAGGCGAGCACCGCGCGCGAGCTGCCTTTCGGGGAGCAGATGCGCAATGCCGGGAAGGCGGCGGGGCGCGCGCTGCTGTTCAACCTTGTCGCCCTGCCTTTCGCGCTGATCCTCTTGTTCACCGGCGTCGGCACCTTCCTCGTCTTCTGGCTCGTCAACGCTTTGCTGCTGGGCCGAGAGTTGCAGGACATGGTCTGGCTGCGACACAGCGAGAGTGCGCAATCCGCAGGCCCGGTGAAGCGTCGCCAGAAATTCGTGCTGGGTGCAGTTATCTCGGCCATGCTTGCGGTGCCGTTCCTCAATTTCCTCGCTCCCGTGCTTGGCGCGGCGAGCGCGACACATCTCGTTCATCGTAGCAATCGCAAGAACTGGCCCGCCTGACATGCGCCTCTTTCCCGCCCTTTCCGCCGCCCTGCTGCTTGCCGCTTGCGTATCGGCACCCGCGCCGCAAACCTCGCCCTCGCCTCCGCCGCGCCCGGCAGATCAGGGACAGGTGCCGCCCTCGCGCCCGGTGGTGACGGCATCCGCCAACGTCCCTGCGCCGCGCATCCTTGAAGGGCCCGGGCTGACGGGCATCATCCGCGAGGAGGCGGGCCCGATCCTGCTGCGCTTCGGCCAGCCGCGGCTCGATGTGCTGGAAGGCGACATGCGCAAGCTGCAATTCGCCGGAAATGCCTGCGTGCTCGATGTCTTTCTTTACCCGCTGCAACCGGGCGGCACGCCGGTCGCGACATGGGTAGAGGCGCGGCGCGCGTCGGACGGTTCGGCGGTGGACCGGCTCGCATGTATTCAGGCGCTGTCCCGCTGAGGTAACGCGGATCGAGGGAAAGGGCGAATAGCTCCCCCACCAAGGGTATAAACTACATTCTCGATATGCTCGAAGACGCTGTGCTGCCGACGGCGAAGTCGATACCTATCGACGCGCCCTCTTCGCCTTCATCGCCAAAGAGCGCGGCTGAGGCTTAGCTCGCCTCCTCTTCGCGCTTCTTGGCAAGCAGGCCGAGCATCAGGCCGATGATTGCAGGGCCGATCGCGCCGGTGGCCGGATCGTCGAGCCAGCTCACGACGCCCGCCTCCTGCAACAGTGCGATGGCGACCAGCCCGGCCGCCAGCGCCATAAAGACATAGCCAATGATGCGAAGCGTGCGCGGGTTCATACCATGAAGCTTTCGCCGCAGCCGCAAGCGCCCTTGGCGTTGGGGTTTGCGAATACGAATCCGGCGGTGAAGTCGTCCTCCACCCAGTCCATCGTGCTGCCGACGAGGTAGAGCACGCTTGCCCCGTCGATATAGAACACGCCGCCGGGTGTCTCGATCTTCTCGTCGAAGCCCTGCTCCTCGCTCACATAATCGACCGAGTAAGCGAGGCCCGAACAGCCGCGTCGCGGCGTCGATAGCTTTACGCCGATGGCGTCGGCGGGCGCTTTCGCCATCAGATCCGCAACGCGCTGCTCGGCAGCGGGTGTCAGCTTGACGGCGGCGGGAATGGCGCGGGTCTTGGTTTCTGCCATCACAGCATCCCCAGTTCGAGGCGCGCTTCGTCGCTCATCTTGGACGGGTCCCATGGCGGGTCCCACGTCACCACGACCTCGGCATCGCGCACGCCGGGGAGGTTCATCACGCACATCTCGATCTCGTTCGGCATCGTCTCGGCGACCGGGCAGTGCGGCGTGGTGAGCGTCATGGTAACGACCACGTCGGCATCCTCCGCCACCTCGACATTGTAGATCAGGCCCAGATCGTAGATGTTGACCGGAATTTCCGGGTCGTAGATGTCCTTCAGCGCCTCGATCACCGACTGGTGCAATTCGCCGCCGGGTTCACCGGGCGCGACGCCTTCGGGCTTCTTGGCAAGGAAGCCTTCGAGATAGTCGCGCTTGCGCTCAAGCTTCGCGCCCGCGGTCTCCTTCACCTCGTCTTCCGAGATGTGATCGGGCAGCGGCGCATCGGACACACGGGCGCGTGGAGGCTTGGCAGGCGTGACCACCTGCTCGGTCGGCGAAGGCGCGACCACGAAATCCTTGCTGTCGTCCTGCTGTTCCATCAGCCGAAAATCCTCTTGGTTCTCTCTATGCCGCGGATGAGCGCGGCGACATCGTCCTCGTCCGAATACAGGCCGAAACTCGCTCGGCTCGTCGCCGGCACGCCGAGCGTCTCCATCAGCGGCTGCGCGCAGTGATGCCCGGCGCGGATGGCGACGTTTTCCTCGTCCAATATGGTGCCCAGATCGTGCGGGTGAACCCCGTCCAGCGTGAAGCTGACGATGCCCGCGCTGTCTTCAGGTCCGAAGAGCGTCACATCGTTCATGCCGCGCAGCGCCTCGCGGGTCTGCGCGACCAGTCGCGCCTCGTGCGCCTGGATGTGCTCGAGCCCGATATTGGCGACGTAATCGCAGGCCGCGCCGAACGCGATCGCCTCGGTAATGGCGGGTGTGCCCGCCTCGAAACGCTGCGGCGCAGGTGCATAGGTCGAGCGCTCGAAGCCGACCTGTTCGATCATCGCCCCGCCGCCCTGCCACGGCGGCATGGCATCCAGCAGGTCAGCCCGGCCCCACAACGCGCCGATCCCGGTCGGGCCGTAGAGCTTGTGCGCGGAGAAGGCATAGAAATCGCAATCCAGCGCCGCGACATCGACGGGCAGGCGCGGCACCGCCTGGCACCCGTCTAGCAGCAGTTTCGCGCCGACGTTGTGCGCTAGTTCCGCAGCACGCTCCGCATCGAGCACGCTGCCGAGCACGTTGGAGACATGCGCGAAACTCACCATCGTATGCTCGCGCGTCAGTATCGCTTCGGCAGCTTCAAGGTCGATCCGGCCTTCGTCGGTCAGCGGGCAGACATCGACCTGCCACCCGGCCAGCTGCCACGGCACGATGTTGGAATGGTGCTCCAGCTGGCTCAGCAGCACGCGGCCCTTTTCGGGATAGCTGTAAGCGACCAAGTTGATCGCCTCGGTCGCGCCGCGCGCGAAAACGATCTCGCTCTCATCCGCGCCGATGAAGGCCGCGACCTTGCGCCGCGCCGCCTCGTAACCGAGCGTCATCTCCGCCGAGCGACCGTAGACGCCGCGATGCACGGTGGCGTAATCCCCGCCCAGCGCGTGCGCCATGGCATCCACCACGGCTTGCGGCTTCTGCGCAGTGGCGGCGGAATCGAGATAGTGCCACGGCGTCCCGTCCGCGGTGACGAGGCCGGGGAAATCCGCTTTCCGGGAAAGGGTGGCGGTGTCGCTCACAACGCGCGCTCGTCCAGCTCGGCCAGCGCCGCGTCGAGCATTCGCTCGGCCTCGCCCTCGTCCTCAAGCGCGGCAAAGGCATCGGCGATAAAGGCGCGCACGAGCAGCTTCTTGGCAAGGTCGGGCGCGATGCCGCGGCTCGCCATGTAGTATCGCGCCATTTCGTCCATCTGGCCGATCGCGGCGCCGTGGGCGCATTTCACGTCGTCGGCGAAAATCTCCAGTTCCGGCTTGGTGTTCACGGTCGCCCCGCGTTCCAGCAGCAGCGCCTTGAAATCCTGCGCCGCATCGGTGCGCTGGCCTTCGCGGCCGACGTCGATGCGGCCTAGGAAATTGCCCGTCGCCTGCCCCCAGTGAACGGCGCGCACGACCTGGTTGCTGGTCGCGTCGGGTTCGGAATGATCGGTGCGCGTCACGAATTCGCGCACCGCATCGCCGCCGCCGATGGTGACGCCGCCGAATTCGAAATGCCCCCCGCTGGCGACGCGGCAGACGATTTCCGCGCGCGTGTAGTCTTCGCCCTTGTTCACCACGAACAGCTCCAGCCGGGCGCCCTCGCCCACCTTGGCGCGGATACGGGTGAGCGACGGTTCGCCGCTATCGAGGACGAGGCATTCGCGATGCGTTTCGCCAGCGGGGATGTCGATGTCACGCCACGCCTCGAACGTGTCGGAAGCGAGCGCCGCCAGAACCTTGGCATCGGCATAACGCCAGTCTTCGTCGCGCAGGGTCGGTGTCTGGCTCACGCCGCCATCACCTCGTCATAGCCTTCGGATTCGAGCTGTTTTGCAAGCTCGGCATCGCCGGTCTTCACGATCCGGCCTTTCGACAAGATATGCACGAAATCGGGCTGCACGTAATCGAGCAGGCGCTGGTAATGCGTGATGAGCAGCACGCCCTTTTCGGGCTGGCGCATGATCGCGTTGATCCCTTCGCCAACGACTTTCAGCGCATCGATATCAAGGCCGCTATCGGTCTCGTCGAGCACCGCGAAGGCGGGATCGAGAATGCCCATCTGCACCATCTCGTTGCGCTTCTTCTCGCCGCCCGAAAAGCCGACATTCACGTTGCGCTTGAGCATTTCCATGTCGAGTTTCAGCAGCGCGGCCTTTTCCTTGGCGAGCTTCAGGAACTCACCGCCGCTCAATGGCTCTTCCCCGCGCGCCCTGCGCTGTGAATTGAGCGCCTCGCGCAGGAACTGCACGTTGGAAACGCCGGGAATCTCGACCGGATACTGGAAGCCGAGAAACATGCCTGCGGCGGCGCGTTCATGCGGTTCCATGTCGAGCAGGTTCTCGCCCTTGAAGGTCACGCTGCCGCCGGTCACCTCGTAACCGGGGCGGCCGCCCAGCACGTAGGCAAGCGTGGACTTGCCCGCCCCGTTGGGGCCCATGATCGCGTGGATTTCGCCTGCATTCACTTCGAGGCTAAGGCCGTCGAGGATTTGCTTGCCGTCTATCCCGGCGGAGAGGTTTTCGATTTTCAGCATCAGTCTTTCCGGTAAGTCTTGCGTGCGCCCTCGCGGGGCGGCCCATTGCCGTCACGGTCGTAGCGGGGCTTGGTCTGGCGCGGGTTTTCGGCGAAGTGCTGGCGGCGCGCTTCGGCCTTGTCGGCAATGCGCTGGCGCATGCCGAGCGTGATGCGCTGAAGCACTTCATCCATGTTTTCGAGCACGTCTTCTGCCTTCACCCGCATCAAGCGGATGCCGACGGATTCGAGGCTCTTGTCGCGGCGTTTCGCGATGGCGTCGTCCTGCTCCGGCTCGTCGATCACGACCGCCATGCCGAGATTGTGGCAGTTGAAATCGACGATCGCGCTGCCAACCACGGCGAAGCGCTTGAAGGTGTAACGGCCCATGTCGGCCTTGGCGAAGCGCTCGGCGAGCGCGGTGTGCGCGGGCGAGGCGAACCGCTTCATCTCGCGCGCCCGGTCATGCAACGCGTCGAGCCGCTTGTCCGAAATCTTCCACCCACGGCCCTTCTTCTCGAGCTCGGGCGCATCAGCGTCGGCGGTGTCGCGGAGATTGAGGGTCTTGCGGTCAGTCACAATCTTTCAGCTTCATTCTTTGCATTGTTAAAAAGTGTGCGCGCCAGACCTTCGTGGGTCTCGTCGAATTCAGCTTGAGTTTTGGCCATCACAGGGACCGCGCGCCGTTCGAGAGCCGCAGAGCGCTCTTCTTCACAGGCTGCCAAGATCGACTCTACCGCTGCATCGTCCTGAAGGGAGAACCGCTCCGCCCTAGTCGCCTCGCCATCAATGCAATTCGCATAAGCCAAAGTAGCAGAGGAAATTTCCTCAAGCGAAGGTTCGGAATCGGACATTTTCTCGCAACCTGCACAAACCAAGAGGGCACAAACCGTCAAAATTCGCATCACCCCACACTCCCCTCAAGCGAGATCGCCAGCAGCTTCTGTGCTTCGACCGCGAACTCCATCGGTAAAGTCTTGAGCACTTCTTTCGCGAAGCCGTTGACGATCAGCGCCACCGCTTCCTCCTCGTCCAGCCCGCGCTGCATCGCGTAATAGAGCTGGTCGTCGGAAATCTTGCTGGTGGTCGCCTCGTGCTCGATCTGCGCGGTGGGATTCTTCACCTCGATATAGGGCACGGTGTGCGCGCCGCATTCAGACCCAAGCAACAGCGAATCGCATTCGGTGCGGTTGCGGACATTGTCGGCATTGGCGGCGACCGCCACCTTGCCGCGATAGGTGTTGTTGGACTTGCCCGCGCTGATGCCCTTGGAAATGATCGTGGAGCGGGTGCCGCTCGCATTGTGGATCATCTTCGTGCCGGTGTCGGCCTGCTGGTGATTGTTGGTGACGGCGACCGAATAGAACTCGCCCACGCTGTCTTTCCCGTTGAGCACGCAGGACGGGTATTTCCACGTCACCGCGCTGCCGGTTTCGACCTGCGTCCAGCTTACCTTGGAGCGGTCGCCCTGGCACAGCGCGCGCTTGGTGACGAAATTGTAGATCCCGCCCTTGCCCTCGGCATCGCCGGGGTACCAGTTCTGCACGGTCGAATACTTGATCTCTGCATCCTCCATCGCGACGAGTTCCACCACCGCGGCGTGGAGCTGGTTCTCGTCGCGCATGGGCGCGGTGCAGCCTTCGAGGTAGGAGACATATGACCCCTTCTCGGCCACGATCAACGTGCGTTCGAATTGCCCCGTATTCTCCGCATTGATGCGGAAATAGGTGGAAAGCTCCATCGGGCACCGCACGCCCTCCGGGATGTAAACGAAGGTGCCGTCCGAGAAGACCGCGCAGTTGAGCGTCGCGAAGTAGTTGTCGCGCTGCGGCACGACTTTGCCGAGCCACTTCTTCACGAGGTCGGGATATTCGCGGATCGCCTCGCTGATGGACAGGAAGATGACGCCCGCCTTCTTCAGCTCCTCGCGAAACGTCGTGGCGACGCTGACAGAGTCGAACACGGCGTCCACCGCAACCTTGCGCGCGCCTTCGACGCCGGCGAGCACTTCCTGCTCGGCAATCGGAATGCCCAGCTTGTCGTAGACAGCCTTGATCTCGGGATCGAGTTCATCGAGCGATTCAAGCTTGGGCTTCTTCTTCGGTTCGGCGAAATAGTAGGCGTCCTGGTAATCGATCTCGGGATAGCCGAGCTTCGCCCAGTCCGGCTCCTCCATCGTCTGCCACAGGCGGAACGCCTTCAGCCGCCATTCCAGCATCCATTCCGGCTCATTTTTCTTGGCCGATATGAACCGCACCGTGTCCTCGGAGAGGCCCTTTTCGGCGTATTCGGTCTCGATGTCGGAGGACCAGCCATGTTCGTATTCCGCAGCCCTTTCGGCAGCTTCGCGGGCTTCGCGATCCATTTCCTGCCGGTCCTGAAGGTCGATCTGGTCGGTCATGCGAGTTCTTTCGAGCGAGAAATCCGGGTCAGCGAAATATCGGCGAGCGCCCCGCGCAAAGCGGAATTGATGAGCGGCCAGTGCGGTTTCACGCTGCAATCGTGGTCCACCGCGCAGTCCGAACTGTCGATGCAGGCGGTAAGCGCAATCGGCCCTTCGATTGCCTCGACGATATCCGCCACGCTGATCGCCGCCGCCGGGCGCGCGAGCTGCAAGCCGCCGCCCGCGCCGCGCGTAGAGCGCAACAGGCCTGCCGCGACGAGCTTGCTGACGACCTTTTGCACGGTTGGCACCGGCAGGCCGGTTTCGCCTGCCAATTCGGCGGCACTCGTGCGCCCTCCGCCGCAATGGCGGGCAGCCGCACTCATGGTGACGACGGCGTAATCTGCGAGGTTGCTGAGACGCACACCGCTTAAATCGGAGCAATTCGATCCGATTTCAACCGAAACCCGCCTGTTGCGAGTCGTTAGCGATTAGCGGCCCAGCTCGCGCAGGTTCTTCGCGTGAGTCAGTTCGGATAGGTACGGCGTTTGCGGATCGGCCAGCCGCGCGGGTGTGCGGCCGACAAATTCACGGATCTCGCGAATCATGTGCGGCTGGTCGTAAAAGCTGTCGAGCACGCTCGTTGCCACGTCGTTCGGCAGGTCCGGCTGGGATAGCATCGCGGCGGCGCGCAGCGCACGATATTTTCGGCGTAAGGCAACCGGGGTGGAACCGAAATAGCGTTGCACCAACCGCTGCGTCTGCCGCTTGGAGAAGCCGGAGGCGGCGTAGAGCGCGTCCATGTCGGGCACCAGGTCCGACGCAAGCCATTCGCCGACGACTTTCATCATCAGCAGGTGCTGTGGCGGGGGCATGGCGGCGTGGCCCGCGATGAACGCGCCGAGCGCCGCATGGATTTCCGCCGCGCCGATATCACCCTTGCGATAGGCGCTGCACAGCGCCTGCCCCTGCGCCACGAACTCGTCGGGCAGCCATTCCGCCGCGGGATACAGCCGGTTCGCATGTTCGCTTGCGTCCAGCCCCGTCAACGCCGCCCAGCCGAGCGGAGTCAACGCCGCGCCGACCGCGTGGAACGGGCCATCCACCACGAAGGGCATCGCCTTGGCAAAGGGCGAAAGGATGACGACCTCGTGCGAGGGATCGAACCCGCCATCGGGCCGCGCCATGTGCCCGTTGCCGCGCGGGAACAGCGCAATGTGACCGATGGCAGCCGGCTGGATGTCGCGCACCAGCGCATCCTCGCAGCGGAAATGGTAGAAGGTCGTGACAAGCTGCGCGAGATCGCCCTCCGGCTCGACATAATCGAGCGTGAAGCGGTTCGGAGGCGTAAGTTCGCCGGTTGCGGGGATATCCCGCCTCATTGCAGCTCCTCTGGCAATAAATCCCTCAGGAGCGACCCGCCTTTTTAGCGATCCAGGCGTCCACTTGTTCCTCGAGAATGTCGAGCGGCACCGGGCCATTGAGAAGGATCACGTCGTGAAATTCGCGGATGTCGAAAGTTTCGCCCAGCTCCGCGCGCGCTTCCTCGCGCAATTCCATGATCTTCAACTTGCCGATCATATAGGCGGTCGCCTGCCCCGGATAGACGATGTAGCGTTCGATCGCCTTGCGGATGTCGCCGTCGGGATTGGGGGTGTTCTGCTGGAGATAGCCGATCGCATCCTCGCGGCTCCACCGCTTGGAATGGATACCGGTATCGACCACCAGCCGCGCCGCGCGCCACAGCTCCATGCCGAGCCGCCCGAAATCGGAATAGGGATCGGTGTAGAACCCCATGTCCTTGCCGAGTTCTTCCGAATACAGCCCCCAGCCTTCGGTATAGGCGGTGAAACCGCCGAAGCGGCGGAAGGGCGGCAGACCGTCCAGCCCTGTCTGGATCGCGCGCTGCATGTGGTGGCCGGGCACCGCCTCGTGATAGGCGAGCGCTTCCAGCTCGTTCCGGCTCATGTCGCCCAGATTATACAGGTTGACGTAATAGCGCCCCGGTCGCGATCCGTCCGGCGCGGGGCTCGAATAGAACGCCTTGCCCGCGCTTTGCTCACGGAACGCCTCGACCGGTTTCACCTCCAGCGGATATTGCGGCAGCGTCGCAAAATAGTCGGGCAGGCGCGCTTCCATCGCGGTGACGACGGCGTCGACCTCTTCGAGGTAATCTTCCCGGCTGGTGTGGAAGAAGCGCGGGTTGGTGCGGGTGTATTCGAAGAAGTCCTGCAAGCTGCCTTCGAAGCCCACCTGCGCCATGATGGCGCGCATTTCGCCGTGAATCCGTTCCACTTCGCGAAGGCCGATATCGTGGATCTGGTCCGCCGCCAGGTCTGTCGTGGTGTAATAGCTGAGCAGCGCGTCGTAATATTCGCCGCCATTCGGCAGTCGCCAGACGCCGTCGTCGGTCGGCGCGCTGGCCTGCTGGCGCAGCATTTCGGCGCGCAAGCGGCCATAGGCAGGCGCGGCCTGCGACTGCCAGGCGGCTTCCGCCTCGCGCACCAGCCGTGCTTCGTCCGCATCGGTGATGTCGAGTTCGGCGACCTCGCTGCGGAAATCCTCCAGCACCGCATTGTCCATGCCGGCGTTCAACAGGTTCTCGATGTCGGACAGGACATAGGGGTAAACCCAGTCGGGCGGCATGATGCCATTGGCCGCGCGCGTGGCGGAGCGGGCGATCAGCTGGTCCATCAGCGGCGCAATCCCCGCGATACGCGAAACATACGCTTCGGCATCCGAAACATCGGTGACGGTATGGGTGTTGATGAGAAAGGCCGGGATGCCGCTCTGCTGGCCGGTCATCTGGTTGAAGATATAACCGTATTCTTCGTACGGATCGGTGAGCGCATCACGCGCGGCGACGGCTTCGAACAGGCGATAGGAGAGCTGATCCTGCTCGCCGAGCGCATCGAGATCGTACCCGGCGCGCATCCGGGCGAGCCATTCCTGCCGCAATGCGCGCTCCTTTGCATCGGCGGCGGGTGTCGCATCGCTCCACTCTCCGTAATCCGCATCGCGAATGCCGCGATAGGCCTTGCTTTCGGGCGAAAGCGCGAGGGTGGCCTCGTCGTATTGCCCGAAGAATGTATCGATGTTTGCGGGCACCTGCGCCTGCGCGGCGGTGACGGGGTCTGTCTGGGCGGTGGTGCAGGCGGACATGGCGAGGGCGGCGCTCGCCAGCAGGGCGGCGCGCAGAGCTGTGGTCATGGGAGTGCGATCCTTCATTTCGATGCTGCGTGGCGTAGAACATCGCGGCGGCGGCGTGAAGGGCGGGAAAAAAAGGGCGGCACCCCTGAAATGGAATACCGCCCCTCAAAGTGGAGAACTCTTCGTGCTTGGCACTCCGAGCCCTTCGGGTCGCAGGAGCAGTGATATCCGATTCGTTTTACATAGTCTTGTAAGAAGGCGACACGCGAAGGCCTCGCTGGCTTTTTTTCCGAAAGCCGCGCCGCATCTCGCGAAATGCCGTTGCGCAGGCGCCGGCCGAGGTGCCAAGGGCCGCCGCATGGTTTTTTCCCTGATCCGCCCCGCTTTCTTCGCGCTCGACCCAGAACGCGCGCACCGTTTTACAATTGCCGTGCTGAAGGCGATGCCGCGGGGGCGCAAGGCGAAGCCGGGCGGGGCCCTGGCGTTGCAAATAGCGGGACTGGACTTTCCCAACCCGCTCGGCATGGCAGCAGGCTTCGACAAGGATGCAGAAGTGCCGGCGCCGCTTCTGGGCCTCGGCTTCGGACATGTCGAGATCGGCTCGGTCACCCCGCTGCCACAGCCCGGAAACCCGAAACCGCGCCTGTTCCGGCTGGTGGAGGATGGCGCGGTCATCAACCGCATGGGATTCAACAATGGCGGGGCGGAGGCAGCGCATGCCCGGTTGCGCCGGCGCGTTGGAAAGACCGGCATCGTCGGCGTCAATATCGGCGCGAACAAGGATAGCGACGATCGCGTGGCCGACTATGCGCTGATGGCCGAAGTGATGGCAGGCGTCGCCGACTATCTCACCGTCAACATTTCCAGCCCCAACACGCCGGGCCTGCGCGCCTTGCAGGACGAAAGCGCGCTCACCGGCCTGCTCGATGGCGTGCTGGCGGCGCGCGGAGAGGACGGACCGCCGGTGTTCCTGAAGGTCGCGCCTGATCTCGAGCCGGCCGATATAGATGCCATCGCGCGCATCGCTGTCGAGAAGAAGCTTGGCGCACTGATCGTCTCCAACACCACCGTGGACCGGCCTCTTTTGCAATCGGCTCACCGTGACGAGGCGGGCGGCCTTTCGGGCGCGCCGCTCAAGGCC
>JBARVT010000303.1:0-4078 GCA_049646405.1 Alteraurantiacibacter sp.
GTGCCGCGACCACGCGCGCCAGCATGGTCGACCCGCCCACCTCGATCAGCGCCTTGGCCTCGACACCTTCGGCGCGCGCCAAAGGATCGCCGCCGGGACGCGAGCCGGCCAGCACCAGAGCATTCCAGTTCATGCCGCGCGCCCTTGCGAGCTCAGGACGAACCACACCATTGCGCTCATCACCGCGTAGAATATCGCCAGTCCCAGCGCGACGGCCCAGCCCACGCCCACCGCGCCCAAACCGATAAAGGCGAGTATCCCGAGCGCCAGCGCCAGCACCGCCAACGTCCGCGCGACGAGGGCGTATCCGGCATGCCCGGTCGAAAACAGCACCGGCTCGTAGGAGACCGCCGCCAGTTCGAAACTGGCACCGATGGCAATGGGGACGAGCACCGCCGCGCCGCGCGTGAAATCCTCGCCGCCGATCAGCATCAACACCCACTCGCCCGCGAACAGTGCGAGCAGGGTGACGGTGACACCTGCAATCCCGGCAACGACCGTCACCTGCCGCACCAGCTTCGCGAAATCGCCGCCGCCCTCGGCCACGCGGGCCATGGCGAATTCGGGAAAGATTGCACGAGCGAGCAGTTGGGAGAGTTTGCCGATACCCTGCGCGAGCTGGTCCGCGAGCCGGTAAAAGCCCGCCGAACTCGTGCCGAGGAAATAGCCGACCGCAAGCAGCGGGCCTTGCTTGTAGAAAGCATCCAGCGTCGAACTGGCATAGGTCACGCCGAAGAAGCGGGCGAGGCCGTCATTCTCCGCAAATGCCTCGCGCCAGCGCCCGAAATTGGGGCGGTGCAGCGCATCGGGGACGAGCCGCCACGCGACGATCCAGTAGAGCAAGCCGACCAGAAGATCGAAGAACGCCCAGGCGAACAGGAACCGCCCCACAGTCGCGCCCATGGCGAGGATGGCAAGGCTGGCGAGCAGCCGCCCGGCAGGCACGATGGCCTCGACATAGATACCAAGATCGAACCGGTCCATGACGCGCACGATGCCGTTGGGCGTCGTCATCCGGCTCCACAGCAGCGCCACGTTGAAGGCGAAAGCCATGTCGATATAGCGCGGGTTCAGCTCCAGCGCGCCTGCGAAGCCGTAATAGACTGCGCCTGCAATCAACGTGCCGACCACCGCGCCGCCAACGTCGATCGCGCCGCACAGGAAGGCGAGCCTGCCGAAGCGCGGCCAGTCGCCGCGATGCAGCGGCTCTGCGCCGAATTTCACGATGGTCTGCCATGTCTGGAAGCTGGCGATGGCGACGAGCGCCTGCCCAGTGCCGAAGATCAGCGCGAAGTGGCCGAAATCGCGAAGGCCAAGCGAGCGTGAGAGGATAGCGAGATAGGCGATCGAACACACCGCGCCAAATCCCTTGCCGCCCAGCAGCCAGGCCAGGTTCTTCAGGATGTTCGCAAACCCGTTGCGCCGTGTGCCTGCCGGGGAACCCGCTGCCATGCGCGCTCCATGGCCCAGCGCCCGCGCTGCTGCAATGGCATGGGCGCCGGGGCGCTTGGCCCGTCCCCCGCTATCGTCTAGCGCAAGGGCCACGAATGGCGCGTATCGGCTTCCTCTTCAACCATGACGAGCGTCACCAGGTTGCGCACAGCCTGCCCATCGCGGCGGCGCTGGCGCAGCGCGGAGAGCACGCGGTGGTGCTGGCGACGGGGTCGAACGCGCTGGCGGAGCATTTGCGCAGCCTTGCGCCCAATCTGCCGGTGGAGCGTCTCACTCTCGCCCGCGCGAGTTCGCGGCTGCTGGCGGGCGCGCTCGAAAGGGCGATCCCGGCGAACAAGCTGCTGCTTTATCGCGACAATCTGGACTGGTTCCGCCACCTTGACGCGCTCGTGGTGAGCGAGAAGACCTCGCTGCTGCTGAAGAGCCGCTACGGCCTCGCTGACCTCGCGCTGATCCACACCCGCCACGGCGCGGGAGACCGGGCCATCGGCTTCGGGCCGGAAAGCGCGGTTTTCGACCTCGTGCTGGTGGCGGGCGAGAAGATCGCCGCGCGGCTGAGGAAGGAGGCAGGCGTCGATCCGGCACGCCTCCGCGTGGTCGGCTATCCCAAGCTGGATTTGCATGGCGACACGCGCATGGCCAATCCCTTTCCCGATCCGTCGCGCCCCACCGTGCTCTACGCCCCGCACCCCTCGCCGAAGCTGTCGAGTTGGTATTCGGCGGGGCCGGACATATTGCGGGCCTTTGCGCGGCAGGATCGCTACAACCTCGTTTTCGCGCCGCATGTCATGTTGTTCCGGCGGCGCTGGACGGTGACAATCAGCCCGCCCGCCGTCGCCCGCGTGCCGCAGGCTCCGCCCGAAGCACTCGCCGCGCCGCATGTGCTGGTCGATACGGGCAGCGCGAAGAGTAGCGACATGAGCTACACCAACCTGGCCGATGTCTATATCGGCGATGCAAGCAGCCAGGTTTACGAGTTCCTCCACCGCCCGCGCCCCGTCCTGCATATCGATGCGCACGGCACGCGCTGGCAAGGCGATCCGAGCTTTGAGCACTGGCAGGCCGGACCGGTGGTGACACCGCAGGACGACATCGTCGCCGCCGTCGACCGCGCCATCGCGACGCATGCTGACTACCTGCCGCAGCAGCGTGCCATGCTGGAGCGGACCTTTGCGAAAAGTGACCGCCCTGCGAGCGAACGCGCGGCCGATGCCATCGCGGCGTTCCTCGCCGAACGATGAGCGCCATGCGCATCCTCTATGCCATCAATTCGATGGAAGGCGGCGGCACGGTGTCAAACCTGCCCGCCATCCTTGCCGCCCTGTGCGGTGCGGGTGCGGAGGTGCGATGCGCCGCGCTGACCCGCCGCAACGCAAAGGGCATCGCGCCTATCGAAGCGGCGGGCTTTCCCGTAGTTGTGCGCGACGGCGGGGAGCGCGACCACTTCGCCGCCTATCGCTGGCTGAAGCGCGAAGCGCGTGCCTTTGGGGCGACGCATATTTTCACTTCGCTCACCCGGGCGACGCTGCTCGGCCAGCAAGCAGGGCGGGCGCTTGGTTTGCCCGTCGTCAGCTGGCAGCATAATGCCTTTCTCAAGCCATGGAACGAGCGGCTGCTGCGCTGGCTGGCTCACCGCAGCGCGCTTTGGGTGGCAGATAGCGAGCTGGTCGCCGGATTAACGCACACCCGCCTCGGCGTGCCGCGTGGCAGGCTGGTCATTTGGCCCATCTTCTTCGCCGACCCCGACACTCCACAGGCCGCACCGTGGCAGGAGGGGGCGCCGGTGCGCGTCGGCAGCCTCGGCAGGCTGCATCCGGCGAAGGGCTACGACGTGCTGATTGCGGCGCTGGCGATCCTGCGAGCGCGCGGCATAACCTTGCCGGAGCTCGACATGACTATCGCCGGTGAAGGTGGGCAGCGTTCAGCACTCGAAGCGGTGCGAGATAGAGCGAGCCTCGACCTGCCCCGCTTCATCGGCTTCGTGGACGACCCAGCCGCATGGCTCGCCTCGCTGCACCTCTATCTCCAGCCCTCGCGCCGCGAAGGCTTTTGCATCGCCGCGCATGAGGCGATGGCGGCGGGCCTGCCGGTGATCGTAAGCGATACCGGCGAAATGCCGCTCACGGTCGATATGACTATGGGCCGCGTCGTTCCGGTCGAGGATGCCAATGCGCTGGCCGAAGCGCTGGCGGACATGCTCGCCGACCCTTCATGCCTTGCGGAGATAGGCGAAGCGGCGCGCGAGCGGGTGCTTGGCAAGTTCTCGCGCGAACGCTTCATAAGCATCGGCGCGCAGATCGTTGATCGGATGCGCGCGCTTTAGCCGCAACCAACCACGCGCCACCCGCACGATTTCGCCCTCGCCGCCTCCCGCGCAATGTCGGTGACGAAAATCGCCTCATCCGCCCAGTCGAGCAGCGGCGCGTCGGCGAAGCTGTCGCTGGACATGCGGATCGTGGCGGCCTCCCGCGCGATGCCAAGCGCGGCGAACCATTCCTGCACCCGCCGCGCCTTTTCCCCGCCATAGCAGTTGCCGCCGGGGATAGCTCTGCCGTTCCATTCGGTCGCAATTACGTGTTCAATGCCGAGATCGCGTGCGAAGGCCTTGGCGTAGAATCCGAAGGCC
>JBARVT010000304.1:0-2426 GCA_049646405.1 Alteraurantiacibacter sp.
AAATAGGAGACGGCGCGTTCGGCCTCCCGGTCGCGCGCGGCGGGCGCGGCTTCGACGATCTGCACGGTGATGCCGCCCGCGATCTCGTCGCGCGCATTGCCCGCAATGTTGCTCAGAGCCAGCCCGGCGGCTGCCGCCATCACGGTGAGCGCGATCATGATGGCGATCACCCACGGCATCGGCCCGGCGATGCGTGCCTGCTGCATGATGCGCGCACTGTCGCCGAAACGCGGAGAGCGGCGGCGGATGGGGGAGGGCGCGGTCATACCGGCGGAGCCTCCCGTCGTGGCGGATAGCGCAGCGCGCCGGTCGGATCCGACAGCTTGCCCTTGTCGAGCCGCATGATCAGCGAATCCGGCACCTTCCTCAGCAAATGCACATCGTGCGTCGCGACCACAACGGTGGTGCCGAGCCGGTTCAGCGCCTCGAACAGGCGCAGCAGCTTTACCGCCATTTCCGGATCGACATTGCCCGTCGGCTCGTCCGCCACGAGGATGTCGGGCCGCCCGATCACCGCGCGAGCGATAGCGACGCGCTGCTGCTCTCCTCCCGACAGCGTTTCGGGCCGCGCCTCGCTGCGATGCGAGAGGCCGACCCATTCGAGCATATCGGTGACGGGCTTGGCCAATTTCGATTCCGACATGCCCGAAATGCGAAGCGGCAGCGCGACATTGTCGAAAGTGGTGAGATGCGGGACGAGGCGGAAATCCTGGAACACCGTACCGATCCGGCGGCGAAAGCCGGGCAGGTCGCCGCGCGGCAGGGTGATGACGTCCGATCCGAACATGGAGATCATGCCCCGGCTGGGCCGCTGGGCAAGATAGAGCAGCTTGAGCATGCTCGTCTTGCCCGCCCCGCTCGCGCCGGTGAGGAAATAGAAGCTGCCGGGATAGAGCGTGAAGGAAATATCGCTCAGCACCTCGCGATCGGTGCCGTAGCGCAGGCCCACATTGGAAAACTGGACGATGGAGGTGTCCGCGCCGCTCATGCGCCATCGCCTAGGGGTTTCGCGCGGCTGCGGAAAGGCGGTATTGCGGGTGGCGTGTGCATTTGCGGCGGTGCATTGTGGAAAAGGCACCGCTTATCGCGCCCGTACAGGCCGTTCGCCTTGTTGCGCGCCTGCCGCGGGACTAGGCCAAGCGCAGCGCGATGATCATCCAGTGCCCCGCCTGCGCGACGCGATACGTCGTGCCAGATACCGCCATCGGGGTGGACGGGCGGACCGTGCGCTGCGCCAAGTGCAAGCATAGCTGGTTCCAGGATGGTCCGGTGCTCGAAAGGCCGGACGGCGAGGTTGCGCCGGCCGTGCTCGCACCTGCTCCGCCACCTCTTCCTCCCGCTCCGCCACCAGTGCCACCGTCCGGGCCGGAGCCCGAGGGCGACATGGCCGACGACCCGCCGCTCGCTGAGCCGGAAGGACCATCGCGCGAGAGCCTGCGCGAAGAGATCCGCCCGCCGCGCCACGCAGCCGCCCCGGTCGATTACGGTGAGCCGCCGACCTCGCATTTCGACCCCGAGCCGCCTTTTCGCCCGCCCCGCAACTGGCTCAAGGTGTGGACCTGGGCAGCGGGCATCTTCGCGCTGGTCGCAGCGGCGCTGATATTCGCCGTCTCCTATTGGGGCCTGCCAGACTGGGTGCCGGTCGAGCGCCCGACCTTCGCCGCGGCGCAGCCCGACCTGCAGCTCGATTTCCCGCGCGAGCAGCAGGATCGCCGCCAGCTGCCCAACGGCACGGAATTCTTCGGCGCGACCGGCACGATCACCAATGTCGGCACCGAGACACGCACGATCCCGACAATCCTGATCGTGCTGCGAGATTCGCGCGATCGCATTGTCTATAGCTGGGAAGTCCCGCCGCCGCAGCGGACCATCGCCCCTGGCGAAAGCGTGCCCGTGTCCGAAGCCGTAACCGACATTCCGCGCTCTGCTCGCGAGGTGCAAATCGGGTGGAAGCCCGAGTGAACCGGCCACGCCTCGCACAACCGCTTGCAGCCACCATGCCTTCTTGCTAGGGGCGCGCTCCTACCCGGCGGGCCCGTGCGCTCGCCCCTTCACAGATGTGCGGTCGTGGCGGAACTGGTAGACGCGCAACGTTGAGGTCGTTGTGGCCGAAAGGCCGTGGAAGTTCGAGTCTTCTCGACCGCACCATTTTTCATTTACGGATAGAAATGCCCATGTTCGGGGATACCGTACCGGACAAAGCTGGGCTCCTATGACACTTCTTTGGCCGTATGTGGCCTGTCTGCTATAAGAGTGTGGGCGCAAAAAAGTGGACGGGCGGCTAAAGACCTGACTGCGGACACGCGCGCAGGTCATCGTGAAACGTGACCATGGCATCCTATTCTCGCGACCGTAGGGGCTTCACGAGGGATCCGCGCGCCCAAAATCAGGCTATGGTGCCAATAGAAATGGTCAGTAGATGCGGC
>JBARVT010000305.1:0-3008 GCA_049646405.1 Alteraurantiacibacter sp.
GGGCTGGCAGAATGGCTCGATGCGCTGGCGCTGGCGGCAGAGAGGCTTTGCGCCGATGCCGTCTGGACGCGGGAAGACGGGCGGGCCTTGTCCGGTTTCGTCGAAGACCTGCGCTTGCAGGCGCGCGACACGCCGATCCAGCTCGAGCCGGCGGACCTGCCTGCCGTGCTGCGCGATGCGATGGACCGGGTCGCGGTGCGCCCGCCCTATGGCGGCCATCCGCGCGTGGCGATTTATGGCCTGCTCGAAGCGCGCATGACGCGCGCCGACCTCGTTATTTGTGCCGGACTGAACGAGGGGACATGGCCGCCTACGCCCACGCCCGACCCGCTGCTCGCGCCTGCGGTCCTACGCGCGCTGGGTGTGCCGGGGGCCGATTTCCGCATCGGGCTGGCCGCGCACGATCTCGCCGGGGCGCTCGGCGCGCCCGAAGTTGTGCTGAGCCGTTCCCGACGCGACACGTCCGGCCCCGCCATTGCCAGCCGTTTCCTGCTGCGCGTGCGGGCCTTGCTCGGCCAGCAAATGACGGAAGCGCTGACCGATCGCGAGACGGTGGAACTTGTTCGCGCAATCGATGACGGAAGGGGCTTTGACGAAGCCCCGCATTCGCGCCCGCAGCCGCGCCCGTCGCCAGAGCAGCGGCGCCGGGAAATCAGCGTCACCGCGCTAGACCGGCTCCGCTCCGACCCTTACGAATTCTATGCCGGCAAGATCATGCGGTTAAGAGAACTGGACCTGCTCGATGCCGATCCCGGACCGGCATGGCAGGGCACGCTCGCTCACGCGATCCTGGAAGACTGGCATGGCGGCAAGGGTTCGCTGGAAGAGCTTGCCGACCGGCACCTGCGAGAGCTTTCCGCCCATCCGCTGCTGCGCGCGCTCTGGCGGCCGCGACTGCTGCGCGCCCTGCAATGGGTGGAATTACAGATCGCCAGCGAGCCGGAACGCCGACCGGTCAGATGGGAGGCATCGGGCGGGGTTCATGTCGAAGGCATAAAGATCCACGGCAAGGCCGATCGGATCGATCGTCTGCCCGACGGCAGTCTCGCCGTGGTCGATTACAAGACCGGTGCGCCGCCCAGCGGCAGCCAGGTCGAGAACGGCTATGCGCTGCAACTCGGCACCCTCGGCCTGATCGCTCGCGACGGGGATTTCGATGGCCTGTCTGGCACGGCCACACGCTTCGAATACTGGTCTCTCGGCCGAAACGCGAAGAGCGCAACGGGCTTCGGCTACGTCGCGACTCCGCTGCTGGAAGGCAACAAGCGCAGCGGCATCCCGCCGGAAGAATTCCTTCCTCAGACAGAGGCGTTCCTGCGCGATGCGCTGGGCAAGTGGATTCTCGGCGACGAGCCCTTCACCGCCCGGCTCAATCCCGATGCGCCGGGTTATGCCACCTACGACCAGCTGATGCGTCTTGCCGAATGGCAGGGGCGCGAGGATGGGCCATCGTGAGCGGGAAAGTTTTCCCTCTCCAGGACAGCCAGCGCGATGCCGTCGCGCCGGGCGACAGCGTATGGCTGTCCGCCAGCGCGGGTACAGGCAAGACGCAGGTGCTTTCCGCCCGTGTGCTGCGCCTGCTGCTGACCGAGGGTGTCTCCCCCGAGCAAATACTGTGCCTGACATTCACAAAAGCGGGCGCAGCGGAGATGGCGACTCGCGTCAACGAAGTGCTGGCGAACTGGGTGCGGATGCCCGACGAGCAGTTGTTCGCGGAATTGCAGTTCGTCGGTGCCGACGGGACCGAGGCCGAACGCGAGCGGGCGCGCACGCTGTTTGCCAGCGTGCTAGACTGTCCAGGCGGCGGGCTTCGCATCGACACGATCCACGCCTTTGCCCAATGGCTGCTCGCCGCATTTCCAGAAGAGGCGGGTCTCCTTCCTGGCACGCGCCCGATGGAGGACCGCGACCGCGACCTACTCGCCGAAAGGGTGCTGCGCGACCTGCTGGTGGACTGGCAGGACAACGATCCTGCAAGCGTCGCGGCGCTCGAAATGCTGTCGCTGCGCATGGGGCCGGACGGCGCGCGCGCATGGCTGATGCGCTGTGCACAGGCGCGCGAGGCATGGTTCGGCAACACCGCGTGGCGTCCGCCCATGGCGCAGCGCGTCAAGCGTCTGATCGGCCTCCCCTCCGACGCCGACGCGGCAACCTTGGCTCAGGGCTGCGCCGACGACAGCGCAGGAGTCGATGCAATGCGCCGGGTCATGTGGGCCTATCACGAATGGGGCGCTGCAAGCGGAGCGAAGTTTGCCGAGCTTGTCGGAGATTGGCTGCTCGGTTCGCCGGAGGAACGCTTCGCCGGGACTGCGGGGTTGATGGCGCAGCTGTTTAACGACGCTGGTTTGCTCAAATACCAGTCCAACCTTGAAAAGAAGGTGGATGGAGCCGCGGCGATCGCGGAGGAGGCGCGCGTCTGGCTGGCGGCGAAGAGCGAGCAGGCGGTTCTGCTGGCGCTGGTCGATTACCTCACCCCCGCGCTGGAGATCGGGCGCATATTCGCGCTGGCATGGGACGAGGCGAAACGGCGCGAGGGACTGGTAGATTTCGACGACCTTATCCGGCGCGCCGCGCGTCTTCTGACGAAAAAGGATATGTCGGCCTGGATCCGCTACAAGCTGGATCGGCAGTTCGACCATATCCTTGTCGACGAGGCGCAGGATACCAATGCCGAGCAATGGGCGATCATCGACGCGCTGACCGACGATTTCTTCAGCGGGCTGGGCCAGCGCGACGAGAGGCTACGCACGATCTTCGTAGTTGGCGACTACAAACAGGCGATCTTCGGTTTTCAGGGAACCAGCCCTGAAAACTTCGCAATGGCCCGCGCGCGGTATGAGGAATTGCTGCGCGCGCGGCGCGAAGGCTGGCTGGCGACCAGCCGCGCGGGCGAAGCGCGCGAATTGCAGGATCTGGGCCTGGGCCGGTCCTACCGCACCTCGCAACATGTCCTGCAATTCGTCGATCGCGCGATCGAGGCCATCGGCTACGATGCGCTGGGCTTGGAC
>JBARVT010000306.1:0-16612 GCA_049646405.1 Alteraurantiacibacter sp.
CAGGGTCGCGCCCGTCAAAGCGAGGCGAAAGCGGTCGAGGGGGGATTCGTCGGCCATCCGTGCCGCTGCCTAAAGCACGCGGCGCGCGGTGCAAGGGCTGCGGGCTAGAAGCCGCCAGCCCCGCCCAGCACGCCGATCAACAGCGGATCGTTCGTAGCGCGCGGATTGCGCCTGATTTCCGCTTCCTCGAAGCCCATTTCGCGCCAGATGGCATTGTCGATCTCGCGCGAGAAGGTGTTGGCGACGCCGCGTACGTCCACGCCTGTCAGGCTCGCAAGCAATTCGCCCACCAGCGGCTCGTTTGCGATCCGCATCGCCTGGCCAAGCTCGGGCACCATCGCTTCGACAAGCGTCATGCCAAGGTTTTGCCGCAAGAAACCCGTCGCAGCGGTCGGGCCGCCATTGATGAGTGCGACCGCGTTCGAGATACCGACGACGCGAACCGCATCGGTGACGATGGGCGCGGCACGCTCGGCACCCTCGATTGCGATATCGGCAAACGCATCGTAGAGCCGGTCGCGGAACAGCGCCGATGTCAGCACGCTGCCGAGCACATTGCCGCGTGTGCCGAGCAGGTTTTCGAGGCCTGCATTGGCGATCTGCTCGTCCCAGAAGCCGCCGGGCTGGAGCAGGCGGGCAAAGGCGCGCTCGCTGGAGAGGTAGAGCAGGCGGCGCACCGCATCGACGAGGCTGAAGCCGCCGAAACTGGTACAGGCAGGCATGGCAAGCAGCGCTCCGCCCGCGCCGAGCCCTGCGATGAAGCGGCGGCGGCTGGTGGCGGTCTCTGCGATGTCGCGGGTGAATTCGGTCATAAGCTGCGTCCTCTCCTTGCCGCCATGCGGGCGCGGCGCCCATATAACGACGCATGAGCTTAAATCGTGCCCGGCTACTTGTGATGAACGCGGCGCTGGGTCCGCTCGATTACCGTGTGCCCGATGGGATGGCGGTCGAATATGGCAGTGTCGTCGTCGCGCCGTTGGGGCCGCGCCAGATCATGGGAATCATCTGGGAAGAGAAGCACTTGCCCACCGATCCGGTGCCCGAAGCGAAGCTGCGCCCGCTGCTCGACTTGGTGGACGTGCCGCCGATCCGCGAGGAGCTGCGTCGCCTCATGGAATGGACGGCGGACTATTACATAGCCCCGCTCGCTGCGGTGGCGCGCATGGTTATTGCCAGCGGCGGCGCGTTGCGCGGTCCGGCGACGACGACCGAATACCGGCTGACTGGCGGCACGCCCGAACGCATGACCCCGCAGCGGGAGCGGGCCATCGCCGCGCTTGAAGGGGAGCAAGCGACGATCCGCGAGCTGTCGGGGTTGGCTGGTGTGAGCGAAGGCGTGCTGCGCGGCCTTGTGAACCAAGGTGTGCTTGAGCCTGTCGAAGTGGACGTCGACCGGCCTTACCCTCGCGCCAAGTCCGGCCATGCCGTGGTCGATCTGAGCGAGGACCAGAATGAGGTGGCGGCACGGCTGGTCGATGCGGTCGGCGCAGCGGAATTCGCGCCCTTCCTGCTCGACGGGGTGACGGGTTCGGGCAAGACCGAAACCTATTTCGAAGCCGTGGCCGAGGCGTTGCGCACTAACCGGCAGGTGCTCGTCCTTCTTCCAGAGATTGCGTTGACCGAAGCGTTTCTTGCCCGGTTCGAAGCACGCTTCGGCGCGGCGCCGATAGTCTGGCATTCAAGCCTTAAATCGACCGAGCGGCGGCGGGCCTGGCGCGCGATCGCCAGCGGGGAGGCGCAGGTGGTGGTCGGCGCGCGTTCGGCACTGTTTTTGCCCTACGCCAATCTTGGCCTGATTGTCGTCGACGAGGCGCACGAGATCAGTTTCAAGCAGGAAGATGGCGTGCGTTACAATGCCCGCGACGTTGCCGTAATGCGCGCGCATTTCGAAGGCTTTCCGATCGTGCTCGCCAGCGCAACGCCCGCGCTGGAAAGCCTGCACATGGCCGACAGCGGAACCTATGAAAAGCTTGTCTTGCCAAGCCGCTACGGCGGGGCGTCGCTACCCGATATCAAGCTCGTCGACCTGACCGAAGAACAGCCCGGACGCGGCGCGTGGATCTCCGCCCCGCTGCGCGCCGCGCTGGAAGACAGGCTGGCGAAAGGCGAGCAATCGCTGCTGTTCCTCAACCGTCGTGGCTACGCCCCGCTGACGCTGTGCCGAAATTGCGGCTTTCGCTTCCAGTGTCCGAATTGCAGCGCCTGGCTGGTCGAGCACCGTCTTTCCAGCCGCCTCGCCTGCCATCATTGCGGACACGAAACCAAGCCGCCAGACAAATGCCCCGAATGCGGCGAGCCCGATTGCCTCGTTGCCTGCGGACCGGGTGTGGAGCGCATTGCGGACGAGGTGGCAGAAATCCTGCCCGATGCGCGGGTGGCGCTCGTCACCTCCGACACGCTTAATTCGCCCGAAAAGGCTGCGGAATTCGTGGCAATGGCGGAAGGTAGGGCGATCGACGTGATCGTCGGCACACAGCTCGTAACCATGGGCTTCCACTTTCCCGAACTGACGCTGGTCGGCGTGATCGACGCCGATCTTGGCCTCGAAGGCGGGGACTTGCGCGCGGCGGAGCGGACCTACCAGCAGGTGGCTCAAGTGGCCGGGCGCGAGGGTCGCGGGGCGAAACCGGGTGAGGTTCTGATCCAGACGCGCCATCCCGAAGCGCCCGTCATCGCCGCGCTCGAAGCAGGCGACCGCGACGCCTTCTACGACGCCGAAACCGAGGCCCGCCGCCACGCTGGCGCGCCGCCTTTCGGGCGCTGGGCAGCGGTCATCGTGTCCAGCGAGGACGAAGCCGAGGCGCGCGAGGCAGCGAACCGCATCGGCGACACACGGCCTCTTCTGGATGACGTGATGATCCTTGGCCCGGCCCCGGCCCCGTTATCGCTGCTGCGCAACCGCTATCGCTACCGCCTGCTGCTCAACGCCCGCCGCACGGCGCAACTCCAGCAGGTTATCCGTGATTGGCTTTCCCAGGTCCAGCACCCGCCAGGCGTCCGCGTCGGGGTAGATATCGATCCATACAGTTTCGTCTGATCTCCCGATGCGGGCTTTTCCCGTATCGGGCTGTTCCCGAACAGGAATTACCGTTCTGACGGCCAGATGGCGAACTCGAAGTCGCACCCGGTTCCGATGGGAGGCGGATCGACACATTCGGATCCCGGAGGAGGCCATCGTCGCCGAAAAAAGGCAGAAACGGTTTCGAGTGAAACCTTAATTCTCCTTTGCATATAACAAAATCCTTATATGATTATGTCGATGCAGATCGAACCCGCCCTCCGCGCCTTGTCCGACACGTCGCGTCTGCGCGCGATGCGGCTGGTTGCGCAGATGGAATTGTCGGTAGGAGAGATCGCGCAGGTACTGGGGCAAAGCCAGCCGCGCGTTTCGCAGCACGTGGCCCGGCTGGTCGATGCCGGCCTTTTGGAACGACGGCGTGAAGGCAATTCCGTGTTCCTGCGCAAAGTATCGTCTTCTCCATTGGGTGACGCAGTGACGCGCATGCTCGCTATCGCAGAACGCGAGGATGCGGGTTTTGCCCATCAGGCCGAAGCCGACCGCAGCCGCCTCTCTGCCATCCGCGATGCGCGCGAGAAGGAGGCGGATCGCTATTTTGCCCGCCATGCCGACGAGTGGGATACGCTGCGCGAAATCCATGGGCCCGAACGTGCGGTCGAAGAGCGGCTGGTGGCTGCGCTGGCCGACACACCGCCGGGACGTCTGCTCGATATCGGAACCGGCACCGGCCGTATCGCCGAACTCTTCTCTCCGCATGCGGAGCGGATCGTGGCGCTGGACAAGAGCCTCGACATGCTGCGCGTCGCCAGGGCGAGGCTCCAGGCGCTCGGCCCGGAAAAGGTCGAACTGGTACAAGGCGACTTCACCGACCTGCCCTTCCCCGCCGCCAGTTTCGACACCGTGCTGCTGCACCAGGTGCTTCATTTCGCGCAGGAGCCCGCGCTCGCCCTGCGCGAGGCGGCCCGTGTCACGCGCCCCGGCGGGCGTATCGGCGTGGTCGACCTTGCGCGCCACGACCGCGACGACCTGCGCGAGCGCCACGCGCATGCACGGCTCGGCTTCGGGGATGCCACAATGGCAAAGCTGCTCGCCGATGCAGGCTTTGATCCCGCCGTCCCGGTCGAAGTACCGGGCCGCGAACTCACCGTGAAAATCTGGACCGCGACACGGTTGTCGCGCGCCACCACCGACATGACAGGAAAGATCGCCTCATGAGCGCCACCGCCACCATCATGCCGCTAGATCCGGCGCACGAGCAACGCACCGCTCACGACACGCCGCTGTTCTCCGGCCTGCCCGGCGATATCGCGGTCAGCTTCGAATTCTTCCCGCCCAAGAGCGAGAGAATGGAAGCGCAGCTGTGGGACGCGGTCGAGCAGCTTGCCCCGCTTGCGCCGACCTTCATGTCCGTCACCTATGGCGCGGGCGGTTCGACGCGGGAGCGTACGCATAAAACGGTCGCGCGGCTGGTGCGGGAGGCAGGCATCCCTGCCGCTGCGCACCTTACCTGCGTCGATGCGAGCCGGGCCGACACGCAAAAGGTAGCCGAGGATTACTGGGAAGCCGGTATCCGCCACATCGTCGCCCTGCGCGGCGATGCGGGCGAACCGGGCGCGCCTTTCGTCCCGCACGTGGATGGCTATCGCAATGCCGAGGAGCTGGTCCGAGGGCTGAAGGAAGTGGCCGATTTCGAGATATCGGTGGCGGCCTATCCCGAAGTTCATCCGGACGCGAATTGCCCGCAATCGGACCTCGACAATCTGAAACGCAAGATCGACGCCGGGGCGACGCGCGCGATCAGCCAGTTCTTCTTCGATGCGGAGGTGTTCTTCGATTTCACCCAGCAGTGCCACGCAGCCGGGATCGAAGCGCCGGTCGTTCCTGGCATCCTGCCGGTCACCAATGTGGCGCAGGCACGCAAGTTCGCAGGACAATGCGGCTCGGTGATCCCGGACTGGATGGACGGCCTGTTCGAAGGACTCGACGAGCGTCCCGGCGCGCGCCAGCTTGTCGCCGCCACGATCGCCGCCGAATTGTGCCGCCGCCTGTATGCAGGCGGTGTACGTGAATTTCACTTCTACACGCTCAACCGCGCCGAGCTCGCCTATGCGATCTGCCACATGCTCGGAAAGCGTCCGCAGGAGCAATCGGCATGAGCACACGCCAGCAATTCCTCGATGCCGCAAAGGCGCGCATTCTCGTCTTCGACGGTGCATTCGGTACACAGATTCAGGCGCGTAAGCTGACGGAGGAGGACTTCGCCGGCGATCTTGGCCTTGATGCGGACCAGAAGGGCAATAACGACATCCTCGCCTTGTCCCGGCCCGACGTGATCGCGGACGTAACCCGCGCCTATCTCGAGGCGGGATCGGACATGGTGAGCACCAACACCTTTTCCGCCAACCGCATCTCGCAGGCCGATTACGCGGCACAGGCGCTGGTGCGCGAGATCAACCTTGCCTCCGCTCGCATCGCGCGCGAGGCGGCGGACGAGTTTGCCGCGCGGGACAACCGGCCGCGTTTCGTGGCGGGCGCAATCGGGCCGACCAACAAGACGCTTTCGCTCAGTCCCGATGTGGAAGACCCCGGCTATCGCGAAATCGATTTCGACACGCTGACTGATGTATATCTCGAACAGGCCGAGGCGCTGGTCGAAGGCGGCGCGGATTTCATCCTTATCGAAACGATCTTCGATACACTCAATGCGAAGGCGGGCGTGATGGCGGTGCGCAAGTTGTCCGATAAACTGGGGCGTGACATTCCGGTGTTGCTTAGCATGACGCTCACCGATCTGTCGGGCCGCAATCTGTCGGGTCATACGGTCGAGGCCTTCTGGTACGCCGTCCGCCACGCCAACCCGCTCGCTGTCGGGCTGAATTGCAGCTTCGGCGCGGACCAGCTGCGCCCGCATGTGCAGCTGCTCTCCGGCATCGCCGACTGCCTACTGCTCGCTTATCCCAATGCGGGCCTGCCCAACGAGCTCGGCGAATATGATGAGGAGCCGGACACCACCGCCTCTCTCACCGGGCAATGGGCCGACAATGGCCGGGTGAATATCCTCGGCGGTTGCTGTGGCTCCACGCCCGCGCATATAGCCGCGATGGCACAGCGGGTCGCCGGCCTGGAGCCGCGCGCCATTCCCGAAAAGGACACGAAAATGCGGCTGGCGGGGTTGGAGCCCTTCACCATCGCAGCCTGATACCATGCTCCGGTCGTGTCGCGCCAAGTTGAGATACGTCTGCGCGGCATCAAAGAGTCCAGGACGGCGCATGGCGCCACTTCGCTCGGTGCGAACGGAAAGTTTGAAGACAGAATTATGACTGACCTCTCTACCGCCCGCTTCGTCAATATCGGCGAGCGCACAAACGTCACCGGCTCCGCCGCGTTCAAGAAGCTCATCATGGCGGGCGATTATCCCGCTGCGGTGGAAGTCGCGCGCCAGCAGGTCGAGAACGGGGCGCAGATTGTTGACGTGAACATGGACGAAGGCCTGCGCGATGCGGTCCATGCCATGACGACCTTCCTCAAGCTGGTTGCCGCCGAACCCGATATCGCGCGCGTGCCTTTGATGATCGACAGTTCCAAGTGGGAAGTGATCGAGGCTGGCCTGAAATGCGTATCCGGCAAGCCTATCGTCAACTCGATCAGCATGAAGGAAGGCGAGGAACAATTCCTCGAACAGGCGAAGAAATGCCGCGACTACGGCACCGCGGTGGTCGTTATGGCGTTCGACGAGGCCGGCCAGGCGGACACGAAAGAGCGCAAGGTCGAAATTTGTTCGCGCGCTTACGATCTGCTCACCGTCAACGGCTTCCCGCCCGAAGATATCATCTTCGATCCCAACATTTTTGCCGTCGCCACCGGCATTGCCGAACACGACCGATACGGGCTCGATTTTCTCGAGGCGGTGGCCGAGATCAAGGCGCGCTGCCCACATGCCAAGACCAGCGGCGGCCTTTCCAACCTTTCCTTCAGCTTCCGCGGCAACGAGACGGTGCGCCGGGCGATGCACTCCGTTTTCCTGTATCATGCGATCCCCGCCGGGCTCGACATGGCGATCGTCAATGCCGGCCAGCTCGACGTGTACGACGCCATCGATCCGCAGCTGCGCGAGGCCTGCGAAGACGTGATCCTTGCCCGGCGTCCCGATGCGTCGGAGCGACTGGTGGACCTTGCCGAAAGCTACAAGGGCAAGACGAAGGAGGACGAGAAGCAGGCCGCCGAATGGCGTGGTTTCGCCGTGCGAAAGCGACTCGAATACGCGCTCGTCAAGGGTATCGACGCACATATCGTGGCGGACACGGAAGAGGCGCGGCAGGACAGCGATCGGCCGATCGAGGTCATCGAAGGCCCGTTGATGGACGGCATGAACGTTGTCGGCGATCTGTTCGGCAGCGGCAAGATGTTCCTGCAGCAGGTCGTCAAATCAGCGCGCGTGATGAAATAGGCGGTCGCCCACCTCATCCCGTTCATCGAAGATGCAAAGGAGGAAGGCGCCAAGCCCAAGGGCAAGATCGTGATGGCGACCGTCAAGGGTGACGTGCACGATATTGGCAAGAACATCGTCGGCGTGGTGTTGCAGTGCAATGGCTACGAAGTAATCGACCTTGGCGTCATGGTGCCATGGTCCACCATCCTGAAGACGGCAAAGGACGAGCAGGCCGATATCATTGGCCTGTCGGGCCTCATCACCCCCTCGCTGGACGAGATGGTCACGGTGGCCGAAGAGATGCAGCGCGCCGAATTGGACCTGCCGCTGCTGATCGGCGGAGCGACCACCAGCAAGCTCCACACCGCGCTCAGGATCGACCCGTCCTATGACGGTCCGGTGCTGCATGTGCTCGACGCCAGCCGTGCCGTCGGGGTCGCCAGCAAGCTATTATCGGACACGCAGAAGGACGCTCTGGTCAGCGACACGGCTGAGGATTTCCGCAAGGCCCGCGAGGCGCGCGAAGGCAAGGCGCGAAGCGTGCTGCTCCCCATTGAGGAAGCGCGAGCGAATTTCTACGACTGCTATTACAGCGACAAGCCCGCCATGCCGGACAAGCCAGGCGTGCATGTCTTCGCGGACTGGGACCTGGCGGACCTTCGCGAATATATCGACTGGACGCCCTTCTTCCGCAGCTGGGAACTGGTGGGCAACTATCCCGCCATCCTCGACGACGAAGTGGTCGGCGAAACCGCGCGCGACCTGAAGCGCGATGCCGATGCCATGATGGACCGCATCGTGGCCGAGAAATGGCTGACCGCGAAGGGCGTCGTCGGGCTTTGGCCCTGCGCCCGCGACGGCGACGATGTTACCATTCACGATACGGAGCGCGGCGAGCATGTGCTCGTTCCCTTCCTGCGCCAGCAGGTTAAAAAATCGCGCGACCGGGCGAATTACTGCCTTGCCGACTTCATCGACCCCGATGGCGACTGGATCGGAGGGTTCGGTGTCGGCATCCATGGCATCGAGGAGCATTCGAAACGCTTCCTCGCCGACAAGGACGATTACTCCGACATCTTGCTGAAAGCGCTGGCCGACCGACTGGCGGAGGCCTTCGCCGAAGCATTGCACAAGCACGTCCGTACCGACCTGTGGGGATATGCGCGCGAGGAGAACCTCACCAACGCCGCGCTGATCAAGGAAGAGTATCACGGTATCCGCCCGGCGCCGGGTTATCCCGCCTGCCCCGATCATTCGTTGAAGCCCATCCTGTTTGACCTGCTGGACGCCACTAGAAACGTCGGACTGACGCTGACCGAAAGCAACGCCATGCTGCCCACCAGCGCCGTATCCGGATTCTATTTCGGCCATCCGGAATCAAGCTATTTCGGTGTCGCCCGCATCGGCAGCGACCAGTTGGAAGATTATGCGAAACGGCGCGGCATGGCGCTGGATGAAGCGACGCGCTGGCTGCGCCCAAATCTCGACTAGTCCCCCCCGGCTTGGGTTGAAATAACCCGGCCTTGCGATACCCCCCTTGCAGGAATGGAGTTGCCGCATGACACGCCTTTTCATCGCCATGCTGGCGACCGTTTCGCTTGCCATCCCCACCGTAGGGCAGGCCGCCGACTGGTATCGCGCCGAAACCGAGCACTTTATCCTGTATTCGGAAGATACGCGGCAGGCCACCATCGAATTCGTACAGGATCTGGAACGGCTGGACGAGGTGCTCCGCATCCTGACGGGCGTTGGCATGGACGATAACGGCCTTCCGCCGTCGGCCAAGGTCACCGTCTTCCGCTTCGGCGAAACGCGCGACATGTCGGCGCTGCTTTCGGGCAATCGCAATGCAGGTGTTGGCGGGTTCTTTCTGGGCCGTGCGCACGGATCTTTTGCCTTCGTCCCCCGCCGACAGGACCGCCAGCGCGTGCGTAGCGCACGAGAGCGGGTCGATACCGCCATCATGCTCGATCCCAAATCGACGCTGTTCCATGAATACGTCCACTATTTCATGTTCCAGCACCGCGATGCGCCTTACCCAGCATGGTACGCCGAAGGGTTTGCAGAACTGTTTTCCAATGTCGAATTCAACGAGGATCACTTCATCATCGGCGAAGTGCCGACCTATCGCAGCTACGGCCTGTCCACGGTTGCCATCGATCTGGAGGACACGTTCGATCCGCCCGCCGGCGGTTCTCCGGAACGTGTCGCCCGCACCTACGCCCATGGCTGGCTGATCGCGAGCCACCTCAACCTCAATCCGGACCGGCGCGGCCAGATGGGCGCTTACATGGAGGCAATTGGGCAAGGCATGCAGCCGATGGAGGCGGCAGAGGTGGCGTTCGGCGATCTCGAAGTGATGCGGCAGGAGCTGGAAGAGTTCCGCCGCGGTAGTTCGCGCATCCTGCGCGTACCCTATGCCGTCCAGTCCGATCCGAGTGTCGAGATCCGGCGGCTCGACGGGGCCGAGGAAGCCCGGATGGAGCTGATGATCAAGTCAAAGCGCGGCGTGGGCGAGGATGGTGCTCGGCGGCTTGTCCGCGAAGCGCGAGACCTCGTCGCGCAATATCCCGACGATCATTCCGTGTTGCTTGCCGCGGCCGAGGCAGAGTTCGACGCGCGCAATTACGACGAGGCGGAAGAGCTTGCCAGCCGCGCGCTGGAGCGTGACCCGCAGTCGACCATGGCCGCAATCTATTATGCCGACGTGGCCCTGCGCCGTTCGTTCGAAGATCCGACACAGCTTGCCGAGGCCCGCTCGCGCTTCGCAGCCGCCAACCGGATGGAGAACGACCACGCCTATCCGCTCTACGGCTATTACCTGACACACCTGCTCGACGAAGGTGCGGAGCTACCCGAGCAGGCGAAGATGGCGCTGGAAGCGTCGTTCTCCTACGCGCCTTTCGATGCGAGCGTGCGGCAGGCGCTGGTGCATATGCTGCTGCTGGAGGATCGCCCGGCGGAGGCGCGCGTGGTGAGCGGCGAGTGGTTGCTCGGCAATGGCAGCGGCACCTGTCTGCTGCGCGAGAAGTTCGACGAGTTCGAATCGGGAGCGCGCGAACCGCTGCTCGATGAATTGCGCCCTGACCATCCCGGCGAATATCTCGACGAGGACGCACGCAAGCAGCGCCGCGAAGAGCGCGAGGCCGAGATCGAGAAATATGGCTGCAGAGCCGATTGACCCGTTCTGCCAGGCCACGGGATTAGGTCTGTGATCCGGCACCGGGGCGCCATCCGCCCGTTGGGGCGGATATGATCCGACCCATCCTCGTCCCCATCCTCGGCGACCAGCTGACCCGCGACCTTGCCTCGATCAGAGGCAGGACCAAGGATGACACTGTCATCCTGATGATGGAGGTCTGGGACGAGGCGACCTACGTCAAGCATCACAAGCAGAAGATCGCGCTGATTTTCTCGGCCATGCGCCATTTCGCCAAAGAACTGCGGGATGCGGGATGGACGGTGGACTATGTTGAACTGGACAGCGACGAAAATGCGGGCAGCTTCACCGGCGAAGTCGCGCGCGCAGTCGAGCAGCACGATCCGCGCGCGGTCCATGTCGTCGAGGCAGGCGAGTGGCGGGTGCAGAACGCTATCGAGGAATGGCCGGACAAGTTCGGTTGCGAAGTCGAGATCCTCACGGACGATCGCTTCGTCGCCACCATCGCCGATTTCCGCCAATGGGCAGAGGACCGCGACACGTTGCGGATGGAGTATTTCTACCGGGAGATGCGCCGCAAGACCGGGCTGCTTATGGCCGCCGACAAGCCTGAGGGCGGCGAGTGGAACCTCGATAGCGAGAACCGTAAGCCGCCCAAGGAAGGCATGTCCGCACCGCCCCGCCCGCTATTCGAGCCGGACGCTATTACGCAGGACTGTATCGATCTCGTCGAAGACAGGTTCGGCGACCATTTCGGCTCTCTCGAGAGATTCGGCTGGCCCGTCACGCGCGACGAGGCGGAAAAGGCTGCCGATGCATTTTTCGCCGAGCGGATCGAGAAGTTCGGCCCCTATCAGGACGCGATGGTGGAAGGAGAGGACGACCTTTACCATTCGATGCTCTCGACCAGCATCAATCTCGGCCTGCTCGACCCGCTGGAACTCTGCCAGCGCGCCGAGAGAAGCTACCAGGACGGCAAGGCCCCGCTCAACAGCGTGGAAGGCTTCATCCGCCAGCTGATCGGCTGGCGCGAATATGTGCGCGGGTTCTATTGGCTCCAGATGCCGCATTTGCAAAAGGCCAATGCGCTGGGTGCGCAGCGCGGGCTGCCGGAGTTCTACTGGACGGGCAAGACGGACATGGCCTGCCTTGCCGATTGCATCCGCTCCACGCGCGACAATGCCCATGCGCACCACATCCAACGATTGATGGTGCTTGGCAATTTTGCGCTGCTGGCAGGCATTTCGCCGACCGAGGTGCAGGACTGGTATCTCGTTGTCTATGCCGATGCGTATGAATGGGTCGAACTGCCGAATGTCGCGGCAATGATCCTCTATGCAGATGGCGGCAAGCTGGCGTCCAAGCCCTATGCCGCGAGCGGCAATTACATTAACAAGATGAGCAATTATTGCTCGGGCTGCAAATATTCGCCAGCCAAGAAAACCGGCGAAGGTTCCTGCCCGTTCAACTCGCTCTACTGGCATTTCATGGATCGCCACCGCGAGCGGCTGGAAAGCAATCACCGCGTCGGTCGCATCTATTCGACCTGGGACCGCATGGATAAGGCCAGGCGCGACGATTACCTCGAAACGGCGGAGAAATTCCTCGACACGCTCGTGCCTGCAGGCAAGGGGTGGGCGCGGGACAGCTGAACCGGGGGCCGCGTGGTTGTGACGCAGACACAGATCATCGTCATAGCCGTCACCGGCATCGTCATGCTGCTGTTCTGCCTGTTGCCGGTCATCATCGCCTATGCACGCGGGCATCACGACAAGCGGCTGATTGCCAAGCTCAGCCCGCTTGCCATCCTTTCCTTCGCCCTGTGGTTTGCGCTGATCGTCTGGGCGGTGACCGACAAGCGTAACGACAGCGTGGTGTCGCGCTGGATCGAGAAAGTGAAGGACCGCAACCTGCTGCCGTGGATCGTCGGCGCGCTGGTGCTGCTCGGCATCGTGGCGACGGCGGCGAGTTTCCTGATTCAATAGGCCGTGATCGGCGCGCCCTTGCGGCTCCACATCGGCTTCACGATGCGGCCCCGCTTTACCGCCAGCCAGAGCAGCCACACGCCTGCACTCGTCGCCACGGCTAGCGCGAAAACCGTCGCTTCCAGCCCGAAGCCGCCACCCGCCAGCAGCGGCGGGCCTTCCAGCGTCGCGGCGATCGGGCCCTCGGTCGGGTTGCCGCTGACCGGCACATCCCACAGCGCCTGCACCACGTTCCACCCGGCATGCAGCCCGATTGCAAGCCAGAGCGAGCGGGTTAGGATATATGCCGCGCCGAGCAGGATGCCCGCTTCGATGGCGATGGCGAGCGAGCTGAAAAACGTGGCGTTAGCGTTGCCCGCATGGCCGAAGCCGAACAGCAGCGAGCTGATGGCGAGCGCGATCCATGTACCGGCCAGTTCCTCCACCCAGCGGAACACCACGCCGCGCAGCAGCAACTCCTCGAAGAAGCCGGCATAAAGGCCGAACAGGAAGACGATCTGCATCCAGTCTCCGAAGCTGTCGGAACCCTCTATCGAATAGACCCCGGACAGCGCGGCGAGACCGACGCAGATGGAAATGAGCACCGCTCCACCCCCGAAGCCCAGCGCCGTATCGTGCAGCGCGCGCGCGTCCAGCGGCAAGTCGTCGTGCTGTTTGCGGCCCAGCCTGCGGATAACGAACTTGTAGGCGATCAGGCACAGCAGGACGAGCGCGACGGCGAAGAGCACGGTCGCATGCGGCCGGTCCAGCCCGGTAAAATCAGGCGATGCGAGGAAGGACACAGCCGCTGCGCAAGCGAGGAGGATCAGCGCGGCAACCACCATCGCCACCAGCGGGAATTGCCAGGCCTTTAGCCAGTGCGGGCGCTCCTTTCCGGCATCCACCGCATCACTCGCCATAATCGTGCGCCTCGTCCCCACCGCAGCTTTCCACCGCCTGCCCCACGGTGCGGTGGAAGGCAATCGAGCTCGTGTCGATGCTTTTGAGGCACTGCTCCACCGGCGCGTGCATGGCGGCAAAATGCAGCCTGATGTCGGACAGGCTCAGCCGGGTGGCCAGCCGCCGCAGCATGCCGGCCCCGCTCGCATCGATGCCGTTGACGGAGCGCATGTCGAGCACCAGACATTCGACATTGTCGTGCCGCCCGAGCCGCTCCATGATCTCCTCCTCGACGAATTCCGCATTGCCGAAATAGATTGAGCGGTCGATCCGCACGACGAGGACCGGCACCTTCATCAGTTCCACCTCCTCGCGCGCGACGGAGCGATAGGACACGCCGTCATCGTCCGTCCCGATGCGGGTGACGCGCGGCAGCGAGCTGAACCACAGGAAATGCGCGATGCTCACCCCCGCCCCGATGGCAAGGCCGAGGCGCACGCCGAAGGCCAGCGTGGCGATGAAGCACACCGCGACGATGATCCCCTCCAGCCTGTCATGCGACCAGACATTGCGGATATCCGCCAGCTTGATGAGGCCGAAGACGGCGGAAATGACGAGCGCGGCCAGCGCCGTCGTCGGCAGGTAGGCAAGCAGCGGGGAGAGGAACAGCAGCGCGGCCAGCACCACGAGGGAGCCGACGACCGAGGCCATGCGCGAGGCCGCGCCGCTTTCCTCGACCAGCGCCGAGCGGCTGAGGCTCGCCCCCACGGCATAGCCGCCCGTGAAGGCCGCAGCGATATTGCCTGCGCCGAGCGCCACCGCTTCGCGGCTGGTGTCGAGATGGCTGCGATCCATGCCCGCAAGCGACTTTGCAACAGCGGTGGCGGTGACGAAGACGATGATGGCGACGGCAGCCGCGCTGGGCAGGAGACCGGTCCACAGCTCCGCATCGAGGGGCGGCATGGTGATGGACGGCATGGCCGAACCGATCGCGGCGACCGTCTCCACGCTGTCGTATTGCATCGCCGCGATGGCCGCGCCGATCACCACCAGCAGCGGCAACGATTTGGCGACGGCCTGCCGGTAAGGCGGGTGCAGCCCGGCCTTCCACAGCAATGGCGCGGCGAAGCGGGCGATGAAGAGCAGGAGGACGACCGACACCCCGCCGATGAGCGCGGTCTGCGGATCTGTCTCCGGCAGCGCGTTCCACAACGCCATCAGCGCGGTAGGGAGGTCGCCCGCGCGTTCGGTGTCGAGGCCGAACAGGGTTGGAAGCTGGCTGGCCGCAATCAGCACCGCCGCCGCCGCCGTAAAGCCGAGCAGCGCGGGTTCGCTGACGAAGTTCACCAGCCGCCCCAGCCCGAGCGCACCGAGCAGCGCCAGCATGATGCCCGCCTCTATCGCAATGATCATCGCCGCCTGCGCCGGGTCCGCCCCCGCCGCCGCATCGGCGACGATCAGCGAGACGAGCGCCACCGGCCCCATCGAGACATAGCTGCTCGTTCCGAACACCATGTAGAGAACCGGAGGAAGCAGCGCCGCGAACAGGCCGGTTTGCGGCGGCAGGCCCGCCAGCTGCGCATAGGCCATCGCTTGTGGCACCAGCAGGATGGCGAGGATAAGCCCGGCGATGACGTCCTTCACCGCCTTGTCCGCGCCGTATCGCTTGAGCCAGCCGAAGCGGGGGACGAGTGCGCTGCCGATCATGGTCTTTCCCTGTTGCCGAACCCGCCCGACCCTAGGGCCATATCAGGAAATGGCAACATTTCAGGCAAATAGGCTCGCTTGCTGGGAATGCGTCGCGACGGACGCGCCCTCCCGCCGCAGCAATTCGTGCTTGATGGCCAGCCCATAGGCATACCCGCCCAGCGTGCCGTCCGCTGCGACGACGCGGTGGCAGGGCACCAGCACGGCAATGCGGTTCGCACCGTTTGCGCCGCCCACCGCGCGGCCGGAACCGGAACCGAGGCCGAGCGACGCGGCAAGCTCGCCGTAACTGCGCGTCTCGCCTGCCGGGATCGTCAGCAGCGCCTCCCATACGCGGCATTGGAACGGCGTGCCTTCGAGGTCGAGCGGGATGGTGTGGCGCCTTGCAGGCTCCTCTACGGCCTGCACCACATCTGTAATGAACCTGCACGCATCCTCGCCATCTTTTATAAGGACCCGCTCAGGGTAGCGCGTCTGCAACTCCGCCCGGCCCTCATCGAAAGCGACGCGGCACACGCCCCGCTCTGACGCAGCGACGAGCAGCGGGCCAAGCGAAGTGATAACGGTGGTGAACTGGATGGGGTCGGCGCTCATGCTTCCCACAGGCTGGGCGCGGTGCGGCTTGCGGTCAATTGGCAGCGCATTATTGAAGCGGGCGATGCACAGGTTTCTCGCCCTTCTCGCGCTGCTTCTGTCCTTCGCGCCGAACACCGCCCTCGCCGACCCGGCAGACATCGAGGCGGCATCGCGCGGCGTGGTGCGGGTCGTCATTGTAGGGCGCGACGGGGAGGAGATGTTCCCGGTCTCTCACGGTACCGGTTTTGCCGTCGGGCGAGAGCGGATCGTCACCAACGCCCATGTCGTGCAACAGGCGGTGGACGACGAGCGGCTGGCCATCGGCATCGTCCCGGCGGATGGCGACCGGGCGGTCTTTGCGCGTATCGTCTCGGTTAGCCGGCAAAACGACCTTGCCCTGCTCGCCACGACCGAGAACCTGGGCCTGCCGCCGCTTTCCATCGCGGGCAATCCGGTGCAGTCGGGCGCGGTGACGGCGATCGGCTATCCGCTCAACGTAGACCGGGCGCAGGGCCTTTCCATTGCCGATTTCTTCCGCGCCCAGCCGCCAGTCACCGCCACCGGCTTTCTCTCCGGCCGCCGCCCGAGTCGTGATTTCGACACGCTGCTCCACACAGCGCCAATCGCGGCGGGCAATAGCGGCGGGCCGCTGGTCGACGAATGCGGGCGCGTGCTCGGCGTCAACAGCTTCGGGGCGGAGAGCGCGGGATCGGATGCGGAATTCTTCTTCGCCGTCTCGACTCGCGAGTTGCTCCCTTTCCTGCGCGCCAATGATGTCGCGCCGCGCATCAATTCGGGCGAGTGCCGCAGTATCGAGGAGCTCGACGCCGAGGCGCGCCAGCGCCGCGCCGCCGCAC
>JBARVT010000307.1:0-4751 GCA_049646405.1 Alteraurantiacibacter sp.
TGCTTGTTCTGGCGACGCTCATCACCGCGAACCTTGCGGGACTGTTCGAGCTGCCGAGCCTGCCGATACGCAGCGGCGGCCAGTCGAGCGCCTTCGCCACCGGCCTGCTTGCCGCCTTGGTCGCGACACCGTGCACCGGCCCGTTCATGGCGGCGGCGCTGGGCGCGGCGCTCATCCTGCCGCCGATGCAGGCATTGCTGCTGTTCGCCGCGCTGGGCCTCGGCCTCGCGCTGCCATTCTTGCTGCTCGGATTCGTGCCTGCCTTGCGCAGTCTCCTGCCCAAGCCGGGGCCATGGATGGAGCGATTCCGCCGCATCCTCTCCATTCCGATGGGGCTGACCGCGCTGGCGTTGCTCTGGCTCGCATTTCGGCTGGCGGGCGTGCATTTCGCTTTCTCCGCGCTTGCACTTGGCGTGCTGCCGATCGTCGCGATCACGGCATTCGGACGCAATAATCGCGCGGTTGGCTGGATCGGGGTGACGGCGGCTTTCTATTTCGCCGTGTCGCTGCCTTTCCGCATCGACACAGCGACAGCGAGCGAGGCCGACAGCGTGCTCGACCCGGTTCCCTACAGCGAAGAGGCGCTGGCCGAGGCGCGGGCAGCGGGCAGCCCGGTCTTCCTCTGGTTCACTGCCGACTGGTGCCTCACCTGCAAGGTCAATGAACGCGTCGCCATCGAGCGCGAGGCGACTCGCGCGGCGTTCGAGGAAGCGGGCGTCGTCGCCATGCGCGGCGATTGGACGCGGACGGACCCGGCAATCACGCGCTATCTGGAGGAGCAGGGTGTTGCGGGCGTGCCGCTCTATGTCTGGTATCCCGCAGGCGGAACGGGCGAGCAGTTGTCGCAAAGCCTCGGGCCGGACACGCTTGTGAAACTGGCCGAACGCTAGGTTTCGGCGGGTTCGCCGGCGGCCTTCGCCTCGTCCTTTTCCTCGCTCACCACTTCGGGGACTTCGCCGCCCGAGCGGCACCATGCGAGGAATTCGCCTGGAATGCGGCTGCCGGGAATCTCCAGCATGCCGTGTCCCGGCAGCGTTGCCGTCATGCTGCGCGAGCCTTCGAAGATGTCGAGCTGCTCGTCTTCGGCGGGCAGGATCGCTTCCCATCGCCACTCGCCCTCGGCCAGGGTCGCATCGGCGAAGAAACGGCTGCGCATTCCGTTGCCAACGAAGGGAAACAGCGCCTCCTCGCCCGGCAAGGCATCGGCGTGGCGGATTACAGTCATCATGCTGGTATCTGTCGAGAGGTCGCAGGCAAGGCTGAGCCACGGTGCATCGCCCGCATTGCCGAAATCGATCGCCTGCCCGTCCGCCGCAACGCTCCAGCGCGCGTTCGCGCTATCGGGCGCAGCCTCCGCGCCGGGCAGCGGCGGACCTGTGTCCTCGAGCGCGATCCGCTCCGGCTCGGGCAACTGCGCAGAGCTTGGCGGCTGCGAGCACGCAGCGAGGGATGCGAACAGGATGAGCAAGGGAAGCGGAAGGACACGCACGCCAGAACTGTGGGCTGCCGCACCTTCGTGTTCAAGGACCACGAAACGGTTTCTCAACGTCGGCGGCACATCTTGCCTTGCCGACGTCAATCGATGCGGTCGCAGGGGATGTCCTGCTCGATCAGGAAAATCTCGCCATCCCGGTCAATTACCGCAGCCCGGCTCGAAACACCCCAGTACACATCGTCAAAAAGCTCGACGGCGACCACCCCGTCGATCGTCCCGGCGCTCGTCACGAAATCCTGCGTGCGCTCTTCGAACCGACCGATCGCAGGATTGCCTGAGAAGAATCGACCGTCCTGCGAGCCGACGATCATGGTAATATCGTCGAACGTGCAATAGCGCACTCCCTCGACATAGTCGACAAAGCGCCCGCTTTCGCCCGTGCCGGTGCCTGCGGGCCAGACGAAGGTGGGCGCGGTACGCGTGCCGGGGATTAGCGGCACCGTGTCGATCGGCCCGTCGCGTTTTCCGTCGGCGAGCGGCCATTCGAAATTGTCGCCATATTCGCGCTCGTTGATCTCATCCTGCAACACGCCGCGGTCGATCACACGAAATTGTGAATCGGTCATATGCCCTATTCGCGGTTCGCGCAGCCCGAAGCCGGCACGCTCCAGCGTTAGCCCGGAATTGGCCGTTCCCACGATCCGGAACAGTCCGCCGAACAAGGATCCGGGGTCTTGCGAGCTAATCAAATCGCCATTGTCACCCAGAGCCAGCACCATCTGTCCCTTTTCGGCAAACAGGCTGGCCGAAACCGCCTGCACGCTGGCGAAAGGATGGGACCAGCGCAACGTCCCGGGTGCACCCGCAGCGATGTCGGCGGGGCGATATTCGGTCAGCCGGGCGTGCGCACCGTTGCGCGAGAGGATCAGGGTATTGAACACGCCACCCGGTGCGGCGATGGAGCCGATGCCCAATATCTCATTGTCGCCTGGCCCATCAAAACCGGCGACGCGGCCAAGCGACCGGCTTTGATCGTCGTTCAGATTTTCCTGCCAGACGGACCCGTCGGTGCTCACCACCCAGAAACGGTCGCCATTGACGATGGATGCTGCGGCCACCATGCCCAATCCGCTTCGGATGCGCCGCAGGATGAAGCCTTCGCGGTCGTTGACGACCCGGATACGCAGTGTCTGCCGCGCTATTGCTTCACCATCGCCGACTTCGATGTCGACTTCGAATATATTGTCGCCGTCGGCATCGAGCGGCAGTTCGAAATCGAGATTTGCGGTGCTTAGCAAAATGTTTTCGAAAAATTCGAATGCAGCTGCATCCGCCCCGCCCACAATTCGAAAGCTGAGCCGGTCGCCGTCCCGGTCGACCGCTGCGATTTCCAGGCCGTTTGCATTACCCTCCACGAAGTCCCGATCGGAGGCCGAAGTGATTTGCGGAGCCCTGTTCGTGGCGACAGGAGGCTGCGGGGTCGATCCGTCGCCGCCGCACCCAGCCAATATCAGCGCCAGCGCCGCAATGCAGCGAACCCTTTGCATGCATCCCTCCCCTGCATCGGCGCTACGGCCCGAGGCTGGACGGAAAACTTGCAGGAAATACCTGATACTGCAAGGCTAATTCAGGTCTTCCCAAACTTCCGCTGAGTCCGCCCGTAGCGCATCTTGCGCGTGCCCGGCTTGCCTTCGTTGCTCCGGCCGACAATCGGGGCTTTCTTCTCCGCCTCGCCCAGGCCCAGTTCATCGTTCTCCAGCCGCCGAATCTCGTCGCGCAAGCGACCGGCCTCTTCGAACTCGAGATCCGCCGCCGCGTTGCGCATGCGTTTTTCGAGGTCTTCGATATAGGCGCGCAGATTGTGGCCGACGAGGTTGTTGCGTCCCGGATCGCCGGTGTCGACGGTCACGCCGTCAGCTGCCGCCGAGTGGGCGACGATGTCGGCGATGGCGCGCTTGATCGTCTTGGGCGTGATGCCGTGTTCTTCGTTGAAAGCGCGCTGCTTTTCGCGGCGGCGTTCGGTTTCCGCCATGGCGCGTTCCATGCTACCGGTGATCCGGTCGGCATAGAGGATGACCTTGCCATCTACGTTGCGCGCGGCGCGACCAATGGTCTGGATGAGCGAAGTTTCCGAGCGCAGGAAGCCTTCCTTGTCCGCGTCGAGAATACAGACGAGGCCGCATTCGGGAATATCCAACCCCTCGCGCAGCAGGTTTATGCCGATCAGCACGTCGTAGACGCCAAGGCGCAAGTCGCGGATCAGTTCGATGCGCTCCAGCGTCTCCACGTCGGAATGCATGTAGCGAACGCGTACGCCCTGTTCGTGCATGAACTCGGTCAGGTCTTCCGCCATCCGCTTGGTCAGCGTGGTGACGAGCGTGCGATAGCCCTTCTGCGCGGTCGCCTTGCACTCCGCGATGCAGTCCTGCACCTGGTCCTCGACCGGCTTCACTTCCACCGGCGGGTCGATCAGCCCGGTCGGGCGGATGACCTGTTCGGCGAAGACGCCGCCGGTCTGCTCCATTTCCCAGCCGCCCGGCGTGGCAGAGACAGCGAAGGTCTGCGGGCGCATCGCGTCCCATTCGTTAAAGCGCAGCGGGCGGTTGTCGATGCAGCTCGGCAGGCGGAAGCCGTACTCGGCGAGCGTGATCTTGCGGCGGTGGTCGCCTTTTGCCATCGCGCCGATTTGCGGCACCGTCTGGTGGCTTTCATCGACGAAAAGCAGCGCATTTTCGGGGAGGTATTCGAACAGTGTGGGCGGCGGTTCGCCGGGCAGGCGGCCGGTGAGGAAGCGGCTGTAATTCTCGATCCCGTTGCAGCTTCCGGTGGCGGCGATCATCTCGAGGTCGAAATTGGTGCGCTGTTCCAGCCGCTGCGCTTCGAGCAGACGACCTTCCTCGTGCAGTTCTTTCAACCGTTCTTCCAGCTCGAACTTGATGGCGGCGCTCGCCTGTTTCATCGTCGGACCGGGGGTCACGTAGTGGCTGTTGGCATAGACACGCACCTTTTCCAGCACGGTGCCCTTCTTGCCGGTCAGCGGATCGAACTCGGCAATCTGCTCGATATCGTCACCAAAGAAGCTGATGCGCCAGGCGGTGTCCTCAAGGTGGCTGGGGAAGATTTCCAGATTGTCCCCGCGCACCCGGAAACAGCCGCGCGTAAAGCCCATGTCGTTGCGCTTGTACTGCAGCGCGACAAGCTTGCGGATCAGTTCGCGCTGGTCGACCGTGGACCCCTTCCCGATATCGAAGATCATCGCCGAATAGGTTTCGACCGACCCGATGCCGTAAAGGCAGGAAACCGACGCGACGATGAT
>JBARVT010000308.1:0-2501 GCA_049646405.1 Alteraurantiacibacter sp.
CGCGGCAGCCGCGCGAAGGAAATCGACGAGGCGCGCGCCAAGCGTCAGGCGCTGCGTCGCCGCTACAAGATCCAGGACGTCATCCAGCGCCGCCAGGTGCTGCTCGTCCAGGTCGTGAAAGAAGAGCGCGGCAATAAGGGCGCCGCCCTCACCACCTATCTCAGCCTTGCGGGCCGCTATTGCGTGCTCATGCCGAATTCCAGCCACGGCGGCGGCATTTCCCGCAAGATTTCCAGCGGCAACGATCGCAAGCGGCTGAAAAGCATCGTCAGCGACCTTTCCCTGCCCAAGAGCATGGGCCTGATCGTGCGCACGGCGGGCCTGTCCCGCACCAAGACCGAGATAAAGCGCGATTTCGATTATCTCGCCCGCCTGTGGGACGAGATACGCGAACGCACCATGTCGTCGAGCGCGCCCGCCGAAATTCATTCGGATTCGGACCTTATCAAACGTGCCATCCGCGACATCTACAATCGCGAGATCGAGGAAGTCGTGGTCGAGGGCGAGGAGGGCTACAAAGCCGCCAAGGCCTTCATGAAGCTGCTGATGCCGAGCCATGCGCGCCGCGTGAAGGCGTATAGCGACCCCGTGCCACTGTTCCAGCGATACGGCGCGGAAGACGAGCTGAAGGCAATGTACGAGCCGGTCGTGCAACTTAAATCGGGCGGCTATCTCGTCATCAACCCGACCGAAGCCCTGGTGTCGATCGACATCAACTCGGGCCGCTCCACCAAGGAGCACGGGATCGAGCAGACCGCGCTGCACACCAATCTTGAAGCCGCGAAGGAAATCGCGCGCCAGCTGCGCCTGCGCGACATGGCCGGTCTCGTGGTTATCGACTTCATCGACATGGATCACAATTCCAATGTCCGCAAAGTCGAACGCTGCATGAAGGATTCGCTCAAGAACGATCGTGCGCGCATCCAGGTGGGCCGCATTTCGGGCTTCGGCCTGATGGAAATGAGCCGCCAGCGCCTGCGCACCGGCGTGCTGGAGGCGACAACCCGCGAATGCCCGCATTGCGATGGCACCGGCCTCGTGCGCACGGCATCCTCGGCAGGCCTTTCCGCTCTGCGCCTGATCGAGGACGAAGCGGCGAAGGGCAAGGGGACGGTCATCACGCTCTACGCCTCGACCGAGGCGGCGGTGTACCTGCTTAACACCAAGCGCGCCGACCTTGCCGAGATCGAACAGCGTTACGGCGTGACGGTAGTGGTCGAGCCGGAGGGCGAGGACGAAGGCGCAAAGATGCGCGTCGCCTCTTCCGGGCCTAAGCCATCGCAGGCGCCGAAGTTCGAGCCGATCGTCGATGAGGAAGAAGACAAAGACGACGATGCCTCCGCTACGAACAATGATGACGACGATGACGATGATGACGACGGCGATGAAGAGGATAACCGTTCGCCGAAGAATAAGCGACGTCGCCGTCGCCGTGGCGGTCGCGGGCGGAACAAGAATCGCCAGCAGGACGACGACGATTCGTCGGACGATGTCTCGGACGGGGACGATAATACCTCTTCGGACGACGAAGCCGAGCCTGAGGAAAAGCCGAAGAAGCGCCGCAGTCGTGGCGGACGCGGTCGCGGCAAGGTAAAGCAGCCAGAGGCGGATGCTGGCGATACGCCTGAAGCTACTTCGGGCGATGCTGTTGGCGGCGACGATACCGCTGCCGAGGAAACGCCGAAGCCAAAACGCCGCACGCGCAAGAAAAAGGACGACAGCGCGCAAGGGGCTGCTGCACCCGACGCCGAGGCCGAAGACGCGCCGAAGCCCAAGCGCACCCGTCGCAAGAAGACTCCGGCGAGCGATGCGCAGGGTGCTGCTGCGGCCGCTCCGGCTGGCGAAGTTCAGGCCGAAGACGCGCCCAAGCCCAAGCGCGCGCGCCGCAAAAAGGCCGAGCCTGCTGCGGAGACACCCGCCGACAGCGGCGATGCCCCGGCGCTAGCTGCGGTCATCACCGAAGGCGACAGCGCGCCGGAGCAAGCGACGCCTGAGGCCACCGACGAAGACGCCCAGCCCAAGCGCGGCGGCTGGTGGCAACGCACTTTCGGGCAGTAAGGGGCCAAGTTCTTCGAGACGGATCAGCCTACGGCTCCATCCTCCTCAGGACGAACGGTTGTTTTCTGAAAACCCGTTCGCCCTGAGGAGCGAGGACGAAGTCCAAGCCTCTCGAAGGATCGCCTCAAGCGCCTTTAACGCCGCGCCAGAACCGCGCGAATGTCGTCAAGATCCCCCGGCTTGTCAGCATCCACGGCCGCTAGTCCGTCCGGCGCGTCGACAAGCTCAGCCCGTACCCCGATACGCTCGCCGAGCCGCGCCAGTCCGTCTGCAAGCGTCAGTCGCCCGCGCGCATAATCCCACAGCGTACCCGGCCCGAGCCGCGCGACGATGCGCCACGGCCGCTTGCGATCCGCCTCGCTCCGCGACCATGTCGCAATCGCCGCGCGCGCCGCATCGGTGCGCAGGAAGAAGAGGTTGCACCCGCTCCACTGCCCGTCGGC
>JBARVT010000309.1:0-10062 GCA_049646405.1 Alteraurantiacibacter sp.
GCACATATTCGCCATGAAGTTCTTTAGGGAGCGAGCGACGGACCTGCTCGAACTTGTGTATGCGCGCGACGATTATGGCGGGGACCGATTCTGGGACGTCCTTGTCCGCCTCGAGGGCAGCAAAGGCGGGCAAGTCCGTCTCCGGGTCGATAAGCGCGAAGGATTCTTTCCAGCGGGCGCGAAGCCGAAAAAGTCCGTAGATCACAGCTAGCGCGATCGCAGCTGTGTAACCGGTCCTCATCGCTGTTGACGCTCCGATGCCAATCGCAATCAGGATAGCAACAATGACCGCAGTATAGGCTGTCTGACGCCTAACATGCCCATCGAGACGGCAAACTGCGAGCAGCGCAACAAACGCTGCACTGAGCAACCAGAATTTTGAAAGGAATGTACCGCCTCCTGCGAGAAGAGTCTCTGCCGCGACAATCTTTGGAATGGTGGGGGACACGTCCATTGCCCCGGGGACGTTAACGGTGCCGCGGGAAGCACCGGAAGAGGGACCGATTACGACAGTCCTGTTGCGGACGCTTTCCCGATCAAAAGCTTCGGAAATGATCTTGTGAAGTTGCAGCGTCGGGATCGTAGCTGCCGAGATCGAATAATCGATGGGGAAAGTTCCACCGCTTTCGCCTGTTCGAGCAGACGCAGAAGCCGCGAAGGTCGGGAGCGTTACACCACGATCGCGAATTTCGAAGCGATCTTTCCACACATAGCCAAGATAGTTCTTGAACACGTCGGCACCGACGCTTCTAACGCCGGAACTTACAGAAGGTGTGCTTTCCATTAGCGGCAGGTCGTCTCCCGGCACCTGCTCGAGCGATCTTACGAGATAGGATCGCCTTGAGAAGTCCCGTAGCGAACGATTAAGCGCGCGGTCAGCTTGCGCAGTAGACGGTAGTTCGAAATCGACGTCGACATACACCGCCGCTGCGCCCGCTTCGTCGAGCCGCCGGATCGCTCGTGCGAGTTCCACACGTCGCTCCGGGCGGTTGGGATCGGCGAGATCGGTGCGTGATTCGACGAAGACGATCTCGCCCGACGCCTCTTTCTTCACCGCCTGGCTTTGCGCGACCCACACCACCTGGTCCAGCGGATCGAGCACGTTTGGCACGGCGAGGACGAGCGTGATGAAGCTCGCCCACAGGACGTGCCGCAGCCGTTCGAACCGCCTGGCCCTCGTCTTTTGTGTCCGGCTCTGTCCGGTCACGCGTAACCCTCGTGTCGCTTCCCGCAAGGCGCGAGGCGTCCGCTTTGGCAGGGGATGGTTAACAAACCGGCAAGCGAGTTTACATTCCGCAAGCCCGAGACGGCTCCAACAGCGTTAGCTAACGCGCGCCCCGTTCAGCCTCGACACCGCCTTCCTGAACCGTTACCCGCAGGCCCCGACAGGGGACTTGCCATCACATGAAGCTCATCATCGGGAACAAGAACTATTCCAGCTGGTCGCTGCGCGGCTGGCTGGCGGCGAAGCAGAGCGGCCTTGCCTTCGAGGAATGGACCGTCCCGCTCTACGGTGACGACTGGGAGGCGATGAAGCGGCAGGATGGCGAGTTCCAGCCTTCCGCAGGCAAGGTGCCGGTGCTGTGGGACGGCGACACCGTGGTGTGGGACAGCCTCGCCATCATGGAATATCTTGCCGACAAGGTCGGGCGCGACCGCTTCTGGCCCAAGGCCGACGACGCACGCAGCATGGCGCGGGCGATGGTGGCGGAAATGCATTCCTCCTACATGCCCCTGCGGCGCAACTGCCCGATGAACATCCGGGCCAATGCGCAGGTGGAGCTCGCTGAGGCATGCAAGGCGGACATCGTGCGCATCCTTGGCCTGTGGGCGGAGGCGCGGGCGCGCTTCGGCAAGGGCGGGCCGTTCCTGTTCGGCACCTTCGGCGCGGCGGACATCTTCTACGCCCCCATCGTCAGCCGCTTCCTCACCTACCGCATCGGCGTACCCGGCTTCGCCAAGGCTTATATGCAGGCGGTGTGGGAGCATGACTGGATGCAGCAATGGGTCGCCGCCGCAAAGGCCGAGGAATGGACGATCTCGCAATTCGAGGTCGGCGACACGGCATGAGCGGCAATGCGCTGGACAATGCCAGGCGGCTGATCGCCTGCGAAAGCGTAACGCCCGCGCGCGGTGCGGTGTTCGATGCGATGGAAGCGATGCTGGTGCCGCTCGGCTTTGCAGTCCACCGCTTCACGCGCGGCGACGGACCAATCGGCAGTGAGGAAGAGCCGGTCGAAAACCTCTTCGCCATCCGGCCCGGGCCGGAGGGATCGCGCCATTTCGCCTTTGCCGGCCATCTCGACGTGGTGCCGCCGGGCGAGGGATGGTCTTCGGGCGCGTTCGAACCGGAGGAGCGCGGCGACCTGCTCTACGGGCGCGGTGCGGTCGACATGAAGGGCGCCATCGCCTGCATGCTTGCCGCCGTGACGGACATTCCGGCGGAAGCAGGCACGCTCAGCTTCGTCATCACCGGCGACGAGGAAGGTCCGGCGCTCCACGGCACACGCGCGCTGATCGATTATATGCGCGCCGAGAATATTGCGCCCGACCTGTGTCTTGTCGGGGAACCGACTTCAGTGAACCGGCTCGGCGACATGATGAAAATCGGGCGGCGCGGCTCCGTCAATATCTGGCTCGAAGTGCAGGGGACGCAGGGCCACGTCGCCTACCCGCACCTCGCCGACAATCCGATGCCGAAGATGGTCGCCATTCTCGCCGAGCTGGATGCGCTGGTGCTGGACGAGGGAACCGACTGGTTCCAGGCGAGCAATCTCGAAATCACCGAATTCGACGTGCCCAACCGCGCGCACAATGTCATTCCCGGCAAGGCGACGGCGCGCATCTCGATCCGCTTCAACGATTTACACAGCGGGGTGCAGCTTTCGGAGCGCGTGACCGCCATCGCCGAAAAGCATGGCGGCACCGCGCGCCCCGTCATCAGCGGGGAGAGTTTCCTCACACCGCCGGGGGCGTTCTCGCAGATGGTGGCCGAAGCGGTGGAGCGAGAAACCGGCATCGTCCCCGAGGCCTCCACCAGCGGCGGCACGTCGGATGCGCGATTCCTGAAGGACCTGTGCCCGGTCATCGAATTCGGCCTCGTCAACGCGACGATGCACAAGACCGACGAAGCCGTAGCCATGGCCGACCTCCATACGCTAAGCCGCATCTATAGAAGGATCGCCCGCGCCGCGCTGGCAGCGGGATAGGGAAGGGACAGTAATGAAAACCTGGTTCGCCATTCCGTTGTGGCAGCGCGTTATCGGGGCGCTTGTGCTCGGCGTCGCGCTCGGCCTGATATGGGGCCCGGAGGCGGAAAGCATCAAGTGGATCGGCGACTTCTTCATCAAGTCGATCAAGATGCTGGTCGTCCCGCTGATCTTCTTCAGCCTCGTTTCCGGCGTCGCCGCCATCGGCGACCTCAGGAAACTGGGCGCGGTGGGCGGACGGGCGATCATCCTGTTCGTGGTGACCGGGCAGATCGCCGTGTGGCTCGGCCTCGCGCTTGGCACCGGCGCGGTCAATCTCGGCCTGTTCCCCAGCCGCGAACAGCTCGGCACGCCCGACGTGCCGACACCCGAACCCAATCCGACGACGGCGGTCGACATGATCCTTTCGGTCGTGCCCGAAAGCCCGGTGCAGGTGATGGCGGATGTCGCGGTGCTGCCGCTGATCGTCTTCTCGCTGCTGATCGGCATCGGCATATTGATGGCGAAGGAGGACGGCACGCCCGTCCAGAGGATCTTCGATAGCGGCGCGATCATCATGCAGAAGGTGACGATGATCGTCATGGAACTCACCCCGTTCGGCGTCTTCGCGCTGATGGCGTGGGTCGCGGGAACGCTCGGCGTCGATGCGCTGAAGGCGCTGAGCTGGCTGGTCGTGCTCAACTACACGGGCTGCCTCATCATCATCCTCGTCATGTATTCGGCGATGATCAAGTTTCTCGCCAAGCTGCCGGTCGGCGATTTCTTCCGCGGCATCGTGGACGCCATCGCGGTCAGCTATTCCACCGCCAGTTCCAACGCGACGCTGCCCGTTACGCTGCGCTGTGCGGAGCGAAATCTCGGGGTTCCGAACTCGGTCGCGGCGTTCATCATCTCGCTCGGCGCGACGATCAATATGAACGGCACCGCGATGTATCTCGGCCTCGCCACGCTGTTCGGGGCGAGCATCTTCGGTGTCGACCTGACCTGGGGTCAGTATTTCCTCATCTCGATTCTCGCGACGCTGGGCGCGGTTGGCGCGGCTGGCATTCCGGGTGCGGGCCTCATCATGATGGCGCTGGTGTTCGGTGCGGTCGGCGTGCCGCTGGAAACCATCGCCTTCGTCGCAGGCGTGGACCGGATCATGGACATGATGCGGACCACGACTAACGTCAGCGGCGATGCCGCCGTGGCGACGACGGTGGCGAGCATGACGGGCGAGCTCGACCGCGCGGAGATGGTCTCGGCGGACGACGTCTAGACGCTTGCACCGGCTGGCTGTGCTGGAACGTCGATAAAGCCGTGGCCTCCGGACTGCTGGCCGCCAGCCTTGTCCTGCTGCTGTCGCTGGTCCTCGCCCGTTGGCTGAAGCCTTCGCAGCACGTGGCCTTTGCCGTCTTGGCGGCGCTTATCGCCTCCATGGCTGGAGCGGCAAAAGCTATCCTGGTTGCAGGGCTCGCGCTGGCCGTGGCCTCGTCGTGCCTTGCTCTCGCGCGGCATACGCTGGCGGAGGTTTTCACAGGAGCGACGTGCGGGGCGATGGCCCGTGCGGCGCTGATCGCGCTGCTTGGTCCGCTACCTTAGAAATCCTCTTGCGGGAGCCGGACAAAACGGCGATCCCCGCGCGATGACAAGACTCTGCGCCCTTTTCATGCCGACCATGACCGCCGGTGCCCTGCTACTCGCCGGCTGCCAGACGATCGTCAGCGAGCGGGTGGAGGACTCGCTGGTGGAGGCGGGCGTGCCGCGCGGCATGGCCGAATGCATGGGCGATATCTGGGCGGACGATCTATCGATCGACCAGATCCGCGGCATCCAGCGTTTCGCCAAGAGCGTAAAGGCCGAAAGGCGGCAACTGACTGCCGGTCGCTTGATTGCCCACACGCGCGAATGGAACGATCTGGAGGCACTGGGCGTCGTCACCACCTCCACGGCGCGCTGCGCTTTTAGCTAGCGACCGATTTGCGCCCTTTCGGCTTTGCCTGCACCTTTTTGCGAAAACTGCACAGATCCACGACCGGGCAGCGCCAGCATTCCGGCGTGCGCGCCTTGCAGACATAGCGGCCGTGCAGAATCAGCCAGTGATGCGCGCCGAGGCGGAAGGGGGCGGGTACGCGCCTTTCCAGCTTCGCCTCGACCTGCTCGGGCGTCTTGCCCTTGGCGAGGCCCGTGCGGTTGCCAACGCGCAAGATGTGTGTATCGACCGCGAAGGTCTCCTGCCCGAACCAGCAGTTGAGCACGACATTCGCCGTCTTGCGCCCGACGCCGGGCAGCCGAACGAGATTCTCGCGCGTGTCCGGCACCTCGCCACCATATTGGTCCACCAAAAGCTGGCTCAGCGCGATGACGTTCTTCGCCTTCGAATTGAACAGGCCGATCGTCTTGATGTGCTCCACGAGCGCATCGTGGCCGAGATCGAGCATCTGCAGCGGCGTTTCGACTTTCGCGAACAGCGCACGCGTGGCCTTATTCACCCCCATATCGGTCGCCTGCGCGGAGAGCGCCACCGCGACGACCAACTGGTAAGCATTGCCGTATTCCAACTCGGTTTCGGGTGAAGGATTGTTCTCCGCCAGACGGCGAAAGAACTCGAAGATCTGGTGTTTCGTCAAAGGCCGAGCACGTCCGTCATTCCATACCGCCCGGCAGGCTTGCCCACCAGCCACGCCGCGCCCTTCACCGCGCCGCGCGCGAAGATGGCGCGACTCTCGGCAGAGTGGGCGAGGGTGATGCGCTCCTGCTCACCGGCGAAGATCACCGAATGCTCGCCCGCCACCGTGCCGCCGCGCATGGCCGCGAAGCCGATGGCGCCCTCTGCGCGCTGCCCGGTATGGCCGTCGCGCCCGCTCTCGGCGTTGGTGGCAAGATCCACCCCGCGCGCATCGGCCGCCGCTTCACCCAGCAACAGCGCAGTGCCGCTCGGCGCGTCTACCTTCATCCGGTGGTGCATTTCGAGCACCTCGATGTCCCAGTCCGGCCCCAGCCGCGCCGCAGCCTCGCGAACGAGATGGGCGAGCAAGGTGACGCCGAGCGAGGTGTTGCCGGTTTGCAAAAGAGGGATATCGCGCGCTACCTCGTCCAGCGCGGCGTGATCCGCCTCGCCAAGGCCGGTCGTGCCGATCAGGATCGGGATGCCCGCACCCTTCGCCGCCGCGATGTTCTTCGCCAGCGCATTGGGGGATGAGAAATCCACCAGAACATCGGCATTGCCTGCCAAGGCCGCCGGATCGTTTCCGCGATCGACGCCGCCCGCACAGTCATGCTCGCTGGCGGCCAGCACTTCGGCGATGGCCTGCCCCATGCGCCCTTCGCTGCCGATGATTCCGATGCGTGCCATTCGATACTCCCGGGGGCGACGTCATCCTGAACTTGTTTCAGGATCCATTTCTCCGCTTGCGCTGAGGCCTCTGTGAGGCAGGATGGAAACTGAAACAAGTTCAGCATGACGGACGGGAGAGGGGCGCCTCGCAATGAATAATATCGTCATCCTCACCGGCGCGGGCATCAGCGCCGAAAGCGGCCTCAAGACCTTTCGCGCCGATGACGGCTTATGGGAAAACCATCCCATCGAACAGGTCGCCACGCCCGAAGGCTTTGCCCGCGATCCCGATCTCGTCCAGCGCTTCTATGACGAGCGGCGCGCTAATATCCGCGCCGCGGAACCCAATGCCGCGCACGAGGCGCTCGGGCGTCTGGACCGCGAGTGGCAGGGAGAGCTGCTGATCGTCACACAGAATATCGATGATCTGCACACGCGCGGTGGCGCGCATCGCGTCCTGCACATGCATGGCGAGGGCTTGTCCGCATGGTGTACCGCCTGCGATGCGCGGCACTGCTGGGAGGCGACACTGTGCGACGGCCCGGCCTGCCCAACCTGCGGCGCGGCGGCACTTCGCCCCGACATCGTCTGGTTTGGTGAGATGCCGTACGAAATGGAGCGCATCGTCGCCGCCATCGCGGCGTGCGATCTGTTCGTGAGTATCGGAACGAGCGGCGCGGTCTATCCCGCGGCGGGCTTCGTGCAGCAGGCCAGCCGCGCCGGTGCACGCACGCTCGAACTCAACCTGGAAGAAAGTGCCGGATCGCGCCTGTTCGACGAGACGCGCCTCGGACCCGCGAGTGAACTGGTGCCGCAATGGGTCGAGCAGGTGCTCTCCAGATAGCGCCTATTCCGCCGCGTCGCGCAAGGTATCGTCGCCGCTCGAGATCGACAGCGCCGAGGCCATGCCAGGCGCTTCGGACTTGCCGCCGATCTTATCGCGCACAGCTTTTTCGATCCGCTCACCGATCTTGCCATCGACCGCCTTCCAGTAATCGAAGGCGCGCAGCAGCACGCCCTCGCTAACCCCGTCCGAAAGGTGTCCCGCGACATTCGACACGAAGCGTTCGCGTTGGGCATCGTCCATTACGTCGTTGATGAGCGCGCGCGGCTGGCTGACGTCGTCGTCGTCCTCGCGCAGCGTGTAGGCTGCCCGCACCATGTCGCCATCGGCCTGCCACGTCGCCTCACCGCCGACCTGTGGCTGCGCTGCGGGGCCCCCATAGGAATTGGGCGCGTAGACAGGATCGAGTGCGTTTACTGTGCGCATGGCGCCCGCGCGGCTATAGGAATGGACCTCGGCATTCCTGGCTGAATTGACCGGGATCTGCTTGTAATTGACGCCCAGCCGGTGGCGGTGCGCATCGGCATAGGAGAAGCCGCGAGCGAGCAGCATCTTGTCGGGCGACAGGCCGATGCCCGGCACCATGTTGTTCGGCTCGAAAGCGAGCTGCTCGATCTGCGTGTCCCAGTCGACCGGGTTTTCGTTCAGCACGAGCTTGCCGACCTCGATCAGAGGATAGTCCGCATGCGGCCAGGTCTTGGTGAGGTCGAACGGGTTGATACGATAGGTTTTCGCATCCTCATAGGGCATGATCTGCCACTTCAGCGTCCAGCTGGGATAATTGCCCTCGTGGATCGCGTCGAAGAGGTCACGGCGGTGATAGTCGCTGTCCTCGCCAGCCTTCTTCACCGCTTCGTCCTGCGTCAGATGGGCGTTGCCGCTCATCTCGCCGACATCGGTGTGGAAGTGGAACTTGACCCAGAACTTCTCGCCGTTCTCGTTGATGAGCATGTAGGTGTGCGAGCCATATCCGTTCATTTCGCGCCAGTTCTTCGGCACGCCGCGATCGCCCATCAGATAGGTGACCTGATGCGCGCTTTCCGGCGACAGCGTCCAGAAATCCCACATCATGTCGTGATCGCGCAGGCCGTTGTCGGCGCGGCGCTTCTGGCTGCGGATAAAGTGCTGAAACTTCAGCGGATCGCGGACGAAGAAGATCGGGGTGTTGTTGCCAACCATGTCGAAATTGCCATCTTCGGTGTAGAATTTCACCGAGAAGCCGCGCGGATCGCGCCAGGTGTCCGGGCTGCCACGCTCGCCCGCTACGGTGGAGAAGCGCATAGCGGTCTCTGTCTTCGCGCCCTTCTGGAACAGCTTGGCCTTGGTATATTTCGAAATGTCGTGCGTCGTTTCGAAATAGCCGAATGCGCCCGAACCCTTGGCATGAGGCTGGCGCTCGGGAATGCGCTCCCGGTTGAAGTTCGCCATCTGCTCCAGCAGGTAGTGATCGTTCAGGACGATCGGGCCATCGCGGCCGATAGTGAGCGAGTGCTCGTCGCTCTGCACCGGGATGCCGGCATCGGTCGTTGTCCGGGGGACGCGTTTGTCGCTCATGAGAAATGTCCTGATATGAAGTTCTTGCTGACTTACGCGCCTGCACCTCGCGCGTTCCTCACGAAGCGACGAGCAGAAGACGAATCAGACTGCGCATCACCCGCAGGCGCGGCAGGCCGGATCCTTGGGAATTGCAATCGCGCGCATGTCCGGCGCGAGCCCGTCCATCAGGTGCAGCTGGCCCCACTTTGCCGCACCCATCTGCGGTGCGACCAGCAGGCGCACGGCCTGCATCGCGGCGAGCGTACCGACCCAGCCGACCATTGCGCCGAGCACGCCGTCCTCGGCGCAGGTATCACAATCCTCGGCATCGAAGGCATCGCCGACGAAGCAGCGATAGCAGGCCTCGTCCGGCAGATATCCGGCAAAGGCTGCGACCTGCCCCTGGAACCGTCCGACAGCGGCGGAGAGTAGCGGGATGCCGCTCGCCACGCAGGCATCGGACACGGCGAGGCGCGTGGCGAAATTGTCGGTGCCATCGACGACCAGGTCCGCGCCTTCGATCAACGCAGCGGCATTGCCTGTGTCGATGCGCCTGTCGTGCAGGGTCACGTCCAGCGCGTCGTCGAAATTGGCGAGCCAGCGACGCGCGCCGACCGCCTTGCCGTGCCCGATATCGCGCGTGGTGTAGATCGTCTGGCGCTGGAGATTCGACGTCTCGACATCACCGTCATCGACCAGCGTGAAGCGCCCGACGCCCGCTCCGGCAAGGTATTGCAGCACCGGCGAGCCGATACCGCCAAGCCCAATGATCGCAACATGACTGCGCGCCAGCTTCACCTGCCCCGCGCCGCCCACTTCGGGCAACACGATGTGGCGCGCGAAACGCTCGAGCCGGGCTTCGGTCAGCGGATGCGAGGGGTCTGCCATCGCCGCCATCCGTAGCGGTATCGCTGTGCGGGTAAAGGGGGAGGAAAGCCTGCCTTGCAGGCTGTGCATTGCAACAGGAGGGGTGGGATGAGCGGTCGGCTGGCAAAGAAAGGCAAGGGCAAGAGCATCCCGGCGATGAGTCAATCTCGGTTCTGAAATCTATTTATCTGAAAACTCTATTTTTTTTCCTTACGATCTACGATTGGCACCGCGGCACCTGTCTCGCCTTCAGCCTGTGGGCAAGGCTGCGAGAAAGCAGCGGACAAGCC
>JBARVT010000310.1:0-7541 GCA_049646405.1 Alteraurantiacibacter sp.
GCAATCGAGTGGATGATGCGGTCGCGATCGCGCTGGAAGGCGGTGCGCGGACCGCGCGCGGTGTGACCCGGCTGGGTGAATTCGCGCCCGCGGCTGGCGGCGGGATCGGCGGCATATGGCGCGCGGTGCATGGCGCCTGTCGCTAGGGCGCATGGGCAATCGTGACAACGGGAACAGGGCGCGAACGCTAACCGCGAACGCGGGAAAAGCGCTACTCGCCGCTCAATATCCACTGCGCCGCGGCATCGGCGTGGATGCGCATGCAATCATAGATCGGCAGGACATTGGCGTCGACATCGACGATCATCTCCAGCTCGGTGCAGGCGAGGACGACGGCCTGCGCCCCGCCGCGCTGGTAGCCGGTGAACATGGTGCGCAGCGCGCGTTCTGAATCCTTCTTCGCATTGCCGACCATCAGTTCCTCGTAGATGATCCGCTCGAGCTCCTCGACATGGCCCATCTCCGGCGGGAGCAGGTCGACGTCGTGCGCCACCAGGCGGCGGCGGTAGAAGCTCTCGGTCATGACATTGCCGGTGCCGATCAGCGCGGCGCGCTCGATCCCGTCCGCCTGTAGCCGGCGGCCGACCGTTTCCGCGATGTGCAGCACGTCCACATCGACCGCGGCCTGCACCTCGCGATAGGCCTTGTGCATGGAATTGGCGCCAATGACGATCATGCCCGCGCCTGCATCGACCAGCCGCTTTGCCGCATCGACGATGACCTCGGTGCCACGCTCCCAGTCTTCCGTCGATTGCAGCCGGTAGACCTTGGAGAAATCGAGGCTCTCGATCAGCATGGGCGCAGAGGCGGGCGCCCCGCGCATGCGCTGGACCACCGTGTTGATGCGTTCGTAATATCGCCGGGTTGATACCCAGCTCATGCCGCCAATCAGGCCGAGCTTGCGCAAATTATTGCCCCCATACCGTAACTTATGGATTCGTTCTGGACCGAACGGCGGGGACCGCCATAGGGTTCCGATCCGGGGAGCCTAGTCGAGAGCCTTTACGATTTCCTCAACCATCTTCTTGGCATCGGACAGCAGCATCATCGTCTGGTCCATGTAGAACACGTCGTTGTCTACCCCGGCATAGCCGACACCGCCCATGCTGCGCTTGATGAAGAAGACCTGCTTGGCCTTGTCCACATCGAACACCGGCATGCCGTAGATGGGGCTGGACTTGTCGGTCTTGGCCGCCGGGTTCACGACATCGTTCGCGCCGATAATGAAAGCGACGTCGGCCTGCGCGAATTCGCTGTTGATGTCCTCCAGTTCAAAAACCTTGTCGTAATCGACCGATGCTTCGGCCAGCAGCACGTTCATATGGCCCGGCATACGTCCGGCGACGGGGTGGATGGCATACTTCACCTCCACGCCCTTCTCCTCCAGCATATCGGACATCTCGCGCAAGGCATGCTGCGCCTGCGCCACCGCCATGCCGTAGCCAGGGATGATGATGACCTTTTCCGCCTGTTCGAGCATGAAGGCCGCATCCGCCGCGCTGCCCTGCTTGTAGGGGCGCTGCTCCTTCGCCTCGCCCCCGCTGGCGCTGGCATCGGCGCCGAAGCCGCCCGCAATCACCGAGAGGAAGCTGCGGTTCATCGCGCGGCACATGATGTAGCTCAGGATCGCGCCGGACGAGCCGACCAGCGCGCCGGTGATGATCATCGCGGTGTTGCCGAGCGTGAAGCCCATCGCCGCCGCCGCCCAACCCGAATAGCTGTTCAGCATCGACACCACGACCGGCATGTCCGCTCCGCCGATAGGGACGATGAGGAGGAAGCCGATGAGGAAGGCCAGGACCGTCAGCCCTACGATCAGCGGCATCGTGTCGCCCGGTCCCGCCATGGCGAACAGCGCAGTCAGCACAATAATCGCCGCCAGCACACCGAGGTTGATGGCGTGCCGCGCAGGCAGCAGGATGGGCGAACCGCTCATCTTGCCGCTCAGTTTCAGGAAGGCGATGACGGAGCCGGAGAAGGTGATCGCACCAATGGCGATACCCAGCCCCATCTCCACCTTGCTCACCGCGCCGAGACCGTCCGCGCCCATCAGTCCGAAAGCCGCCGGATTGAGATAGGCCGCCCAGCCCACCCGCACCGCGGCAAGGCCGACAAGCGAGTGGAAGCCCGCGACCAGCTCGGGCATGGAGGTCATCGCGATCCGCCGCGCGATGGTAACACCGATAATCGCGCCGATGGCGATGGCGATCCCGATCTCGAGGATATTGGCGATGTCGTGCGTGACGAGAGTGGTGACGACCGCGATGGCCATCCCGATCATGCCGTTGCGATTGCCCGTCCGGCTCGTCGCCGGGCTGGAGAGGCCGCGCAGCGCAAGGATGAAGAACACGCCCGCCACCAGATAGGCGAGCGCGACCAAGGGATTCACGGCGCCATGCGCGCCGGTGCTGGCTGTAGCAATGAGGAAGGACAGGCCCATCACTTATCCTTCTTCTTGTACATGGCGAGCATCCGCTCGGTAACCGCGAAGCCGCCGAAAATGTTGACGCTGGCGAGCACCACGGCGGCCAGCCCCAGCCATTTCGCCACATCGCTTCCCGCCTCCGCCGCGGCGATCAGCCCGCCGACGATGATGACGCTGGAAATGGCATTGGTCACCGCCATCAGCGGCGTGTGCAGCGCGGGCGTGACCGACCAGACCACGTAATAGCCGACGAAGCACGCCAGCACGAAGATCGACAGGATACTGATGAAGTCCAAGATGTGTGCCCCTTCCCTTACGCCATTGGCACTTTCTGCAAGAGCGGGGGCGCGAAGTCGAGTGCGGAATCGAAAAGGGGCCGCAAGCTGCATGCCCGCGACCCCTTTCCGAGGAAGTTCGTTCCATCACATGGAGGGGGTAAGCACCCCGTTCACCACGTGGATTACGCCGTTGGACTGCATGACGTCTGCCTGCGTGACATACGCGGAGCTGCCATTCTTGCCCATGATCATGACATTGCCGTCACGCATGTGAAAGGTGAGTTGTTCGCCCTGCACCGTCTGCACCATGGCGGTGCCGCCACCGGTCTGGATACGGCGCATCAGGTCCGCCGCGGTCACGCGGCCGGGTACGACATGGTAGGTCAGCACGCCTTGCAGCATGGCACGGTTCTGATCCATCATCAGGGAGTTGCGCATAGAGGCCGGGACGCGCGCGAATGCCTCGTCGGTGGGCGCAAACACGGTGAAGGGTCCGGGGCCGCTCAAAGTGTCGACAAGTTGAGCCTGCTGCACGGCGGCAACCAGCGTGGTATGAATCGGAGAATTCATCGCGTTTTCGACGATGTTCTGGTTCGCATACATCGCCGCGCCGTCGATGTAGGCGACATCGTCCATGCCGCCATCCATCGTCATGCAGCCGGTGGTCGCCATTGTCAGGGCAAGCGCGGTACCCGCGGTTTTCAAAATTCGCATCTCAGGTCTCCTGTTCTTTGATAAGGTTACCTGAAAGCTACGGGTTTGGTGCCGTTTCGGATGCACGTCCATCGAAAGAAAGCGATCCGCGTGTAACGCTCAGCTCCTGAGTTTCTCGGCGAGCAGGCTCTGCAAGCCCGAGACATCGCTGTCGCGGCCGACCTTGAACTGGATACCGCCGAGGCCGGAGACGAACAGCTTGATCTCGCCATCGAGGTCGAAAGTGCCCGCGCTTTCGATCGCGTAGGCATTGATCGAGCGGTACGGGACCGACTTGTATTCCTTCTTCGAGCCAGTGATGCCCTGCACGTCGACATGGATCACGCGCCAGTCGGTGAACACGATCCAGTCGCGCACCGCCTTGAAGGCGACGTGAATCTGCTCGCCTTCGACTAGGCTGTGACCGTGTTCCTTGATGAAGCCTTCTGCGGTCGCTGTCGTGGCGTTGAGCAGGCCCATCTCAGTCCACCTTCAGTCGCTCGTTCACCACAGCCCCGCCCTGCGTCAGTCGCACGGCGTCGCCGATTTCCTCGTCGAGCACCGGCCGGCCCGCTTCCTCATCCCAGAAGGCGTTGAGGAAATTGTAGAGATTGCGGCTGAACAAGGCGCTGGCATCCGCCGCCAGATGTGTCGCGGTGTTGGAAAAGCCGATGATCTTGACGCCGTGCTTCACCACGGTTTCGTCTGACGCAGAGCCTTCGACATTCCCGCCTTGCGCCACCGCGAGGTCGAAGATCACGCTGCCTTCGCGCATCGTCGCGATCTGTGCGTCGCTGACGAGGCGCGGCGCGGCGCGGCCGGGGATCAGCGCGGTGGTGATGACGATATCCTGCTTGGCGATATGTGCGCTGACAAGTTCGGCCTGCGCGTTCTGGTATTCCTCGCTCATTTCGGTGGCATAGCCGCCGCTGCCCTCCCCCTCGATTCCCTCGACGCTTTCCACGAAGACGGGCTTTGCGCCGAGCGACTGGATCTGTTCCCTGGTGGCGGAGCGCACGTCGGTCGCGGAGACCTGCGCGCCAAGCCGCCTGGCCGTTGCAATGGCCTGCAACCCCGCAACGCCCACGCCCATGACGAACACCTTGGCCGCCGAAACAGTGCCCGCCGCGGTCATCATCATCGGGAAAGCGCGGCCATATTCGTTGGCAGCGGCCAGAACCGCCTTGTACCCGGCGAGGTTGGACTGGCTGGAGAGAACGTCCATGCTTTGCGCGCGGGTGATGCGCGGCATGAACTCCATTGCCAGTGCCTCGTACCCGGCGCTCGCATAGGCATCGACTCGCTCGCGTTGTCCGAAAGGTTCGAACGTCGCCGCGATCCACGCGCCAGGCTTCGCGCCCTGCAGCAGCGACACATCGGGCGCCTGCACGCCCATGACGATGTCGGCATTCTCGACCGCCTCGGCGGCAGGCACGACTTCGGCCCCGGCCTCGCGATATGCCTCGTCGGTGATTGAGGCGGACGCGCCCGCGCCTTCCTCTACCGCGACCGTCGCACCCAGCACGCCGAACTTCTTGACCGTTTCCGGCGTGGCGGCGACGCGGCTCTCGCCGGCTGCCCGTTCCTTCAGAACCGCGATCCGCATCCGCCCCCGCTCCGCCGTCAGCTTATCAGGAAGACGACGAGCGCGGTGATCGCGAGGATCAACGGCACCGTCCATTTCAACGTGCCGATGAAGCTGGAATAAAAGCCGTTGGCTTCTTTCATGTCGTGTGGATTGGCCATTGGATCAGCGAATATCCTGTGTCGGTAAAGTGATGTCCTCGCCAAGCTGTATCGCGCGGCTTCGTATCTCTCAAGTCCCTGCCGGGATGCAGCGTGGAAAGCGCACAAAGGTTGTCGCTCAGCCTTAATCGCCTTTTTACCTGCCGCTGCTAGCTCGGCCATTCCCGCCCGGACGATCCGGGCCAACCGGGTGGTATTGCATGGCCGAGGCCGAACAGCGCCTGCTGATGCTGATCGACGACGAACCGGCGCAAAGCCGGCTTATCTCCGCGCTTGCCGGGCGCGAGGGATGGCGCACGCTCGTCGTGAACGATTCGGAGACGGCGATCGCCACGCTCGGCACGCGGCAGGGCATGCAGCTTTCCGCCATCATCCTCGATCAGTGGGTGCCGGGCGAGCGCGCCTGCGAGCTAATCGCCGAACTCAAGGAACGCCGCCCCGCGCTGCCGATCCTGATGCTGACGACCAGCACCAGCCCGCAGCTCGCAGTGGAGGCGATGCGCGCCGGGGCGACCGATTACCTCGTCAAGCCTGTCGCGCCCGATCGCCTGATGCAGGCGCTGCGCAATGCGACCACGCGCGAGGCGCCGAAGGACGAGCTTTCCCCGCTGTCGGAGAAATTTGACTCCGATCTCGATTTCGACGCGATGGTCGGCACCGCCCCCCCCTTCCGGGATGCTTTGGCCAAGGCGGCCAAAGCGGCGCGCGGGCATGGCCATGTGCTGATCGAGGGCGAAAGCGGCACCGGTAAGGAAATGCTGGTCCGCGCGAGGCACGGTGCATCTCCGCGCGCGAAGACAACACTGCGCATGCTCAACATCGCGGGGATTCCGGCGAGCAGTCTCGAATCCACCCTCTTCGGCCACGAGAAAGGCGCGTTTCCCGGCGCATTCGAGCAGCAGGTCGGCGCGATACAGCATTGCGACGGCGGCACGCTGGTGCTCGACGAGGTGGACCGGCTGTCGCAAGACCTGCAGGATCGCCTCGCCGACGTGCTCGAAAGCGGGCAGGTGAAGCCCGTTGGCGCGCAATATGCGTTCAAGGTCGATGCGCGGATCATAGCCGCATCGAACCTGCCACTGGCGGATCTTGTCGCGACCGGCCATTTCCGCGAGCGGTTGCTGGCGGCGCTGTCGCGCACCTCGATCGAACTGCCGCCCTTGCGGCTACGCGGCGGGGATGTGCCCGCATTAACCCGTCACTTCCTCACCCGCATCGGCGAGCAGCCGGGCCTGCGCCCGCTCGGCATCACCGGCGACGCGCTGCAACTGCTTTCCGCCTTCGACTGGCCGGGCAATGTCCGCCAGTTGCAAGCCGTACTGTTTCGCGCCGCCGTGTTCTGCGACGGCGATGCGCTGACGACCGAGGACTTCCCGCAGCTGCGTGAGATCGTCGGAGAGTGCGAAGCCCCCGACGTTCCGGTGCGCGAGAGCGCGGGCGTGATGCTTTACACCGAAGATGGCAATCTCCGTCCGCTGGAGGAGATCGAGGCCGACGTCATCCGCCTTGCCATCGGGCATTATCGCGGCCGCATGACCGAGGTGGCCCGTCGGCTCGGCATCGGTCGCTCGACGCTCTACCGCAAGCTCTCCGATCTCGGGATAGATAACGCCGCCTAAACGGTTCATCGCAAAGGTTAACGCGGCCGCGCATTTCTTGGAACCCGACCCGGGTCTGGTGCGCTAACCTAACATGTATCAATGTCGCGCCACTCTGCTCGCCTTCGCGCTCGTAGCGTGCGGCGATGCCAATGTGCCGACCAAGGGCGAAGCGACCGCGCAAGGGGTCATGGACGATGGCCTGGAACGCGACAGCTATGGCCAGGTTGCCTACGCTTTCGACGCGAGCGAACTGACCCGCGCCGAAACCCAGATCGCCGTCCCGCCCAGCATGTCCACGACCGTTACGGCTGTGAAATTCATCCCCGCATCGCTGTCGCGAACCATGGCGAGTAGCGAATGCTCCTTCGGGGCCCCACGTGACGGTTCCCACTGTTCAGCGAGCGAGGAGGTCGGCCTCGCCATCGCTTTGCTCGACCGCCCCTATGCCGCGTACGCCGCCGAACTGCGCAGCTCCGGAGAGGGCTCGCTCGAACCTGACGTGGTTAGCGGAGTCGAAGGTCTGGCCTACACCCGCACGACCGAACGCGCGACGACGCGCTATACCTTTCTGCCACAGCGCGATCGCACGCTGCTGCTGGTCGACCGGACCAACCCCGATGTCGATGCTGGCTTCGCCGCGTTGGGCGAGGTGCGCCGCAGCCTCATGTTCGAACCCTTACGCAACTAATCCGGCAAAGTCGGTCAGCGCCGCATCGCGCAGGCCGCGCCAGACGTTGCGCGCCTGCACGGTGGCGACGACGTCGTGCACCCGCAGCAGCTGCACGCCCGCATCCATGC